>NZ_JBISAI010000009.1:182512-331721 GCF_044391605.1 Kitasatospora sp. NPDC018619
TAGCATTGCCCGGGGGTTTCCCCCACTATATCCCGAGCAATTCCCCGGTCGGCCGGGGCCCTGGGGGGCGTCGCCGTAACCCCGGGGGGGGGGGGGCGGCCCCCCCCCCCCCCCCCCCCCCCCGTCAACTCCTCCCCCGGGCCACCGGGGGCCGTTCCGTCAGACCGCCGGGAAGATCTCCGCGTCCGGCTTCAGCAGCTGGCCGGGCGCCGGCGCGGTGCCGTCCACCAGGTAGCGGGTGACCAGCTGGTTCAGCGCCTTGCTGCGGCCCACCGCGCAGTGCTCGATCGAGTCCACGCTGACCAGCACCGCGTTGCCCAGCTCCTGCTGCATCCGCTGGGCGAACTTGTACTGGGTGGCCGGGTCGTAGAGGTTGCCGATCACCATCACGGTGTTGGAGGTCTTCTTGTTCCACGGGCCGGAGAAGCGCTCGGCGTCCCGGGCCGGGGCCGGCCAGCTCGCGCACGCGGGCGCGTCGAAGGCCTGGTAGCGGCCGAAGGTCGGCATCTCCTTCTCCCAGGCCTTGGCCGCGCTGGCGAACACCCGGTCGTTGGACGGGTACGGCTTGTCCTGGCAGTTGACGGCCAGGTAGGAGTCGTCCGCGGTGTACTCGGAGTCGACCGGGGCCTCGCGCAGCGCGGTGCGGGGCACCTCCACCGAGAGCAGCTTGGCGTCCTCGTCCACGGCCTCGGCCTGCGGGGCGAGCAGGGCGGTCGCGGCCGGCTTCCGGAACGCCTGGTAGGTCGCCTGGAGGGACTTGGCCAGCGGGGCCAGCTTGGCCTGCGAGTAGAGGGCGCTGGCCACCTCGCCGGTGAAGCTGGACAGCGTCACCTTGGAGCCGTCCGGCAGCGTGACCGGGCTGGTCCGCAGGTGGTCGCGGAGCTGGTCGAACTTGGCGCGGGTGTCGCCCTCGCCGAAGGCGCAGCGCGGGGCGCCGGCGGCCTGGCAGCGCTTGAGGAACTCGTCCAGGGCCAGCTCGAAGCCGTTCGCCCGCTGGCGGTCGTACTCCAGGCCGTTGTGCAGGCGCAGGTTGGGGTCGACGTTGCCGTCGACGATGATCGCCCGGACCTTGTTCGGGTACATGTTGGCGTACGTCGAACCGATCAGGGTGCCGTAGGAGAACCCGGCGAAGGTGAGCTGGGCGTCGCCCACCGCGCGGCGCATCCGGTCGAGGTCGCGCACCACGTTGATGGTCGACATGTGCTCGATCAGCGGGCCGGCGTTCTTGCTGCACGCGTCGGTGTAGTCCTGGTCCGCGTCCAGCGTCTCGTCGATCTCGGCCTTGGTGACCGGCACGCCGACCATGCGGTTGGTGACGGCGTCGGCCTCCTCCTGGGTCTTGAAGCACTTGAGCGGGTTGCTCCGCGCCACGCCGCGCGGGTCGAAGCCGACCAGGTCGAACTTGGACTGCACCTCGGCGCCGAAGCGGGTGGTCGTCGCCCACAGGTAGCCGCTGCCGCCCGGGCCGCCGGGGTTGAGGAACAGCGAGCCGATCCGCTTCGACGGGTCACTCGCCCGCCGCCGCATCATGGCGATGCCGATCTTCTCGCCCGACGGGTTGTCGTAGTCCAGCGGCACGGGGTAGACGGCGCAGTCGTAGATGCCGGGGTCCGGCTTGCTCGGGTCGGGGTTGCACGGCGTCCAGGCAACCGGGGCGACCTTCGCCTCGGCCAGGCCCGGGGCCTGGTCGACGGGCGCCGCCGACGCGGCGACGGCGGTACCGGTGACAAGTGCGAGAGCGCAGGTGACCGCTCCGGCCAGCGTGGATATGCGGGACAAGGAACCTCCTCCGAACTGAAAAGGGCGGCCCCAGCCTGTCAGCCGGCGATCTCCGTGGGAAGACCTGAGAGCGGCGTAAATAATCCGCTCGACGGACGACGCGCCGTGAAATATTCTGTGAATGAACCAACTTGACGGTTGATTGACCATCGGCGTTCCCTGACGGGCCTGAGGCCGCGTCACCCCGGGCGTCGCTCCTCGGCCCGAGGCGGCGCGTCCCGCAGGGCTGCCGCGACCAGCCCCCGGATCGCGTCGGGCACGGGTTCGCCACCGCCCACCAGGTGCTCGAAGACCAGCCCGTCGACACAGGCCAGCAGCGTGGTGGTCCGCCCGTCGGGATCGGCCACGCCCCGGTCGGCGAGGAAGGCCCGGACGGCGGCGCGCCCGGCGTTCTCCCGGGGGACGAGGATCTCGCGCAGCTCGGGGTCCCGGACGCTCTCCACCGCGCAGGCGTACCGGGCCAGCGAGCGCCGGCGCCCCTCGCCGGACAGTCGCCGCCGCATCAACTCCGCGATCCCGTCGGCCAGTTCCTCCTCCGTACGGACCGGTACCAGCTCACCCAGGGTGTGCAGCTCGCCCTGGTCCAGCTCCACCAGCCGCCGCACCAGCGCGGTGAGCAGCGCCTGCCTGGTCCGCAGGTAGGCCGAGGTGGTTCCGACCGGCAGCCCGGCCGCCGCGTCGACGGCCCGGTGGGTCAGTCCGCGCACGCCGAGGTCCGCCAGCACCCCGATCGCGGCGTCCGCCAGCACCGTCCGCCGGTCCGACCGCCCCGCATCGCCCTGCCCCTGGTCCTCGTGTCGCCGCATCCCCCCTTTCTACCGGGCCCCGGCGCCCGGCCCGCACCACCCCCGCCCCGCAACGACCCGCACCGCCCCACCCCCGTCCACCTGCCGTCAGCCCCGTAGTACGCTCCTTCTACAGCTGTAGAAAACAGTGCGGCGACACGGGAAGGACCGGGCATGAGCAGCAGCAGCGCGGTGGTGGTCGGGGGCGGGATCGGCGGACTGGCGGCCGCGATCGGGCTCCGGCTGGCAGGGTGGGAGGTGACCGTGGTCGAACGGTCGGCCGTCCTGGACGACGCGGGCGCCGGCATCTCGCTGGCCGCCAACGGGATGCGCGCGCTCGCCGCCCTCGGGGTCGGCGAGGCGGTCGAGGCGGCCGCCCGCCGCCAGTACACCGGCGGCACCCGGACCCCGGACGGACGCCGGCTCGCCGCGATGGACGGCGCGGCGCTGGAGCGCGAGCTGGGCGCCCCGATCGTCGGGATCCCCCGCGCGGCCCTGCACCGCATCCTGCGCGAGGCGCTGCCCGCCGAGTCCCTCCTCGTCGGCGCCGAGGTGACGGAGGTGGACACCACCCGGCCGTTCCGGGTGCGGGCCGGGTTCCGCGGCGCCGCCCGGAAGGCAGACGCCCTGGAGGCAGACCACCTGGAGGCCGACCTCCTGGTGGCGGCCGACGGCGTCAACAGCCGGCTCCGGCGCCGACTGTTCCCCGGCCACCCCGGGCCCGCCTACAGCGGCTCGACGGTGCTGCGGGCGATCACCGAGCGCCCGGTCGACGGCCTGGAGGCCGACTTCGAGCTGACCTGGGGCCCCGGCGCCGAGTTCGGCCACATCGCCTTCCCGGACGGCACCGCCGAGTGGCACGCGGTCCTGAACGCCCCGCCCGGGGTCCGCTACCGGGACCCGCTGGCCGAGGTCCGCCGCCGCTTCGCGCGCTGGCACGAGCCGATCCCCGCACTCCTGGCCGCGACCCGCCCCGAGGCGGTGCTGCACCACGACGTCCACGAGCTGGCCACACCGCTGCCCTCCTACGTCGCGGGGCGGATCGCCCTGCTCGGCGACGCGGCGCACGCCATGACGCCCTTCCTCGGCCAGGGCGCCTGCCAGGCCCTGGAGGACGCGGTGACCCTGGCCGCGGCGCTCGCCGGGGCCAGGACGGTCGAGGGCGGGCTCGCCCGGTACGACGCGGCCCGCCGTCCGCGCAGCCAGACCGTCGCCCGGGACGCCCGCCGGGCCGGCCGGATGGGCCAGCAGCTCGCCAATCCGCTGGCGATCGGCCTGCGCAACGCCGCGATCCGGCTCGCCCCGCCCGGCGCGATGGTCCGCGGCGCTCTGCGGCACGCCGACTGGACGCCGCCCCGGATCGCCCCTCGTGCCGCCTAGGAACAGTCCGGCACCCCGGCTTGACCGGCAATCAGGTTAGGCACCATATTGGTTTTCGTGACCCAGCACTCCTCCGCGGGCGGTCCGGCCGCCCCCAGCCTCGACCAGGCACGCCGCCAGATCGCCCGCTACGGCCTCTCCGCCGATCCGCAGGCGGTGCTGGTGGCAGCCCGGCTGATGGCGGCGGGCGCCCGGATCACCCAGGCCGGCGAGGTGCACTTCGGTCGCTTCGGGCTCTCCACCGGCCGCTACCGGCTGCTGGCGGACCTGGAGGACCACGGCGGCGAGAAGTCGCCCTCCCAGCTCGCGGCGAGCCTCGGCGTCTCCCGGGCGACCGTGACCGGCCTGGTCGACGGCCTGGAGCGGGAGGGCCTGGTGGCCCGCCGACCGTCGACCGAGGACGGCCGCGGCAACGTGGTGATCCTCACCGCACGGGGCGCCGACCGACTGCGGGAGCTGGCCCCCGAGCACTACGCGCGGATGCAGGCGCTGGTCGGGGGGCTCTCCGTCGAGGAACGGAGCACCTTCCTCGACCTGCTGGCCCGAGTGGTCGCCGGCATGAGCGCACTCACCGAGGACTGACCCGCCCCGAGGCGGGCCGCCGGACGGCGGCCCGCCCTTCCCCAGCCCCAATAGTTAGGCCCCTAAATACAAATACTTAGGTACCTAACAATATGGAAGGGAGAACTGCCCCCGTGAGCAGGAAAGCCCCCGGGGCTCCCCCGCCCTTCGTGCTGTGGCGCGAGGTCCTGCTCGCCTACGCGATGCCGGCCGCGATGGCCGGGGCCGGCGGAGCCGTCAGCGGCCAACCCCAGCTGGTGGCCGCTGCACTCACCACCATCGGCGGCAGCTCAGCCCTGGTCGCCGCCGCACTCGGCGCCGTGCTGCGCCGCCGCCCCGTCCGCCTCCGGCCGGCCCGGACACCGCGCGCCCTCGCGGCCGCGACCCTCGGACTGCTCGCCGCCGCACTCGGCCTCGGTGTCGGCCTGGCCGCCGCCCGCTGGCTGCCGCTGGCCCCGGCGTTCGCCGACAGCCCCTGGCCGCACCGGCTGCCGATCGACCTCCCGCTCTCCGCGGCGATCGCCGCCGCCGTCACCACCTGGCACTGGCGCGGCAGCCGCCCGGCCCGCGTCGCACAGCACCGACTTCCCACCGCGTCCCACCGCGAAAGGCAGACGTCATGATCGTCATCATGGGCGCCACCGGCGCCACCGGCGGCGCCACCCTGCGCAGCCTCGCCACCCTCGGCGCACCGAGCCGCGCCCTCAGCCGCGACCCCGCCGGTCTGGCCGCCACCCTCGACGAGCGCACTCTCGCCCGGACCACCCCCCTGCCGGCGGACGCCGCCGCCCCGGCCTCCCTGCGCGCGGCCTTCCACGGCGCCCACCAGCTCTTCCTCACCATGGCCAACGGCCCGCAGCAGGTCCGGAACGAGCTGAACGCGATCGAAGCGGCACTCGACTGCGGCGTGGAGCACATCGTCAAGGTCTCCGCGCCGGCCGCCGAGCCGGACTCCCCCGTCGCCGTCTCCCGCGGCCACCACCTGGTCGAGGAACGGCTGCGCTCCTCGGGTGTCACCACCACCGTGCTGCGCCCGTACGCGTTCATGCAGAAGCTGCTGCTCCTGGCGCCCGGCATCGCCGCCGCCGGGGTGGTGCACGGTGCACTCGGGCAGGCGCGCCGCAACTACGTGGACGTCCGGGACATCGGGGACGCGGCGGCCGCGGTGCTCACCCGCCCCGAGCTGGCCGGCGGCACCTATCCGCTCACCGGGGGGCGGGCCTACAGCCACCCGGAGCTCACCGCGCTGCTGGGCGAGCTGCTCGGCCGGCCGGTCCGCTACCTCGACCTGAGCCCGTCCGAGCTGCACGCCCACCTGGTCGACCGGGCCGGGATGCCGCACTGGCTGGCCAGCCACGTGGTGGAGATCCAGCAGCTCGCGGGGGTCCGCAAGGAGACCCCGGACGACACCTTCCAGCGCCTCGCCGGACGCACACCGCGCACCCTGGAGGACTTCCTCGGCGGGAACCTGCACCGGTTCCGCTGACCGCCGGGCGCCGCACCGGCGCGCCCGGCGGAACCCGCGGCGGGCCGGAGCCCGACCGGCACGACCGGCCCGGACACCCGCGCCCGCCGCCCCGGACACCCGGAGGGAGCAGCATCCACTGTGGCATGGGTCACGGTCCGGGATTCGAGCTGACGAGCCGTCAATTCGATTGATACTCCGTCACATCCATGACGGAACAAGCCAGTTGTCGACTGACGATGCATCAGTTCGCGCCGTTCCGGCGCCAGTTGGGCCGAGTCGCAGCTCCTGCCGGGCCGCCGCACCGGGGCTACCATCGGTCGGGTTGTCCGCTCCGGCCCCGGAGTGGGGTCACCCGGTCAGGCGGTGCTCCCACCGCCCCGGGGGCCGGGCATCGGTCGGAACGGGGCGAGGACGAGGAGCGCACGGCTGCCATGACAGCTGAACCGAGCCACCCGGGGCAGGACCCGACGCCGCCGCAGGCCCCGGCACCGCAGGCCGGGCCCGTCGAGGCCACCGGTCCCGTCCCGCCCGGCCCCGCCCCCACGGCACCGGCCCGCGCCCTGTTCCCCGGACGCCCGGCCCCCGCCCCGCGCACCCTGGTCGACGTGCTGGACGCCACCGTGCAGGCCCACCCCGACGAGTCCGCCCTGGACGACGGGCGCACCGTGCTCAGCTACCGCGCGCTGGCCGCCGAGGTCGAGCAGTTGCGCCGTCGGCTGGCCGCCGCCGGGATCGGCCCGGGCGACCGGGTCGGCGTGCGCGTGCCCTCCGGCACCAACGACCTGTACGTCGCGATCCTCGCGGTGCTCGCCGCCGGCGCCGCCTACGTCCCGGTGGACGCCGAGGACCCGGACGAGCGCGCCGAGCTGGTCTTCGGCGAGGCCGGCGTCGCCGCCGTGCTGGGCGCCGGCCGCTCCCTGGCGGTCACCGGCACCGAGCGCGCACCCGCGCTGGAGCGCCGCCCCACCCCCGCCGACGATGCCTGGATCATCTTCACCTCCGGCTCGACCGGCAAGCCCAAGGGCGTGGCCGTCACCCACCGCAACGCCGCCGCCTTCGTGGACGCCGAGGCCGCGCTCTTCCTCCGGGAGGAGCCGATCGGCCCCGGCGACCGCGTGATGGCCGGGCTCTCGGTGGCCTTCGACGCCTCCTGCGAGGAGATGTGGCTGGCCTGGCGGCACGGCGCCTGCCTGGTGCCGGTGCCCCGCTCCCAGGTGCGCAGCGGCGCCGACCTCGGCCCCTGGCTGGCCGAGCAGGAGATCACCGTGGTCTCCACCGTGCCGACGCTGGCCGCGCTGTGGCCGGCCGAGGCCCTCAACGAGGTGCGGCTGCTGATCTTCGGCGGCGAGGCGTGCCCGCCCGAGCTGGTGCAGCGCCTGGTCACCGAGGGCCGCGAGGTGTGGAACACCTACGGCCCCACCGAGGCCACCGTGGTCGCCTGCGCCGCCCTGCTGACCGGCGAGGGCCCGGTGCGGATCGGCCTGCCGCTGGACGGCTGGGACCTCGCCGTGGTGGACGAGGCGGGCCTGCCGGTCACCGCCGGCGGCACCGGGCAGCTGGTGATCGGCGGGGTGGGCCTGGCCCGCTACCTCGACCCGGAGAAGGACGCCGAGAAGTACGCGCCGCTGCCCTCGCTGGGCTGGGAGCGCGCCTACCGCAGCGGCGACCTCGTCCAGGCGGACCCGGCCGGCCTGCTGTTCCTCGGCCGCACCGACGAGCAGATCAAGCTGGGCGGCCGCCGGATCGAGCTCGGCGAGGTCGACGCGGCCCTCCAGGCCCTGCCCGGCGTGGCGGGCGCGGCGGCCGCCGTCCGCACCGCCCGCGGCGGCAACCAGCTGCTGGTCGGCTACCTGGTGGTCCAGGACGGCTTCGACCGGGAGCAGGCCGTGGAGCGGCTGCGCGCCGAGCTGCCCGCCGCCCTCGTGCCGCTGCTGGCGACCGTCGAGTCCCTGCCCACCCGGACCTCCGGCAAGGTCGACCGCAACGCCCTGCCGTGGCCGCTGCCCGAGCTGGAGGCCGCCGGCCCCGCCGAGCAGCTGTACGGCACCGAGGCCTGGCTGGCCGAGCAGTGGGCGGAGATCCTCGGCGTCCGGGTCGGCGGCCCGCGCGACGACTTCTTCGCGATCGGCGGCGGCAGCCTGGCCGCCGCCCGGCTGACCACCCTGCTGCGCACCCGCTACCCGAGCGCGGCCGTGCTGGACATCTACCAGCACCCGACGCTGCGCAAGCTCGCCCGGCACCTGGAGCGCACCGCCGGCGAGAGCGCCGAGGCGAGGACCGTCGCCCTCGTCCCGACCAGGGCCAAGCTGCTCCAGCTGCTCCTGCTCCTCCCGCTGTTCACCGTCGTCGGCCTGCGTTGGACGGTCGCCGTGCTGGCCGCCGGGAACCTGCTCGGCCACCTCGGCGACTACCCGTGGGCGCCGAGCGCCTCCTGGTGGTGGGTCGGCGCGGGCGCACTCGCGCTGTACACCCCGCCGGGCCGGCTGGCCGTCGCGGCGGGCGGCGCCCGGCTGCTGCTGCGCGGCGTGCGCCCGGGCAGTCACCCGCGCGGCGGCTCCGTGCACCTGCGGCTGTGGACCGCGGAGCGGCTCGCCGAGCTGAGCGGCGCGGACTCGCTGTCCGGGGCCTGGCTGACGCGCTACGCCCGGGCGCTGGGCGCCAAGGTCGCGCCCGAGGTGGACCTGCACTCGCTACCGCCGGTCACCGGGATGCTGAAGCTGGGCCGCGGCTGCGCGGTCGAGGCCGAGGTGGACCTGTGCGGCTACTGGCTGGACGGCGACCGGCTGCTGATCGGCCAGGTCAAGATCGGCTCCGGTGCCGTGGTCGGCACCCGCTCGACGCTGCTGCCCGGCGCCCGGGTCGGCAAGCGCGCCCAGGTGGCGGCCGGCTCCAGCGTCACCGGCCAGGTGCCGACCGGCCAGCGCTGGGGCGGTGCGCCCGCCGTCAAGCTGGGCCGGGCCGAGCGCGCCTGGCCCAAGGACCGGCCGGTCCGCCGGGCCCGCTGGGCCGCGCTGTACGGCGCCAGCGGTGCCGTGCTCGGCCTGCTCCCGGTGCTGCCCGCACTCGCCGCGCTGGCCGTGCTGTCCCGGTTCGTCGGCCAGGGCGCGGCCCTGGGCCCGGCGCTCGGCGGCGCGCTGCTCGGGCTGGTGCCCGCCACCCTGGCGTTCGGCGCGGTGTACGCGGCGCAGCTGGTGGCGCTGGTCCGGCTGCTGAGCGTCGGCCTGGCCCCCGGGACGCACCCGCTGCACGGCCGGGTGGGCTGGCAGGCATGGACCGTCACCCAGCTGATGGACCGCGCCCGCGAGGTGCTGTTCCCGCTCTACGCCGGGCTGGTCACGCCGCTGTGGCTGCGCACCCTCGGGATGCGGGTCGGCCGCGGCGCGGAGGTGTCCACTGTGCTGGCACTGCCCAGCCTGACGACGGTCGGCGACGGCGCCTTCCTGGCCGACGACACCCTGATCGCCCCGTACGAGCTGGGCGGCGGCTGGGTGCGGCTGGGCGAGGCGAAGGTCGGCGAGCGGGCGTTCCTCGGGAACTCGGGGATGACCGCGCCGGGCCGTTCGGTGCCCAAGCGCGGCCTGGTCGGGGTGCTGTCGGCGACCCCGGCGAAGGCGAAGAAGGGCGGCTCCTACCTGGGCATGCCGCCGATGCGGCTGCCGCGCTCGGCGGACCGGGCCGACCAGAGCCTGACCTACGAGCCGCCGGCCCGGCTGCTGTGGGCGCGCGGGCTGGTCGAGGTGGGCCGCCTGGTGCCGGTGCTCGCCTCGGCGGCGCTGGGCCTGCTGACCGTGGCGGCGCTGTGCCGGCTGGCGGCCGGCTCGCCGCTGACCGCCGCGCTGTTGTCCGGCCCGGTGCTGCTGGCGGCCGGGGCGCTGGCCTGCGTGGTCGCGGTGGCGGCCAAGTGGCTGCTGGTCGGGCGGTTCCGGGCGGTGGAGCACCCGCTGTGGAGCGGCTTCGTGTGGCGCAACGAGCTGGCGGACACCTTCGTGGAGATGCTGGCGGTGCCGTGGCTGGTCGGCGCGGTGCCGGGGACGCCGGTGCTGAACCTGTGGCTGCGCTCGCTCGGCGCGCACGTCGGGCACGGGGTGTGGTGCGAGAGCTACTGGCTGCCGGAGGCGGACCTGGTCACCCTCGGCGACGGCGTCACCGTCAACCGGGGCTGCGTGGTGCAGACCCACCTCTTCCACGACCGGATCATGCGGATGGATACTGTGGTCCTCCGCGAGGGCGCCACCCTGGGCCCGGGCGGCATCGTGCTGCCCGGCAGCACGGTGGGCGCGCGCAGCACGCTGGGCCCGGCCTCGCTGGTGATGCGCGCCGAGTCCGTCCCCGCCGACACGCGGTGGCTGGGCAACCCGATCGAGGCGTGGCAGACCACGTCGTGACCACCTCCCCGTCCCCCCGTCCCGGCCCGCAGGAAGCGCACGTCCCCGTGAAGCCCAAGCACCTCACCGCGGCCGCCGGTGCCCCGGACCCGTACTTCCCGAACAACGGCGACCACCGCTACCGGGTGCACCGCTACGAGCTGGCGCTGGACTACCGGCCCGGGCCCAACCGGCTGGCCGGCTCGGCCCGGCTGAGCGCGGTGGCGGACGCGGCACTGGCGGAGTTCGCGCTCGACCTGGCCGAGTTCCGGATCGGCCGGGTGCTGGTCGACGGCCGGGCCGCCCGCTACACCCACCGCGCCGGCAAGCTGCGGATCCGCCCGGCCCGGGCGCTCGCTCCGGGCGCGGCGTTCACCGTCGAGGTGCACTACAGCGGCAACCCGCGCCCGGTGCGCAGCCCGTGGGGCGGCCTGGGCTGGGAGGAGCTGACCGAGGGGGCGCTGGTGGCGAGCCAGCCGGTCGGCGCGCCGTCCTGGTTCCCGTGCAACGACCGGCCCGCCGACAAGGCGACGTACCAGATCGCGGTCACCACGGCGTCCCCGTTCACGGTGGTGGCCGGCGGGCGGCTGCTGACCCGCACCACCCGGGCGTCCAGCACCACCTGGGTGTACGAGCAGAGCGCGCCGACCCCGACGTACCTGGTGACGGTGTCGGTCGGGCACTACCGGCCGGTGCCGCTGGCCGTGCGCCCGGCGGTGCCGCAGACCGGCTACGTGCCGGAGCGGCTCGCCGCGGCGTTCGCCCGGGACTTCGCCCGGCAGCCGGAGATGGCCGCGTACTTCGGCGAGGTCTTCGGCCCGTACCCGTTCGGCGAGTACGCGGTGGTCGTCGCGGACGAGGAGCTGGACGTCCCGGTGGAGGCGCAGGGCGTCGCCACCTTCGGCACCAACCACCTCGGCGGGGGCTGGGAGCGGGAGCGGCTGATCGCCCACGAGCTGGCCCACCAGTGGTTCGGCAACAGCGTCACCGTCGCCGACTGGCGGCACATCTGGCTCAACGAGGGCTTCGCCAAGTACGCGGAGTGGCTCTGGTCCGAGCACGCCGGCGGCCCCGGCGCGGCCGTGCACGCCGCCGCCGCGCACCGGCTGCTGGCCGGGCTGCCGCAGGACCTGCGGCTCGGCGACCCGGGCCGCAGGCTGATGTTCGACGACCGGCTGTACCAGCGCGGCGGGCTGGTGGTGCACGCGCTGCGCCGGACGCTCGGCGAGGACGCGTTCTTCGCGATGCTGCGGGACTGGACGGCCGCCCACCGGCACGGCGTGGTCACCACCGCCGACCTGCGCGCGCACGCCGCCCGGTACACCGCCGCCCCGCTCGGGCCGCTCTTCGAGGCCTGGCTGGAGCAGCCGGAGCTGCCGCCGCTGCCGCACTGAGCGCTCCCCGGCCCGGGCCCGGGCCGTCCGGTTCGACCGGGTCTATTCGGTCGGCCGCGGCGCGGGGCTGGACTACTGTCCGTACCCATGACGATGAGTCCGGACACCCACATGACCGAGCCGCCCCACGAGCTGCTGCCCGCCACCCGCCGCGCCCTGCTGCACCGGCTCGCCGTCGCCCAGGCCGAGGGCCGCACGCCCTCGATGGTCGCCGGGGTGCTGCGCGACGGGCGGCCGGTGTGGAGCGGCGCCCGCAGCATGGTCGACGGGCACGCGCCGGACCCGGACGTCCAGTACCGGATCGGCTCGCTGACCAAGACCTTCGTCGCGGTGCTGGTGCTGCGGCTGCGCGACGAGGGCCTGCTCGACCTCGCCGACCCGCTCTCCCGCCACCTGCCCGGCACCCCCGCCGACGGCGCGACCGTCGCCCAACTGCTCGCCCACTCCTCCGGCCTGACCGCCGAGACCCCCGGCCCCTGGTGGGAGCGGACCGACGGCGCGCTGCGGCCCGGCCTCGACGACCTCCTGGAGGCCGAGCGGCCGCTGAAGCACCCGGCCGGCCGGGTGCACCACTACTCCAACCCCGGGTACGCGCTGCTCGGCGCCCTGGTCGCGAAGCTGCGCGGCGAGCCCTGGGGCGACGTGCTGCGCCGGGAGGTGCTGGCCCCGCTCGGCATGCACCGCACCACGCTGCTGCCCGAGCACCCGCACGCCGGGGGCTTCGCCGTCCACCCCTGGGCCGACGTCATGCTGCCCGAGCCGCTCACCGACACCGGCCTGATGGCCCCGGCCGGCCAGCTCTGGTCCACCATCGCCGACCTCGCCCGCTGGGCGGCCTTCCTGACGGCCGGTGACGACAAGGTGCTGTCCGCCGACACCGTCGCCGAGATGCGCCGCCCGGCCGTCGCCCCGGACGACGCCGCATGGACCAGCGGCTACGGCCTCGGCCTGCAACTGCGCCGCCACGAGGGCCGGCTGCTGTACGGGCACACCGGCTCGATGCCGGGCTTCACGGCGGGCCTGTGGATCAGCGAGGCCGACGGCCTGGCCGCCTACGCCCTGTCCAACGCCACCAGCGGCGCCAGCGCCGCGGCGCTGGCCGCCCAGCTGATCGCGCTGACGGCCGAGCTCGAACCCCGGCTGCCCGAGCCCTGGCGCCCGCTCGCCGAGGTGGACGCCGAGCTGCTGGAGCTCACCGGCTCCTGGTACTGGGGCGCCGCACCGGCCGGCCTGCGGCTGCTGCCCGGGCGGGTGCTGGAGCTCGCGCCGCTCACCGGCGGCGGCCGGGGCTCGCGCTTCCGGCCCGAGCCGGACGGCACCTGGACCGGCACGGAGAACTACTACGCGGGCGAGACCCTGCGGGTGGTCCGCCACCCCGACGGGACGGTCAGCCACCTCGACATCGGCTCCTTCGTCTACACCCGCGAGCCGTACGGCCCGGCCGGAGCCGTTCCGGGCGGGGTCGACCCGGAGGGCTGGCGCACGTTCTGAGCCGTGCGCCGGGGGCGTCATGGCGGCGCCGCGGCCCGGCGACCGGAGCCGCGGCGCCGCGCGACGGGGGCGTGCGGTGCTGCCGTACGCCCCCGTGGCGCGTGTTGTCCACCTCCGGCGGACGAGCGCCCGGTGCCGGTCAGGTGACCGCCGGGCCACGGGTGGTCCCATTCAACAGGTGCACATCTGCGCTCCCCCGGGCCGCAACATAAATGCCAACCGGCTCGGAGAGAAACACGGGGACCGGTTCGCGTCCATGCCCGACCGTCTGCGAACCGGGACGGTGCCCTGGTGATCCACGGCGCCGCCGATCGTGCTGCCCAGGAGGGTCCGCCATGACCACCGTCCCCACGTACGCTCCGTCCGCAGTCGCCCCCGCCCACGACGCCCCGGCCGTCCCCGCGCCCCGCCTCCGGCCCGCCGCGCCGACCGCTCCCGCCGCGACCACCGCCTACACCGTGTCGCTCGCCCGCGACGAGGACGACGTGCGCGCCGCCCAGCGGCTGCGCCACCAGGTCTTCGGCGCCGAACTGGGCGCGGTGCTGCACAGCCCCGTCACGGGCCTGGACGTCGACCCGTTCGACGACTACTGCGACCACCTGCTGGTCCGCGAGGGCGAGCGGGGCGACGTCGTGGGCACCTACCGGCTGCTGCGCCCCGAGGCCGCCCGCCGGGCCGGCCGGCTGTACTCCGACGGCGAGTTCGACCTCGCCGCGCTCGCGCCGGTCCGCCCCGGCCTGGTCGAGCTCGGGCGCTCCTGCATCCACCCGGACCACCGGGGCAACGGCGCGGTCATCAACCTGATGTGGGGCGGCATCGCACGCTACCTGGCCGACACCGGCAACACCTGGGTCGGCGGCTGCTGCTCGATCGAGCTGTCCGACGGCGGCGCCACCGCGGCCCGGGTCTGGGACGCCGTCAGCGCCAAGCACCTGGCGCCCGAGGAGTACCGGGTCACCCCGCACCGCCGCTGGGACCCCACCGGGGTGGCACGCGCCGAGCGGGGGCCGCTGCCGGCGCTGCTCCGCGGCTACCTGCGGCTGGGCGCCTGGGTCTGCGGCGAGCCCGCGTACGACCCGGACTTCGACTGCGCCGACCTGTACGTGCTGCTGTCGCTGGAGCGCACCGACCCGCGCTACCTGCGGCACTTCCTGTCCGGCGTACCCGCCTCGGGCGCCTCGTCGTGAGCGTCTGGCTGCCCACCGCGACCTGCCGCCCCGAGACCTGCCTGGCCGACGTCCCGCCGGAGGTCTCCCGCCCCCGGCGGGTGCTGCGGCTGACGGCCTGTCTGGCGGCGGTGCTGACCGGGGTCGTGCTCGTCCTGCCGGTCCGGCTGCTTCCGTACCGCGCGCGCAACCGGCTGATCCGGCTCTGGGCGCGGGCCGTGCTGCGCTCCCTCGGGGTGACGTTCCACCTCGCCGGGCCCCGGGGCTGGGTGCCCGGCGCGGGCGGCGGGGTGCTGGTCGTGGCCAACCACGTGTCCTGGCTGGACATACCGCTGCTCGCCGCCGGACGGCCGGGCCGGTCGCTGGCCAAGACGGAGGTCCGGAAGTGGCCGGTGCTCGGGCCGCTGGTCGCCTGGGGCGGCACCGTCTTCCTGGACCGCGACCGGCTGCGGACGCTCCCGGACACCGTCGCGGCGGTGGCCGCGGTGCTGCGCTCCGGGCACCCTGTGATCGTCTTCCCGGAGGGCTCGACCTGGTGCGGGCGGGAGAGCGGCCGGTTCCGGCCCGCCCTGTTCCAGGCGGCGGTGGACGCCGGGGCCGACGTCCAGCCGGTGACGATCCGCTACCGGCTGGCGGACGGACGGCCGACCAGTGCGCCCGCCTTCATCGGGGACGACGGGCTGCTCACCTCGCTGGCCCGGGTGGTCGCGGCCCGCGGGCTGGTGGCCGACGTGACCTTCCTGCCGCCGATACCGCCGCCTGGGCCGCAGCCCGGCCCGCGGCCCGCCCGGGCGGGGGCCCGGCGCGAGCTGGCTCTCGCGGCCCAGGCGGCGGTGGAGGGGATCCGCTGAGCTCCTGACGTCACGCCACCCGTCCCGTCGGCGCTGTCCCGGCCGGCTCGGTCCCCGCCGCCTCTGCCCGCGCCGACTCCGCCCCCGCCGACTCAGTCCTCGCGGCTCAGGCCACGCCCGCCCCGGCCCGTTCCTCCGGCCGCGGCCCGCCGGGGGCCGCCGGGACGAGCGGGCGGGCCCGGCCGACCAGGACGGCGACCAGGACGGCGGTGACGGCGAGTGCCACCGAGCCGCAGCGCAGCGCGAGGTGGATGCCGTCCACGAAGGTGCCGTCCACCGCCTGCCGCACCGGCTCGGGCAGCGCTCCGGCCGCACCGCCCCCGTGGACCGCGCCGGTGGGCGCCGCCGCGACCGGCCCGACGGCCTCCGGTGGGACACCGAGCCGGTGCAGCGCCGAGGTCAGCCCGTCGGTCATCCGGTCGGTCAGGACGGCGCCGAGCACCGCGATCCGGAGCACACCGCCGAGTTCCCGCAGGGTGTTGACGGTCGCCGAGGCCATCCCGGTCCGCGCCGGGGCGACCCCGCTGGAGCACCGCGACCGAGACCGGGGTGGAGGTCAGCCCCCCATGCCGAAGCCCGTCGTGAACAGCGTCCACAGGTACTCCGGGTAGCGGGCGTGCTCACCGTACGGCGACAGCCCGCCCAGCTCGAGCGCGCACAGCGCCGAGCCCAGCACCATCGGCGGCCGGGGGCCGTACCGGGCCGCGAGCAGGCCGGACAGCGGGCCCGCGGCCACCGGCATCGCGGTCATCGGCAGCCCGCCGTACCCCGCGCCGGAGGGGGGACCAGCCGAGCACGCCCTGCGTCATCAACGGCAGGAAGAACAGGGCCCCGAACATCCCGAAGCCCACCATGAAGCCGCTGAGCATCGCACCGCTCAGCGCGCCGTCCCGGAACAGCGGCAGCTCCAGCATCGACTCGGCCGGGCGCAGTTCGAGCAGCAGGAAGGCGGCGAGCGCGTCGCAGACCGTCACCCGGGGGTCGGTCCAGCCCCGGGAGGGGCCCTCGACCAGGGCGTGGACCAGCAGGCCGAGGCCCGCGGCCGAGAGCACGAACCCACCGAGGTCGATCCGCCGGGCGCGCGGCGGGATCTCCGGGAGGGCCCGGGCGGCGAGCAGCACTCCGGCCACGCCGATCGGCACGTTGATCCGGAACACGCCGGCCCAGCCGAGGTGCTCGACCATCGGACCGCCGATCACCGGGCCGATCGAGAGGCCGACCGCGGACACCCCGGACCACACGCCGACGGCCTTGGCGCGCTCGCGCTCGTCGGGGAACACGTGGCCCAGCAGGGCCAGGCTGCCGGGGGTGAGCCGCGCGGCCCCGACCCCCTGGACCATCCAGCCCGCGACCGGCACGCCGATCGTCCGGGCGAGCCCGGCCACCGCGGAGCCGGCCGTGAACAGGGCCAGGCCCAGCACGAACGTCCTGGTGCGGCCGTGGCGGTCGCCCAGTGCGCCGCCGGTCAGCACGAGGGCCGCGTAGACCAGGCGGTAGCGCTCGGCGACCCGCTGGAGGCCGCTGATCCGCGCCTCGGCCGTACCCCCGCCGCGCCAGCAGGACTGGCGCGCGGACCTGCACGAGTACTGCTCCCGCTACCGCCGGCTGCTGCTCGACAACCGCGACGCCGCCAAGGTCCTCGCCGGCCGCCCGCCCCGGGCCCGCTGCTGGTCGACCTGATGGAGGAGCAGCTCGACCGGCTCCGCTCCGCCGGCTTCCCCGACGCCGACGCGGCGGTGGCCGGCTACCTGGTGGGCGCCTTCGTCCAGGGCTTCGTGCTCCAGGAGCAGTCGCCGATCTCCGCCGCCGAGGTGCTCGGGACCAGCCGCCGGGAGATCGCCGACGCGGCCGGGGACCTCTTCCGCAGGCTGCCCACCGACCGGCACCCCAACCTGGCGGACCCGGCCGACGACCTCACCCGGCCGGACATGGACGCCCGCTTCGAGCTCGGCCTCCAGCGGATCCTCGACGGCCTCGCCGCCCTGCTGCCGCCGGAGCGGCGCTGAGCCGGCCCGCCCCGCGGCGGGCCGGACACCCGGCCCCGGTTCCGGTACCGGGGTAGGCTCTCCCGGCGCGCCCGGCCCGCCCGTACGACCACGCAGGAGTCTCCGATGCCCGAGCCCTACCCCCGCTACGAACCGTACGCGCAGGGCCTGTTGGACGTCGGCGACGGGCAGCTGATCCACTGGAACGCCTCCGGCGACCCGGCGGGCAAGCCGGCCGTGGTGGTGCACGGCGGGCCCGGCTCCGGCCACAACCCGGGCTCGCGGCGGTACTTCGACCCGGCGCGCTACCACGTCGTCCAGTTCGACCAGCGCGGCTGCGGCCTCAGCCGCCCGCACGCCGCCGACCCTTCGACCAGCCTGGAGCACAACACCACCGCGCACCTGGTCGCCGACATGGAGCGGCTGCGCGAGCACCTCGGCATCGACCGGTGGCTGCTGTACGGGGGTTCCTGGGGCTCCACGCTCATCCTCGCGTACGCGCAGGCCCACCCCGAACGGGTCTCCGAGATCGTGATCTGCGGCGTCACCATGACCCGCCCCGCGGAGACCGACTGGCTCTACGGCGGCGTGCGCCGCTTCCTGCCCGGCCCCTGGGAGGAGTTCCGGGACTTCCTGCCGCCCGCCGACCGGCACGGGGACACCGCCGAACTGCTCGCCGCCTACAGCCGGTTGCTCAACAGCTCGGACGATTCCGTCCGACGGGCCGCCGCCAACGCCTGGGCCACCTGGGAGGACGCGGTCATCTCGCACGAGACCCTGGGCAAGCCGAACGCGTACACCGACCGCCCCTCCGACGCCCTGATGGCCTTCACCCGGATCACCGCGCACTACTTCTCGCACCAGGCCTTCCTGGCCGACGGCGTGCTGCTGCGCGACGCCGGACGGCTGGCCGGCATCCCGGGCGAGCTGATCCACGGCCGGCTGGACCTCGGCGGACCGGTCGACACCGCCTGGCAGTTGGCCAAGGCCTGGCCGGACGCCCGGCTGACGGTCGTCGACGAAGCCGGGCACACCGGCAGCCCCCGGATGCGGGACGCCGTCCTGGCCGCGATCGGGCGCTTCGCCTGAGCGGGGCCGACCGCGGGGCGGCCGGGCCGCCGGGGCATGTGGCCCGGCCCGCGGAAGGCCTACCATACGACGCATGATCGCCTATGCCCCAGCCGCCCTGTTCTTCCTGTTGTTCGGGATCGGGGTAGTTCGCGACCGCCGCCAGTTCAGCAACGCCGTCCTGCTCGGCATCGCCGTCTCCCTGCTCTTCCTCGCGCTGCTCGCCGAGCTCCGCAAGGCGCCCGACCTGGTGGTCTCGCTCGTGGCGGCGGTCATCGTCCTCCTCCCGGCGCTGGGCACGGCGGCTCTGGTCTGGTTCCTGCTCGCCAACGGCCTGACCATGGTCCGCAAGGAAGGCAGGCGGCCGGCCAACCTGCTGTCGCTGATCGCCGGGCTGGGCATCCTCGGCGTCATCGGGCTGCTGATCGCGGCCCTCGTCGTCCACTCCCGGCAGCTGGCCGCGCTCGCCGGCACCGCCGTCCTGGTGGTCGGCTACATCTCCTTCCTGTTCAGCTGCTTCGTCGGCTACGCCTTCCTGTACGGCCGCCACCGGCCGCGCCAGGACGTGGACTTCGTGGTCGTGCTCGGCTCCGGGCTGATCGGCGGCGAGCGCGTCCCGCCGCTGCTGGCCAGCCGGCTGAACCGGGGCCGCGAGGTGTACGAGCAGCAGGCTGCCCGCGGCAACCCGCCGGTGCTCATCACCTCGGGCGGCCAGGGGCCGGACGAGAAGCTGCCGGAGTCCCACGCGATGGCCGCCTACCTGGTCGAACGCGGCTTCCCCGAGGAGCACATCGAGCGGGAGGACCGCTCCCGCACCACCGAGGAGAACCTGCTGTTCAGCAAGGCCATCATGGCGGAGGCCAAGCCCGACTACCGGTGCGTCGTGGTCACCAACAACTTCCACGCCTTCCGGGCGGCCCTGCTCGCCCGCGAGACCGGCGTCAACGGGCACGTCTTCGGCTCGCCCACCGCCCGCTACTACTGGCCGAGCGCGACCATCCGCGAGTTCGCCGCGATCTTCCTCTCGCACAAGCTGGTCAACTTCGGGATCTGCGGCTTCATCGCGCTCTGCGGAGTGCTCGCGGCGCTCTGAACCAGCACGGGACTCGACCCGGGGCCCGGGCCCCGGTCGCCACGTGGCGACCGGGGCCTCCGCCGTCAGGGGCCGGGGCAAGCCGTCAGGGGGCCGGGCGGGGCGACAGGACCGCGCAGGTGGTGGTGGCGTGCGCGTAGAGCTTGCCGTTCTCCACGCCCACCACCCTGGCCTCGGCCGTCGCCATCGTCCGGCCCAGGTGCAGCACCACGCCCTCGCAGCGCAGGGTGCCCGAGTCGGCGAACACCGGGCGCACCATGTGGACGTTGAGCTGGGTGGTGGTGTAGCCCACCCCGGCCGGCAGCCTGCTCAGCACGGCGCAGCCGAGTGCCGAGTCGAGCAGGGTGGCGAGGTAGCCGCCGTGCACGGTGTTCATCGGGTTGTAGAGGTGGTCGCCGGGATCGCTCCGGAACACCGCCGTTCCCGGCTTCGCCTCGGTCAGGTGGAAGCCCATGGTGCTGCAGATCGAGGGCTCCGGGATCCGCCCGGCGAGCCATTCCAGCAGGATCTCCTCTCCGGTCAGGTGGGCCAACTCGGTGATCGGCGGGCCGGGCGTCCAAGTGTGGGTCCGGGTGCGCGGCTGCGGACCGCTCGTGGGCCCCGGGCCCGCTGCGGTGATCTCGTCGGTGGTCATGGGATCAACCTGCCTGCTCCGGCTCTCCGGCTCAAGGGCCGTACGGGCCCCGGCGGGTACGGCTCCGGCAACCGGGCGCCGGCCCAGGGCACCGGACCATGGCGGCCCGCGCCACTGCCGGGCGGCGGAACCCGGATGACCGCCACATGGCACCGGGGCCCGGGGCGCGCCACTCTGCACGGGACCGCCCCCACTCCTCCCCACCCAGGAGCCCCCATGCCCCTGCGCCCCACCGCCGCGGCACTGCTCACCGCCGCCCTCGCGCTCGGAGCCACCACGCCCGGCGCGGCCGTCGCCTCCCCGGCCGCGGCCGCCCCTGCCCCCGCTCCCGCTCCCCCGACCGTCGCGGCCATGACGGCGGGTGGCGGGTTCCAGCAGGTCACCGGGTTCGGCACCAACCCGGGCAACCTCGCGATGTACACCTACGCCCCCGCGGGGCTGCCCAGCGGCGCTCCCCTGGTGGTCGCCCTGCACGGCTGCCTGCAGAGCGCCGGCGACTACTACCGCAACTCCGGCTGGACCAAGTTCGCCGACCAGTACGGCTTCGCGGTGGTGTTCCCGCAGACGAGCAGCGCCAACAACAGCCTCTCCTGCTTCAGTTGGTTCGACGCGAGCAAGGCCGCCCGCGGCGTCGGCGAAGCCAGGTCGGTGGTCGAGATGGTCGCCAAGGCCGAGTCGCTGTACGGCTCGGACGTCGGCCGGGTGTTCGTCACCGGGCTCTCGGCCGGCGGCGGCATGGCCGCCGACCTGCTGGCCGACTACCCCGACGTGTTCGCCGGCGGGGCGATCGACTCCGGACTGCCCGCGCACTGCGCTGCCACCCAGGCCGCCGCCTCGGGCTGTCAGAACGCCGACCAGGGCCTGACCCCGGCGCAGTGGGGCGACCGGGCCCGGGCCGCGTACCCGGGCTACACCGGGCCGTGGCCCAGGGTGGCGATCTGGCAGGGCAGCGCCGACACCGTCGTCAGACCGGTGAACGCGACCGAGCTGCGGGACCAGTGGACGAACGTCCAGGGCATCGGGCGGCAGCCGACCAGCACCCGGAGCCTCCCCGGGGGCACCACCCAGGAGCTCTACGCCGACGCGAGCGGGAGGCCCGCGGTGGCCCTGTTCGCGGTCAGCGGGATGGGCCACGGCCTGGCCGTCCACCCGGGCTCCGGGGCCGACCAGTGCGGAGCGACCGGCGCGTACTTCCTCGACACCGTCTGCTCCGGCTACTACACCGCGCAGTTCTGGGGGCTGGACGGCGGCTCCGGCCCCGCCGACCCCGGGTTGCCGGCCCCGACCGGGCTGACCGCGACCGCGGGCGCCGGTTCGGTCGCCCTCGGCTGGCAGGCCGTCAACGGCGCGGCCTCGTACCTGGTCTTCCGCGACGGGGCCCAGGTCGGCAGCGCGACCGGGACGGCCTTCACCGACACCGGTCTCACGGCCGGCACCACGTACGGCTACAGCGTGGCGGCGGTGGACGGGGCGGGTACGGTCGGGCCCCGCTCGGCGACGGTGACGGCCACCACTCCGGGCGGGGGCACGCCCATCTGCTTCACCGCCAGCAACTACGACCACGTCCTGGCCGGCCGGGCCACCCAGAGCGGCGGCCTCACCTCCGCACTGGGCTCGGGCCAGGCGATGGGGCTCTGGAACACCTTCGTCACCCACACCCTGAAGCAGACCGGCCCGGGCTACTTCGTGCTCGCCGACGGCCAGTGCTGAGCGGGGCCCGGCCCGGCCGCTGACCGGGGAAACGGACCTCGCAGCAGCCGCCCGAGCGGCTGTCAGTACGGTCAGGACCCTTCTCGGGACGGCCCCCAGGGCGGCCCGGACGACGGTCGTGCGGCTCACCCCTCCCCCACCTGCCCTTCCGCCCCCGCCCGGAGCCCGGCGAACAGATCGGTCTCGTACCCGCCCGCCGCGCGGCCCGCCCCGCCGCCCGGCACCAGGCTCCGGGCCAGGTGGTAGTCCTCGGTCGGCCAGACCTCGCGCTCGATGTCGCGCGGGTGGGCCATGAAGGCCGTACCGGGCCGGACCTGGGTGGCGTGCGCCAGCAGCGCCGCGTCCCGCACGGCGAACCACTCGGAACACGCGATCCGGGTGGTGGTGGCCAGGGCGGGCGGGCCGTCGGGCCAGTCGGCGAGGAGCTCCCCCATTTCCGAGGGGACGCCCCGTTCCGTCATGGCCGTGTGCAGGGCCCGGAACCACGCCCGGGACAAGGCCAGGTGGTAGTAGAGCTTGGACACCTGCCAGGGGTCGCCCGTCCCGGGGTGGCGCTCCGGGGCGGCGGCGGCCTCGACGGCCGCCACCGTGACCCGGTGCGTCATCACGTGGTCCGGGTGGGGGTAACCGCCCGTCTCGTCGTAGGTGACCACCACCTGGGGGCGGAACTCGCGGATCAGCGCGACCAGCGGCGCCGCCGCGAGCCCCACCGGCAGGGCCGCGAAGCAGCCGTCCGGCAGGGGTTCGCCCGGCCCGGGCATCCCCGAGTCGACGAAGCCGAGGAACCGCTGGCGCACCCCGAGGATCTCCCGGGCGGCCGCCATCTCCGCCCGCCGGATCCGGGCGAGGTCGGCCCGGACCTCGGGCCGGTCCATGGCCGGGTTGAGCACCGAGCCGCGCTCGCCGCCGGTGCAGGTGGCGACCAGGACGTCGACGCCCTCGGCGGCGTACCGGGCGAGGGTGGCCGCTCCCTTGCTGGACTCGTCGTCGGGGTGCGCGTGCACACTGAGCAGGCGCAGGGCGCCGGGGTGACGGTCGGACACGGGTACCTCCGTTGCTCGGGTGGTCGGGTGGTCGGGAAGCCGTCGGCGGTCAGCCCGGCCTGCGGGTGTTCGGGTAGAGCAGGGCCGGGGCGATGGCGAGCGCGGACAGGCCCAGGGCCCACCAGAAGGTCTGGCCGAAGGCCGCGCCGGGGTGGTCCGGGTGCGTACCCTGTGCCTGCTGGAGGACCAGCGTCAGCACCGCCGTTCCGAGCGCGCCGCCCACGCGGTTCAGCACGTTGACGGCACCTGCCGCCGCGGGCACCTGGGCCTTCTCGACGCTCCCGTACACCGCTGCCAGGCCGGGTATCGCGATGATCCCCATACCCGCGCCGCGCAGTGCCAGGGAGCCGGCGATCAGCCAGGCGGCCGGTTCGGAGCCGCTGCCCAGCCGGGTGAAGGCGACCGTGCCGACCAGCGAGCAGGCGATGCCGGTCAGGATCAGCGGGCGCGGGGCGAACCGGTCGGTGATCCTGGCCGCGAGCACGGCGGTGACCGCCGTGCCGAGGGCCTGCGGGGCCAGCAGCAGCCCGGCCTCCACCGCGCCGGCGTGCTCGACCTGCTGGTAGTAGAGCGGCACCAGGAACATCGAGCTGTAGAGCGCGGCGCCCTGGAGGAAGCTGTTCGCCGTCGCCACGGCGAAGCCGCGCCGGGCGAACAGCCGCAGGTCGATCAGCGGCGCTCGCTCGGCCCCGCGCCCCGGCCGCAGCGCGTGCCGGCCGTAGAGCGCCACCAGCACCGTGCCCCCCGCCAGCGCGGCCCAGCCGGCCGTCGCGCCGTCACCGACCGTCGCCAGCCCGTAGACCAGGCCGGTCAGACCGGGCGAGAGCAGCACCAGACCGGTGACGTCCAGCCGGGGCTTCGGCGCGTCCGACGCGTCGTCAGCCGGGAGCCAGCGGGCGGCGAGCAGCAGGACCACCAGCCCGACCGGCACGTTCAGCAGGAACATCCAACGCCAGTCGGCGTGCTCCAGCACCAGCCCGCCGAGGATCGGCCCCAGGACCGGGGCCAGGCTGATCGGGAGCATCAGCGTGCCCATCACCCGCCCGACCCTGGACGGCCCGGCCGCTTGTATGATGATGGCCTGGCCGAGCGGTTGAATCATCCCGCCGCCGATCCCCTGCAGCACCCGGAAGGCGATCAGACTGCCCGTCGACCAGGCCAGGCCGCACAGCGCCGATCCGAGGACGAACAGGACGACCGAGGCGAGCCACGCCCGACGCCCGCCGAAGCGGCCGGCGGCCCAACCCGAGAGCGGCATGGTCAGCGAGATCGCCAGCAGATACCCCGTGGCCACCCACTGCACCGAGGCGATCGAGCCGTGCAGGTCTCGACCGACGGCGTCGATCCCGACGTTGACGATCGTGCTGTCCAGCAGCGCGAGCACCGGGCCTAACGCGAGCACCGCGCCCATCTTCCACAGGCCCGGCGGAATCGGCTCCGGCCGCCCCTCCCGCAGCTCGCCCGCGCTGTCCTTCGCCGTGACGGATGCCACCATGCGCCCTCCCCTGGTCACCGTTGCGGCGGCCGCTCCGGCCACCCGGGAAGAACTTAGGACGGACCCATTCACTGGGTCAAATCTATTTACTGTGACCGACCCACCGAACTGCGCTACGCTCCTGCCATGACCGACACCGGGACGACCACCCCGAGCCTGCGCGAGCTCAACAAGCGCCGCACCCGCGAGGCGATCTCGCACGCGGCGACGAGGCTCTTCATCGAGCAGGGCTTCGACCGCACGACCATCGCCGAGGTCGCGGCCGCCGCGGGCGTCGCCAAGATGACCGTCACCAACCACTTCCCGCGCAAGGAGGACCTCTTCTTCGACCTGCACGAGGAGCTCGTCGGCCGGCTGGCCGGCACGGTCGCCGGTCGCGCGCCGGGCGAGTCCGCGCTCGCCGCGCTGCGCCGCGACTGCCTGGCCGGGCTCGACCGGCACGACGCCCGGCTCGGCTTCTCCGGCCCGGCCTTCGCCCGCGCCGTCGCCGACAGCCCCGCGCTGGCCGCCCGGCTGCGCGAGCTGCACGAGCAGGGCGAGACGGCCCTCGCCGAGGCCCTGGCCGAGGCGGTCCGGGAGAGCCCCGTCGGCTTCGAGTGCCGGGTCGCCGCCGCGCTGCTCGCCGCCGTCGACCGGGCGGTGTTCGCCGAGGTGTTCCGCCGCACCCTGGCGGGCGAGGAGCACGCCGCGATCGCCGCCGCGGTCCGCCCCTCGGCGGTCCGGGCCTACGACCGACTGGAGGGTGCCCTGGGAGCCTTCGCCGTGCGCCCGGGCTAGGGGCCCGGTCCATTCCCGCCGCGCCCGCGCCCGACCGCCCGCGCCCGTCCGCCCGAACCACCTTGACGAAAGGTTGACCTGCTCACGGCAGAAGGTTGGCGATCACCGCCTCTATCGTCGGCCCATGCCCTCACAGCCCATCAGGCCCACCGCCCTGCCGGTCCTGCCCTACCGCAAGCCGACCCGCGGCCGGGACTACTGGGTCCTGAACGACGTGCTGCCCGACCCGGACGCCGTCCGGGAACGCTGCCTGGCCCGCGGGGAGTGGACCGAGGGCTATCCGTACCGCCCCGAGACGTGGCCCGGGCTGCGCACCATGCCGGGCCTGGAGCCCGCAGAGCTGGCCAGGGTCGAGTCGCTGGTCCGCAAGGCCACCGGCGCCTCCCGGCTCTGGGTGCAGAACACCCCGGGCGGCGGCACGCTCAACCACAACTGCGTCCAGGTCGTCGGCGCCGGGGAGTCGGAGTCCCGGCCCCACACCGACTCCCGTGCGCTCTGCCGCTACGCCGCCGTCCTCTACCTCAGCCCCGGCGCCCCCAAGGACGCCGGCACCAGCTTCTACCGCCAGCAGTTCCCCGGCGGCCGCCTCGGCGGCAACGTGGTGGACGCCCCGCACACCAACCTGGTCGAGGCCCTCGGCACCCGCCGCGTCCCCGCCGACCACCTCACCGAGGACGTCCGCGTCCCCAACCGCTACAACCAGCTGCTCCTGTACCACGCCAACCTGATCCACAGCGCCACCGGCTACTACGGCACCGACCTGGCCGAGCGGCGGATGACGGCGGTCTTCTTCTGGATGGCCTGACGCCAGGACGCCCCGCGCCGGGGCCGCCCGCACCCCGGACGGCCCAGATGCCCGGCCCGCCCCACCCGGACCGGCCCCACCCGGACCGGCCCCGCCCCGGACCGGCCGCCTCCTCACCCGGCCGGCACGTGCGCCAGGCTCGCCCTGGTCAGCGCCGCGGCCAACCGGGCCAGGTGCCCCGGGGCGACCAGCGCCGCCAGGTCGTCCGGTTCGCCCGGCAGCCCGAGCGCCCGGGCCTCCGCCAGCACCCGCTCGTCGAAGTACGGCCGCAGCGAGGGCCAGACCTCCTGGGCCTCGCGCCGGAAGATCCCGGCGCCGACCGGCCCGATCCGCGGGAACTCCCGGAGCAGCTCGCCGATCCGCTCCGACTCGCCTCCGGCCTCCTCCCGCAGCCGCCGCAGGTCACCGTGCCAGCGGTCGAGCAGCAGCGTGGCGCCCTCACCGAGCGCGGTGGCGGTGCTCTCGTCGTAGCGCACGTAGTGGGCCCGGCCCAGGGCCGCGATGAGCGTCCCGCGCCGGGCGTCGGCCATCGCCCGCGGCGTCCGCAGCCCGGCCGCCGACAGCTCCCGGGCCGCCGCCGTGGCGGTGTCGGCGCTGATCCGCACCGAGCACAGCACGGTCAGCACGAGCAGTCGGTAGAGCGGCGAGGGCTTGTCCCGCAGCGTGATCCCGGCCTCCTCCGCGTAGGTACGGCCGAAGCGGTCCAACAGTTCGGCAACCGTCAGTGTCACGGCCATCACCTCCCTCACCCCACGCTTGCCCGGATTCGGGCGCCCCGCACCCGGGGAGGCTCGCCCCATGAGCGAGCGAAGCGAGGCGGGCGCAGGCCGCGGCGCCGTCCCCACGACCGAGACCGTCCGCCCCGACTGGGCCGCGATCGACCAACTGCCCACCGTCGAGCTGCTGCGCCTGATGAACGCCGAGGACCGCACGGTGCCGACCGCCGTCGCCGGGCAGCTGGAGCGGATCGCCGCCGTGGTCGACGCGGTGGCCGACCGGATGGCGCACGGCGGCCGCCTGGTCTACGCCGGTGCCGGGACGGCCGGGCGGCTCGGCGTACTGGACGCCGTCGAGTGCCCGCCGACCTTCGGCACCGATCCGGCACGGGTGGTCGGCCTGATCGCGGGCGGGCCCGCGGCCGTCACGGCGGCCGCCGAGGGCGCCGAGGACCGCACCGACCTCGCCGAGGCCGACGTGGCCGCGCTCGCCCTCACCGGCGCCGACACCCTGGTCGGTGTCTCCGCCTCCGGCCGGACGCCCTACCCGCTGGCCGCCGTCCTCGCCGCGCGGGCCGCCGGGGCGCTGACGGTCGGGCTGGCGTGCAACCGGGGCTCGGCGCTCGCGGCCGCGGCCGAGCTGGGCATCGAGGTGGAGGTCGGCCCCGAGGTGCTGGCCGGATCGACCCGGCTCAAGGCGGGCACGGCGCAGAAGCTGGTGCTCAACCTGCTGTCCACGGCCGTGATGGTCCGACTCGGCCGGACGTACGGGAACCTGATGGTCGACCTCCGCGCCACCAACGACAAGCTGCGCGACCGCGCCCGGCGGATCGTCGCCGAGGCGACCGGCGCCGACGCGGCGGCGGTCGACCGGGCCCTGACCGCGAGCCAGGGGCGGGCGAAGGACGCGGTGCTGTCCCTGCTCGCGGACGTGGACGCCCCCACCGCCGCCCGCCTGCTCGCAGCCTCGGGCGGTCGGCTGCGCGAGGCGCTCCGGCTCGCCCGGCCGTAGCGCACCGGCCGGCGGGCACGCCCAAGGCACACGCGCACCGGCCGGCGGGCACGCCCCGGGCGCGCCCTCGGCCCGCGGTTCCACCGGCCACACCCACCGGCCTCACCCGCCGGCCGCGCCCCCCTGCCCCGACTCCCGCGCGATCTCCGCCCGGAACCCCTCCACCAGCACCCGCAGCCCGTACTCGAAGTCGGCGTCGTGGTCGGTCATCCGCAGCACGTCGGCCGCCTCCCGCAGCAGCGGCAGTCCGCTCAGCGCCTCGTCCGGGAACAGCGGCCGGTCGCGCCCGGCGGCGTCCTGCCGCCAGGCCTGCTCCTCGGTGACCCAGCCCATGATGTACCGGTCGACGGTCAGCAGCAGCCGCAGCGCCGTGCGGGGGCGCAGACCGGCCCCGCACAGGGCGCTCAACTGGGCCTCGACAGCCGGGAGTTCGTCCTCGGTGGGCAGAGTGCCCGCATGCACCCGGGCACCGTCGCGGTAGGCGAGCAGGGCGTTGCGCTTGGCGCGGGCGTCGGCGGCGATCCACTCGGGCCAGTGCTCCGGATCCGGCTCGCGGTCGGGCGGGAGGGCCTCGGCGAGCATCGCCTCGGCCATCAGGTCGAGCAGTTCCCGCTTGCTCTTGAAGTGCCAGTACAACGCCGGTGACTGGACGCCGAGTTCGCGGGCGAGCCGGCGGGTGGTCAGCCCGTCGATGCCCTCCTCGTCGAGCAGGCGCAGCGCCGTGCGCACCACGTCCTCACGTCGCAGCGCCATCCGACCCCCTCCTGGGTTATCCGCTTGCCGACACCACCTTATCGCCGATAAGTTCCCGAGCTGGAATTTATCAGCGATAAGGAAGGTCGTCGCGAGGCCGACGACCGCGAAGGGATCCGCCCCATGCCCTCCTCCGGACCGAACGCCACCCCCGGACCCGACCGCCCGGGCCGCCGCTGGTCCCAGCTGCTCCCGAACACCGCCCCCTGGCGGTCCTCCCGGGACTTCCGGCTGACCTGGACCTCCGGCACGGTCACCCTGCTCGGCTCGATCTTCACCATGACCGCGGTCCCGCTCCAGATCGCCGACCTCACCGGCTCGCCCCTGGCCGTGGGCGCCGTCGGCGCGGTCGAGCTCGCGCCCGCCGTCCTGTTCGGCCTCTACGGCGGCGTCCTCGCCGACCGCGCCGACCGCCGCACCGTCGCCCTGGCCACCGAGGTCGCGCTCGCCGCACTCAGTGCCCTGCTGCTGGCCAACGCGCTGCTCGGCGCACCCGCCGTCTGGCCGCTCTACGTCGCCGCCGGGATCGCGGCGGCGCTCCAGGGCATCCAGCAGCCCTCGGTCGAGGCGATGGTCCCCCGGCTGGTGCCCCGGGACCAGCTGGTGGCGGCGGGCGCCCTGCTCTCACTGCGCTGGAGCGTCGGCGGCGTGGCCGCCCCCGCGGCGGCCGGCCTGCTGATCGCGTCCGCCGGCGTCCCGGCCGCCTACCTCGTCGACCTGGGCACCTTCCTGCTCTCGATCGCGCTGCTCGCCCGGGTCCGGCCGGTCCCCTCCGCACGGGACGCCGAGGCGCCGCAGCTCACCGAGTTCCTCGACGGCGCCCGGTACGCGGCCCGCCGACCGGACCTGGTCGGCACCTACCTGGCCGACCTCGCGGCCACCGTCTTCGCCCTGCCCACCGCGCTCTTCCCGTTCCTGGCCGCCGACCTGGACGCCACCTGGGCGCTCGGCCTGCTCTACTCGGCCGGCGCGGCCGGCAGCCTGCTCGCCGCGGCGACCGGCGGATGGGCGGAACGCGTGCACCACCACGGCCGGCTGGTCCTGCTCTCCGCCGCTCTGGTCGGTACGGCCACGGCCGCGGCCGCGTTGGCCCCCGGCCTGTGGGCCGTCCTGCTCTGCCTGACCGTCGCGGGCGGCGCCCACTGGATCGGCGACACCTTCCGCAGCGCCATCTGGAACCAGTCCATCCCGGACGAACTCCGGGGCCGCGCGGCCGGATTGGAGATGCTGACCGGCTCCGCCGGGCCGGCCCTGGGAGACCTGCGGGCCGGCGGGCTCGCCGCCCGGCAGGGTGTCCGGGCGGCGCTGCGCACCGGCGGGCTGCTCTGCCTCGGCAGCTCGGCCGCGCTGGCCGCCGCGATCCCGGCGCTCTGGCGCTACGACCAGCGGGCGCACCGGGGCGGGGCGGCCCCGGCGGAGCCCACCCCGTGAGGCGCCGCTCAGGCCGGGACGAGCGCCACCGAGTACCGCTCGACCAGCTCACGCAGCGCCCGGACGTCCTCGACCCCGCGCTTGGGCAGCATGGTCAGCACCCCCGTCTCCTCGTCCCCGCCCAGCAGCAGGAACATCCGGGGCGTCTCCAGGTGGTAGCGCTGCTCCGGCCAGCTCAGCTCGGTGACCGCTTCGGCGGTGCCGACGGCCACCCCGTACTCGTCCAGCAGGATCCGGAACTCGCCCTTGTCCGCGGCCAGCCGCACCACCCGCCGCACCAACCGCCAGGGCTGCGACGCCACCGCCAGCGCACCCAGCACCAGCACCACGGCCGGCAGCAGCGCCACCCCGCCGACGAGGGCCAGCAGCCCCGCACCCGCCAGTGCCACGGCGCCCAGCGTGAACCCGGCGCGGCGCGCCCGGCGGCCGGCCACCGTGTGCCGGGCCCGTGCCGCGAAGGCCTCCCGGAAGTCGGCGGCCGTCGGCGTGTAGCGGACCTCGACCGACTCCACCATCCGCCCACCCGAGCCCATGGCCGCACCCTCCGCTCTCCGTACCCGCATCCGCCGACGCCCTCGTCGCCGGATCGTAGCAAAGGCCGTCCGTACCCGATCCGCTCGCCTCCGCACGCTTTGGGCGGCCCTGCGCCGCCCGGCGTCCACCGCCGACGCGGCACGGCCGGCCCCAGGAAGGGCACCTGATGACCCGAATCCGCCGCCCGGCCGGGGAATCCTCGCGACCGCCACGCCGGCCGCCGCCGTCGCGTTCCCGGCCCGGGCGGCCCCCGCACCGACCAGGTCTGCCGGGCCGACGGGCTGTCCCCGGAGCCGGACGCCCAGCCAAGGGCCGCTCCGACCGGGCGCTCCCTCCGCACCCGGGCGCGTCCGGCACCGCCCCCGAGGGCTCCGGCACCGCCCCGCCCAGACCCGTCCAGCCGCGTCCAACCCCGCCCAGCCCCGCCCCGACACCGTCACCCGTCCACCACACCCCCGCGGTTCAGGCCGTGAGCGCCCGCGCCGACGCCAGGATCGGCACGGGCAGCTCCGTCCGCCCCCGCAGGTACCGGTCCACCGCCGCCGCCACCGCCCGCCCCTCGGCGATCGCCCACACGATGAGCGACTGCCCGCGCCCGGCGTCCCCCGCGACGAACACACCCGGCGTCGCGGTGGCGAAGCCGTCGTCCCTGGCCAGGGTGCCCTCGGGCCCGGCGGCCACGCCGAGTTGGGCGAACAGCCCGCCGTCCGGCTCCGGCCCGGTGAAGCCCAGCGCGAGCAGCACCAGTTGCGCCGGCAGGCTGCGCTCGGTGCCCGCCAACGGCCTGCGGTCGGCGGGCTCGGCCTCGGCGCAGCGCACGGCGGCCAGCCGCCCGTCCGGGCCGGGCTCGAAGCCGACGGTGGTCGCCGCGAACACCGGGGGGCCGGCCCGCGCCGCGCCGGACTCCTCGTGCGAGGTGGTCTCCCGGTACACCTTGGGGTGCACCGGCCAGGGCTGCCCGGCGGCCCGGCCCTGCGGCGGGCGCGGGTTGATGTCCAGCTGGGTGACCGAGGCGGCGCGCTGGCGCAGCGCCGTCCCCAGGCAGTCCGCCGCCGTGTCGCCGCCGCCCACGATCACCACGTGCCGCCCCTCGGCGGACACCGGCGGGGCGGGGCAGTCGCCCTCGTCCACCCGGTTCGCCCAGGTCAGGTAGTCGATCGCCTGGTGCACGCCGGGCAGCTCCCGCCCCGGCACCGGCAGCTCCCGGCAGGCGGTCGCGCCCACCGCGACCACCACCGCGTCGTACCCGGCCCGCAGCTCCTCACCCGGCACATCCCGGCCGACCCACACCCCCGTCCGGAACTCCGCTCCCTCGGAGCGCAGTTGGCCCAGCCGTCGTTCCAACCGCCGCTTCTCCAGCCGGAACGGCGGGATGCCGTAGCGCAGCAGCCCGCCCGCCCGGTCGGCCCGCTCGTACACCGTGACGGCGTGCCCGGCCCGGGTCAGCTGCTGGGCGGCGGCCAGCCCGGCCGGGCCCGAGCCGACCACGGCGACCCGCCGCCCGCCGTCCCGTGCCGAGCGCCCGGCCGGCCGGGGCCCGTCCCAGCCCTCCTCCCAGGCCCGGTCGGCGATCGCCAGCTCCACGTTCCTGATCGCCACCGCCGCGCCGTCGATCGCCAGCACGCAGGCGCTCTCGCAGGGCGCCGGGCAGAGCCGCCCGGTGAACTCGGGGAAGTTGTCGGTCGCCAGCAGCCGCGCCGCGGCCGCCTCCCAGTCGGCTCCCCGCTCCGTGCCCGACTCCGCCACCAGGCGGTTCCACTCCGGCACCAGGTTCCCCAGCGGGCAGGCGCTGTGGCAGAACGGCAGCCCGCAGTCCATGCACCGCCCGGCCTGCCGGCCGACCAGCGGCAACGGCGCGCCCGGGCGGTACACCTCCCGCCAGTCCCCCAGCCGCTCCTGCGCGTCACGCCGCGCCCGCTCCGCGCGCGGGGTGGTGAAAGGAGCCATCCGGTCTGCCATCGCGGCCTCCGGCGGGGCGTGCCGAACCGAGCCAGGCGGCCCACCCGGCGGTGCGCCACCGTACCGCCACCGTACGCCCGCGAAGCACCCCGCAAAAGCCGTGACGGGCCCGGGCATCCCGGCCCCGCCCGGCCCCGCCGTGAGCACGCCGGGGAGAATCTCCGCCATGACCCCCACCGTGCTGATCGCCGAGGACGACCGGGCCATCCGAGACTCGCTCGCCCGCGCCCTGATGCTGCAGGACTACCGGGTACGGGTCGCCGCCGACGGCACCCAGACCCTCGCCGTCCTCGCGGAGCAGCGCCCGGACGTCCTGGTGCTGGACGTGATGATGCCCGCGCCGGACGGTCTGGAGGTCTGCCGCCGGCTACGCGCGGCCGGCGACCGCACCCCGGTGCTCATGCTCACCGCCCGGGTCGAGGTGCCGGACCGGGTCGCCGGCCTCGACGCCGGCGCGGACGACTACCTGGTCAAGCCCTTCGACGTGGAGGAGCTGTTCGCCCGCCTGCGCGCCCTGCTGCGCCGCACCCCGCCCGAGCCCGGCTCCGAGGTGCTGACCGTCGCCGACCTGCGGATCGAGCCGCCGGCCCGGCGGGCCTGGCGCGCCGGCCAGGAGCTCGAACTGTCCCGCACCGAGTTCGACCTGCTGGAACTCCTCGCCCGGCACGCCGGCTCCGTCCTCGACCAGGCCACCCTGTACGAGCGGATCTGGGGCTACGACTTCGGCCCCGGCTCGAAGAACCTCGCGGTGTTCATCGGCTACCTGCGCCGCAAGCTCGACCGCCCCGGCCTGCCCCCGCTGATCCACACCGTGCGCGGCGTCGGCTACACGCTGCGCGAGCCGTGACCGGCCCGGCCCGCCGCCCCCGCAGGGCGCGCCCGCCCCGCCGCCTCCCCCGGTGGCCGCGCCCCGGTCTGCGCACCACCCTCGCCCTGGCCTTCGCCGCGATCGCCGCGCTGGTCGCGGTGGTGATCGGCGCGCTCGGCTACCAGGCCGCCGCACGGCTGATCCGGGACGACGAGACCGCCGACTTCGGCGCCGCCGTCGACTCCGTCGGCCGGCAGGTGCAGCGCGAGGTCCTCTTCCCGGGCGACTTCGCCGGCCCGAGCGGCCTGAGCGCCGACCTGGTCCGCCCGATCCGGGTCACCACGCAGGCGCTCGACCCGGCCGGCGCGACGCTGCCCGGCACCGCCCGGCTCGACCTGCCGCCGAGCCCGGTCGACCAGCGGCTCGCCCACGCCGCCCAGCCGGGCCGCGTCGCGATCGGGCTGCGCCACCGGCAGGGCGAGGGCTACCGGGTCGGTGTGGTCTCGCTCGGCGGCGAGCGCGGCGCCGTCCAGATCATCCAGCAGGTCGGGCCGACGGAGGAACTGCTGAGCACCCTGCGGACCCGTACGGAGGTCCTGGTCGCGGTGGTCGCGGTGCTCGCCGGCGGGGCCGGCCGACTGCTCGCCGGACGGATCGCCCGACGCCTGGTCCGGCTCACCACCGCAGCCGAACTGGTCGCCGCGAGCGGGCGGTTGGACGTGCCGGTGCCCGCCGCCGGAACGGACGAGGTGGGCCGGCTCGGGCGGGCCTTCGACCGGATGCTGGTCCGGCTCGCCACCGCCAAGGAGAACCAGCGCCGACTGGTCCAGGACGCCGGGCACGAGCTGCGCACCCCGCTGACCAGCCTGCGCACCAACCTCTCGGTGCTGCCCAGCCTGGACCGGCTGCCGCCCTCCGAACGCGCCGCGGTGATGGCCGATCTGACGGAGGAGGCCCGGGAGTTGACCCACCTGGTGGAGGAGCTGGTGGCGCTCGCGGCGGACCGCAGGGCGGACGAGCAGCCGACCGAGGTGGTGCTCGCCGAGGTGGCCCGACAGGCCGCCGCCCAGGCCCGGCGGCGCAGCGACCGGGAGGTGGTGGTGGACGCCGACGCGACCGTGGTCACCGCCCGGCCGGACGCGCTGGCCCGCGCGGTGGGCAACCTGCTGGACAACGCCGCCAAGTTCGACCCGGCCGGCACGGAGCCGATCGAGGTGGTGGTGCGCGGCCCCCGGGTGGAGGTGCGCGACCGGGGCCCGGGCATCGACCCGGCCGACCTCGACCGGGTCTTCGACCGCTTCTACCGGGCCACCGCCGCGCGCGGCCTGCCCGGCTCCGGGCTGGGCCTGGCCATCGTGCACGAGGTGGCCCGCTCGCACGGCGGGACGGCCTTCGCCACCAACCGGGAGGGCGGCGGAGCGGTGATCGGCTTCACCCTCGGCTCCTGAGGCCCGCGCGCACGCCCGCCTGCACGCCCGCCCGCCCGCACGCCGGCCCGCCCGCCCGCCTGCACGCCCGCCCGCCCGCCTGCACGCCGGCCCGCTCGCCTGTACGCCGGCCCGCCCACCACGCACGCCCCGTCAGCCGACAGCGGCCAGCAGCCCCCGCCCGAGCCAGTCGGCCTCGTCCCGCACGCCCGGCAGGACGAAGAAGTACCCGCCGCCGGTCGGCGAGATGTAGTCCACCAGCGGCTCGCCGATCAGCCGGGTCTGGGTGGCCTCGAACTGCCGCACCACGTCCTGCTGGTAGCAGCAGAACACCAGGCCCATGTCCAGGTTCCCGGCCCGGTCGACGCCCCGGTCGTAGTTGAAGCCCCGGCGCAGGATGCGCGAGTCGTCGGTGGCGGCGGTGCGCGGGTTGGCCAGCCGGATGTGGGCGTCGAGCGGGATCGCCTTGCCGTCCGGGTCCTTGGCGTAGTCGGGCACGTCGGTCTCCCGGGTGCCGTCCAGCGGCGCGCCGGTGTCGCGGCGGCGGCCGAACATCTTCTCCTGCTCGGTGAGGGTCACCCGGTCCCAGAACTCGGTCAGCATCCGGATGATCCGGATCACCTGGTAGCTGCCGCCGGTCGCCCAGGCGGGCTCGCCCGCCCCGTCGACGACCCAGACCAGCCGGTCCATCTCGCGCGCGGAGCCGGTGTCCGGGTTGACGATGCCGTCCTTGAAGCCGAGCAGGTTGCGCTGGGCGCCGTCCGGGCGGGCCTGGTTCTGGAAGCCGTCGATCCGCCAGAGGATCTGCAGCCCGCCCCGGGTGTGCCGGGTGAGGTCGCGCAGCGCGTGCAGCACGGTGTCCTGGCGGTCGGCGCAGATCTGCAGCGAGAGGTCGCCGTGCAGTTCGGCGGCCTGGAGGTTGTCGTCGGGGAAGGTCCGCATCGGCGCCAGCCGGGCGGGCTTGGCCCTGGCCAGGCCGTAGCGGTCGTCGAAGAGCGAGGCGCCGACGCCGACGGTGACGGTGAGGTGGTCGGCCGGCACGGTCGGGCCGAGGATGCCGCTGTCCGAGGGCGGCGCGCCGACGCCGAGGTCCGGCGGGGTGCCGCCGGCGGTGAGGAAGCGGATCCGCTCGGTCAGGGTCCGGAAGAGCCGTTCGAGCGCCGCGCGGTCCTGGGCGATGACCTGGCAGGAGACGAAGGCCGCGAAGCCGGGGGCCGGGGTGGTGACGCCGGCCTGGTGGGCTCCGTGGAACGGCACCGCCCCGCCGCGGTCCTGCCGGCCGTCCCCGGCGGAGGCCGGGCCGGCGCCGAGGGCGAGGCCGCCGCCGGCCAGCACGGCGGCTCCGGCTCCCGCACCGAGCGCGGCCCGGACGAAGCTGCGCCGGGCCGGGCCGGCCGGACAGCCGTCCGGGGCGGCCGGCTCGGCGGCGGCGTGCGGGAACGGGCAGGACCCGGTGGCTGCGGTGTGGTCGGTCATCAGGCGGCCTTCCGGATCTCGAGCAGGGCGGGGACGGGAGCGAGGTCTTCGAGCAGTTCGCCGGTGGCACCGTCGAGCTGTCGGCGGGCGTCGGCGGGCAGCTCGGCCAGCGGGGTCCAGCCCTCGGGCCGGTGGGCGGCGGCGAGCAGGTCGCCGACCCGCTTCATCCCGGCGTCCGCCCGGACGAGCACCTGCGGGTCCCGCTCGTCGAGCAGCGGCCGCAGCAGGGTCAGCAGCTCCTGGGTGCCGGCCAGGTTGGCCTGGGCGGTGGCCAGGTTGGTGCCGCTGCCCATGTCGGTGTCGCCGGTCAGCTCGAACTGGAGGGTGTTCTCCAGGATCTCGTGGGCGCGCAGCGGCAGGTCGCCGGGGGCGAACTCCTGCCCGGGGAAGTCGTGCGCGAGCTGCTCGACGTTCCGGGCCAGCGCGTCGGCGACGGGCGTCAGCTCGGCGGCGGACTGGCCGTGCCACAGGCCGTACTCGAGCCGCAGGAAGCCGGTGAATCCCGGGTCCCGCTCCTTCTCGGCGAGCCCGTCCGGACGGCCGTCGATCTTGCCGTCGAGGTCGGCGAAGGTGCCGTAGGCGGCGCCGAGCGACGCGTACCGCAGGTGGGCGGGGAGCCAGTCGGCCTTCGCCGCGGCGAGATTCCCTGAGCGCACGTCGGCCTGGAGCGTGCGGGTCTGCGCCACCAGTTCCGCGAGGCCCTGCTCGACGTACTGCCGGTAGCTGTCGAGCGGGGCCTTGAGGTCGTCCTCGGCGACCGGCTTGACGGCCTTGGCCTCGGCACCGCCGCTGACGTGCACGGTCGCCGAGGTGACGGCCCTGCCGCCGGTGGGCACGCAGCGCCAGGCGTAGTCGCCGGAGCCGACGGTGGCGGTCAGGGCGCGGGTGGTGCCGGGGGCCAGACCCTCGATCTCCCCGTAGACGGCGCCGCTGCCCGGGTCGACCAGGTAGACCTCGGCGACCTTGTCCCCGGTGTTGTGCATCCGGAAGACCTGCCGACCGGGCCGCGGTACCGCGAAGCCCTTGCCGCACTCCTGCTCGGAGACGGCGACGGTGGCGGAGCCGCCCTGCTTGCCGTCGCTGACCGCGACGACGACGCCGGCCACCGCCACCGGGACGGCGATCGCCGCGGTCGGGAGCACCCAGCGCGGCCGCCCGGCCCGCGCCGGTCCGGCAAAGGCGCCCCCGGCCCCGGCGGACTTCGGCGCGGCAGCGGAAACGGAGGCAGCAGGAGCGGGAGCAGGACCGGAAGCGGGAGCGGCGGACCGGGCGGCCGGACCGCCCCCGCGGACCCCCTCGACGAACAGCGTCATCACGACGCCCAGGTACGCGACGTACCCGACGACCTGGAGCACCGTCATGGTGACGGTCAGGTTGAGGGTGCCCTGCACCAGCGTCGCGTACCAGGAGGAGGCGTCCAGGTGCCCGCTCAGGTCGAAGGCGTACGAGCTGCCGCCGCCGACCAGGCCGGACTCCTGGAGGTCCCGCAGGCCGTAGCCGAGCACGCCCGCGGCGACGACGATCAGCCCGGCGCCGGTGACGGTGAAGAACCGGGTGAGGTTCATCCGCAGGGCCCGCCGGTACAGGCCCCAGCAGAGCCCGGCCGAGAGCACCAGGCCGACGGCCGCGCCGAGCAGCGGCCCGGTGGACTCCCCGGCGGTGCGTACGTTCGTCCACAGGAAGAGCGAGGTCTCCAGGCCCTCGCGGGCGACCGCGAGGAAGCTGGTGAGCACCAGCGCGCCGGCGCCCATCGCCAGTGAGGCCCGGACCTTCTCCCTGATCTCGGCGGAGAGGGTGCGCGCCGAGCGCCGCATCCAGAACACCATCGCGGTGACGAAGCCGACCGCGACCAGGCTGAGCACCCCGCCGAAGGCCTCCTGGGCGTGGCCGGAGAGGTTGGCGGCGGTGAAGGTGAGCACCGCGCCGAAGCTCAAGCTGAGCGCGACGGCCGCCGCGACGCCCGTCCACACCTGGGGCAGCCGGCCCTTCTGGTCCCCCCGGACCAGCGTGGCGACCAGGATCGACACGATCAGTCCGGCTTCCAGCCCCTCGCGCAGACCGATCAGGAAGCTGGGAAACGCCTCATCCCACATGCGGCGGGCTCCTCCCCCGGGCGGGCCCGGGCCGTTCACCTGTCCTCTGCCCCGCCGCGGTGGCGGCGCAGCGGCGCAGCCGAACGCCCCGGACACCGGGTCCGGGGCGAGGGCTTAGCTTAGGCAAACCTTAGAGCCGGCAAGGTCAACCGCACCCCCGCTCCGGGTAAGGATTCGGTATGGGCTCCCCCAGGGGTCGACCACGTCCGCGGGCCCTGGCGGGGGGTCAGGGGCCCCTGGTCACCCCCACCACTGCTCCGGCACCGGCTCCGGGTCGGACGGGTCCGGGACCGTCACCGGTTCGGCGCAGCGCACCAGCAGGTCCCCCTCCTGCGTCCCGGCGACGAGGTAGCCGCACTCGCGGAGCACGACCGCGGCCGCGCCGCTCAGCGCCGCGACCGCCTCCCGGGAGGGCGGGCCGCCCGGCTCCGCGCCCGGCGTCCAGCCGACCACCACGCCCTCGGGGTGACGGTCGATCCACAGCGGTGAGGAGCCCGGCCCGGTGTCGAACCCGGCGCGGGCCAGGGCCTCGGTGACGTCCTCGAAGAGTTCACGCTGATCCACCATTGGCGCAGCGTAGGCCCCGGACCGCGCGACCCCCGGCCGCGGCGCGCGCCGAAATGCTTCCGCGGCACCCGAGCGCAGCATCGACACCCGTTGGGCCGAGCGGGGGCCAGCCGATCGGGCGTCAGGAACGCCCGTCCGGCCCGACACGCACGGCCGGACGGGCCGATGGACGTGCACAGTCGGCCCCCTGCCGACAGCATGACAGAGTAAGCGCTCCATCACCCTGAGCAACGGTCCCAGCGGAACACCTGGTCCGCGCGCCGGTCCCGCCGGCGGGCCCGTATCGAGAGGTCCCATGATCACAACACTTCGCCGGCCGGCGTTCCCACCGGCGGGCCTCCAGCACGGCACGCCGAGGACGCCGGGGAGCCCGTCGTGAGAACCGACCAGCAGTCGCAGCCGGGACCGGTGACCACCACGCGCGCCGAGCCGGCCAACAAGGCGGAGGCGCTGGCCGACTGGACCGACGGACGGCTCGGCATCTACTCCCTGGCCAAGGCCAACCTGCGCAAGATCTTTCCCGACCACTGGTCCTTCATGCTGGGCGAGATCGCGCTCTACACCTTCGTCATCATCATCCTCACCGGCGTCTGGCTCACCCTGTTCTTCGTGCCGAGCATGGGCGAGGTCGTCTACGACGGGTCGTACGTCCCGCTCAAGGGCATCCCGATGTCCGAGGCCTTCTCCTCGACCGTCAGGATCAGCTTCGACGTGCGCGGCGGCCTGCTGATGCGCCAGATCCACCACTGGTCCGCGATCGTGTTCGTCGCCGCGATGCTGACCCACATGATGCGCGTCTTCTTCACCGGCGCGTTCCGCAAGCCGCGCGAGATCAACTGGGTCTTCGGGGCCCTGCTGCTGATCCTCGGCATGTTCGACGGCTTCATGGGCTACTCGCTGCCCGACGACCTGCTCTCCGGCACCGGCATCCGCTTCATGGAGGGCGCGGTGCTCGCCGTCCCGATCGTCGGGACGTACCTGCAGTTCTTCCTCTACGGCGGCGAGTTCCCGGGGCACGACATCATCCCCCGGCTGTTCACCGTCCACGTCCTGCTGATCCCCGGGATCATGGTGGGCCTGCTCGCGGCGCACCTGATCCTGGTCTTCTACCACAAGCACACCCAGTTCGCCGGGCCCGGCCGGACCAACTCCAACGTGGTCGGCATGCCGCTGCTGCCGGTCTACACGGCCAAGGCGGGCGGGTTCTTCTTCCTGGTCTTCGGCGTGGTCTCGGCGATGGCGGCGATCGCCACCGTCAACCCGATCTGGATGTACGGCCCGTACCGGCCGGACCAGGTGACCACCAACGCCCAGCCGGACTGGTACATGGGCTTCTCCGAGGGCCTGATCCGCGTAATGCCCGGCTGGGAGATCAGCGTCTGGGGCGGGCACACCCTCAACCTCGGGGTGTTCGTCCCGCTGATGGTGTTCCCGACCGTCCTGCTGATCATCTGGTGCTACCCGTTCCTGGAGGCCTGGATCACCGGGGACCGGGGCGAGCACCACATCGCGGACCGGCCGCGCAACGCCCCGGTCCGCACCGCCTTCGGCGCGGCCTGGATGAGCCTCTACCTGATCCTGCTGGCCGGCGGCGGCAACGACCTGCTGGCCACCCACTTCCACCTCTCGATCAACGCGATCACCTACGCGGTGCGGATCGGCTTCTTCACCGTGCCGGTGGTCGTGTTCGTCATCACCAAGCGGTGGTGCCTGGGCCTCCAGCGGCGGGACAGGGAGAAGGTCCTGCACGGCCGGGAGACCGGCGTCATCAACCGGCACCAGCACGGGGAGTACGTCGAGGTGCACGCCCCGCTGCCGCAGGGCCGGCTCTACACCCTCACCGCGCACGACCAGCCGCAGCCCTCCGAACTGCCGCCCGAGGTGGACGAGAACGGGGTGGCCCGCAAGGCCGGGCTGTGGACCCGCGCACGGGTCAAGCTCTCCCGCGGCTTCTACGGCGAGTACAGCCAGATCGCCAAGCCGACCGTCGAGGAGCACGAGGAGATCACCAGCGGCCACGGCCACCACTGACCCCGCCCGACGCCACCGAGGGCCCGCCGCACCGGGAACGGTACGGCGGGCCCTCGTCGTGCCCGGGCCCGCCGCACCGCTCCCGGCGCCGGCGGGCCCGAGCCGGTCCGGTCAGCCGCGCAGGACGGCCGGGACCACCGCGAACAGTGCCGCCGCCACGGTGACGGACAGGCAGAGCGCCGCCCAGCGGGCGCAGATCCGGCGACACTCGACGCGGTACCGGGCGGCCAGCCGGCGGCAGCGCTCGACCGCGCGGTCCACGACCTCCTCGGCGTAGCGCAGCCGGTCGGCGGTGTAGGCCTGTTCGAGGCCCTCCCGCTCCGCCACCGGCAGCCACGGGAACTGCGCGGCGAACGCACGGGCGTCCCGCTCGGCCGCCGCGACCTCCGCCTCCCAGGCCAGGAACCCCTCGATGCGGGCGAACTCCGCCCGGGTGTCCACCCTGGCGCCGGCCGGCCTGCCCTGCCGAGGGGTCCGCGCCCTCGGCGGACGCTGTCTGCCACCCATGACCGCTCCTCCAGTCCTGTCGAGCCGGTCCGCCGGAGAGCGCGCGGGGTCGGACTCCCGGCGGGGATCGCTCCGCGACCAGGCAACTACTACCAGCGACAAACCGCAGGTGGCGGGCGGCTCGCCACAGCCGGTCCGGCCCGGGCGAACTTGCGCGCCGCGCACGGTTGCGCACCACGCACCCCGTACCGGACAGTGGGGCCCATGACGAACGGCCGGCCCGGTCAGCGGGAACGGAGGAAGGCCGCGACGCGGGAGGCCCTCGGCCGGGCCGCGCTGCGGCTGGCGGCGGAGCGGGGAGCGGAGAACGTCCGGGTGCGGGACATCGCGGCCGAGGCCGGGGTCTCCCCGCGCACGTTCAACAACTACTTCTCCAGCAAGGCCGAGGCGATCGTGTACCGGCACCGCGCCCGCCTCGGGGAGGCCGCCGAGGCACTGCGCGGGCGGCCCGCCGGGGAGCCGCTCTGGGAGGCGCTCACCCGGGCCCTGCTCGCACCGTACGAGGACGCGGGCGGGCAGCCGGCCCCGCGCTGGACCCCCGCCGACCGACGGGTGCTGCACGAACCGGCGCTCCAGGCCGAACTGCTGCGCGACGGGGTCGACGCGGCGGCCGGGCTCGCGGCCGCAGTCGCCGCCCGGACTGGCACCGACCCGGAGCGGGACCTCTACCCGAAGCTGGTCGCCGGGGCCGCGCTCGCCGCGGTCAGGGCCGCCGCCGACCAGCACCTGGCCGCCGACCCGCCGGTGCCGTTCCCGCCGCTGCTGGCCGAGGCGCTGCGGCAGCTGGCCGCCGGGCTGCCCGATCCCGCGCGCCGGTGAGCGCAGCCGCCCGCGGGGCCGTCGGGGAGCCGCCGCAGGGGTGGGGGACAATGGGCGGCATGTCCCGACGTCGTTCCGCGCCCCGCGCCGCCGCGCCCCGGCTGCTGCCCTCCTCCCCCTGCCCGTGCGGCCTGCCCGCCGCCTACGGCGACTGCTGCGGCCGGCTGCACCGGGGCCAGGCGGCGGCCACCACCGCCGAGTCCCTGATGCGCTCGCGGTTCAGCGCCTTCGCCGCGCAGGACGAGGCGTACCTGCTGCGCACCTGGCACCCGGACACCCGGCCGGCCGAGGTCGACTTCGACCCGGGGCTGCGCTGGACGGCCCTGGAGGTGGTCGCCACCACCGAGGGCGGCGCCTTCCACGCCCAGGGCAGCGTCGCCTTCCGGGCGCACTGGGCCGAGGGCGGCGAGGAGGGCGTGCTCACCGAGAACAGCCGCTTCGTGCGGCACGAGGGCGCCTGGGTGTACCTCGACGCCCTCTCGCTCGGCTGAGCCGCCGGGCCCGCCGCGGCCGCTACAGGTAGTCGTCCAGCCGGGCCAGCGCGAAGCCCTGCGCGGTGACGTCGTTGACGACCTTGCGCAACAGGTCCGGCATGGAGGCCTTCCAGATGTCGGTGCCCCGGAAGTGGGTCAGGATGATGTCGCCCGGGTGCAGCTTCCGGTCGTCGTAGCGCCACTCCATGTGGTCCGGGAAGGCCTCCTCGTTCCACAGCGGCACCGCCTCCACCCCGCACGAGGCCGCCGCCCGCAGGGTGTCGTCGTTGTACTCGCCGTACGGCGGCCGGAACAGCCGGGGGCGGACGCCGATCTCCTGCTCCAGCCGGTCCTGCTGGGTGCAGATCTCCTGGCGCTGGGTCTCGTAGTCCAGCACCTTCAGGTTGCGGTGGTTGATCGTGTGGTTGTTGATCTCCACGCCCTGGGCGTGCAGGTCGCGGAAGTAGCCGTAGTTCTCGCGGGCGAGGTAGTCGGAGACGTAGGTGCTGAGCGGGATGCCCAGCTCCTCGGCCATCCGGGAGAACTCCGGGTCCTTCTCGGCGCCGTCGTCGACGGTCAGGAAGACCACCTTGTCGTCGGTCGGCACACCGTAGACGACGGGCGGGCGGCCGTCGGCGAGCTTGACGCCCTTCACCGGGGTGAGCGCGACCCTGGTCGCCGGGCGGGGCGGCGCCTTCAGCGGCGGGCGCTCCAGGCCCCAGCGCCGGGCGGTCTCCAGCGCTGCCCGGGCGGCCGCCTCCTGACGGGCCATGGCCTCGCTGCTGTTGCCCTCCTCCGCGCGGGCCAGCCCGGGCAGCCGGGGCTGGGCCGCCGGCGGAGCGCCCGCGCGGCCGGCGGCGTCGGCCGCCGCGGCGTTGGCGTCCGCGGCCAAAGGGGCCTTCGGCCCGGCGGGCCCGGCGCAGCCGGCGAGGACCGCGGCGAGGCAGACGGCGGCCGGCAGGCCGGCCCGTGCACCGCTCCGACGGTACTGACTCCCCCTCATACCCCCACTAATACGACGATCTGATGGTCTGTTCATGGCTGCACTGCTCCCCAGCCGTGCACCACCGCCAACCCCCACGTCACCCGCGCGGGGCAACGACGCACCCGGGGCCCGCCCCTCCTTGGCCCGGTCGGGTGCCCCGGCGCGGGCCGGCCGCGCGGCCGGCCCGGCGGAAAAGCGGTTGCGGCGGCCGGGCCGAGCCACGGATCATCCGCGCATGACGAACACCGCGCCCCGCCGCTCCGGCCCCTGGACCGTCGCCCCGGCGGACGTGACCGCCCCCGAGGCCCTGGAACTGCTGCGCGCGTACTACTACGACGTGGCCAACCGCTACTACCGGCTGCACCTCGGCCGGGAGGGCACCCCCGAGGAGCTGGAGTCCGGCCTGGCCGGCTCGCCCAGCGACCACCTCGCCGCCCCGGACGGCGCCTTCCTGATCGGCCGCCACGACGGCGCCGCCCACTCCTGCGCCGGCCTGCGGCGCCTCGACGCCGGCACCGCCGAGCTCACCCGGGTCTTCGTCCGCCCCGGCCTGCGCGGCACCGGCGGCGGCACCGTGCTGCTGGCCGCCGTCGAGGACGCCGCCCGCTCCCTGGGCGCCCGGCGGATCGTCCTGGACACCCGCCTCGACCTGGTCGAGGCCCGCGCGCTCTACACCCGGCACGGCTACCGCGAGATCCCCGCCTACAGCCACGGGCCGTACGCCCAGGTCTGGTACGGCAAGGAGCTCGGCCCGGCCGCGTCACCGGTCCCGTCCGCCGCCTCGTCCCCGGTCGGGCGCTAGGAACCCGGGCCGGTACGCCCCGGCCCGGCTCCCAGGGCGGCCGCGAGCTCGGCCGCGGAGGGCAGGGCGGCACCCGGCCGGCCGACGGTCAGGGCGGCCGCCGTCACCGCGCGGGTGAGGCAGGTCGCGAGGTCGGCGCCGCGGGCCCGGGCGTCCAGGAGGGCGGCCATGAAGGAGTCCCCGGCGCCGACCGTGTCCGCCACCGGCACCGGGAGCGCCGCCACCTCGACGCGCCCGCCCCCGGCGGTGCGGGCGACCGCGCCCCCGGCGCCGAGGGTGACCGCGACCGCCGCCGGGCCGAGGGCCAGCCAGCGCTCGGCGACGGCCTCCGGCGGCTCGCCCGGGTGGAGCCAGGCCAGGTCCTCGTCGCTGACCTTGACCAGGTCGCTCAGCGCCACCCAGCGCTCGACCCGGCGGACGGCCTCGGCGCGGTCCCCCATCAGCGCCGGGCGCACGTTCGGGTCGTAGCTGATCCGCGCCCGCCCGCGCCAGGCCTCCACCAGCGCCCGCACCGACGCCGCGCCGGGCTCGGTGACCGCGGCGATCGAGCCGAGGTGGATCGCCGCGGGGGCCTCGGCGAGCTCGGTGGGCGGCAGCGTCCAGCGGATGTCGAAGGTGTAGCGGGGCCGGCCCTGCCCGTCCAGTTCCACCACCGCCGAGGGCGTCCGGGCGGCCTCGGCGGCCCGCACCCGCACCCCGGCGGACTCCAGGTGCCGCCGGATCAGCCGGCCGTTGGCGTCCGGCCCCAGCTCGGTGAGCAGCGTCGTCGGCCGCCCCAGGCGGGCGAGGCCGTAGGCGACGTTCGCGGGGCTGCCGCCGGGGTGAACCCGGTCCGCGGCCCCACCTGATCGGACTATGTCGGCGACGCACTCGCCGATCACCAGGACGGGTGAGGCTGGGCTGGTCACGGCGGCTCCTGGCATCCGGTACGCGGGCGTCGGCTCGACCGCCAGCCTACGGGGTGCGTCGGGCGCACGGTGCCCGGGCAGCGAAGTACGGCCGCCGGACCTGGCCAGGTGCTCCGACGGCCGTGGCTCGTCCGTCAGGGGACGAAGCACTCCCGACGTTAGACCGTGCCCGCGGGCGCCGCCATCACCGTGAGCCGTCCGGGGGACCACGCTGTGTCGCCGGATCCCGCCCTTCCGCCCGGGCAGTCGACTAGCATCCGTGGCCAGGCGCCCCCGCCCACTCGTGGAAGTGCGGTGATCACCCTTGCCCAGGCCCCGAACCGGTCCCCTCCTGCCGCTCGCGCTCAGCGCGGTGCTGCTGTCCGCGAGCGCGCCGCCGGCCGCGGCCGCCGACGGGCTGGGCGACCCGGTCTTCCCCTCGCTCGGCAACACCGGGTACCAGGCGCTCGCGTACGACCTGGCCTTCGACTACCGGGCCGGGGCCGGGACGGTGGACGGCACCGCCGTGGTGACCGTCCGGCCCGACCGCACGCTGGCCCGGCTGGAGCTGGACGCACTCGGGCTGGACGTGCGCGCCGTCCGGGTCGACGGGCGGCCGGCGGGTTTCGCCGGCCACGACGAGAAGCTGACGGTCACTCCGGACCGGCCGCTCCGCCCCGGCGCCGTCACCCGGGTGGCGGTCGAGTACGGCGCCGACCCGCGGGCCCGGCTGCCGCACACCGGCTGGGTGCCCACCCGGGACGGCTTCGCGGTGGCCGGGCAGCCGAACAGCGCGCACACCGTCTTCCCGTGCAACGACCACCCGGGCGACAAGGCCCGGTTCACCATCGCGGTGACGGCCCCGGACGCCCTCCTCGGCGTCGCCAGCGGGGAGTTGACGGCCACCGAGCGGCACGCCGACGGCCGTACCACCCGCCGGTACGTGTCCCGCGAGCCGATGGCCACCGAGCTGGTGCAGGTCTCGGTCGGCGACTACACCGTGCGCGAGCGCACCGGCCCGCACGGCCTGCCGCTGCGCGACGTCGTGCCCAGGGCGCGCGCCGCCGAGCTGGAGCCCGCACTCGCCCTCACCCCGGGCCAACTCGCCTGGGCCGAGGCGCGCCTGGGGCCCTTCCCGTTCGAGACGTACGGGATCCTGCCGGCCGACACGGACGATCCGGCCGCGTTCGCCTTCACCGGCCTGGAGACCCAGACGCTCACCCTCTACAAGCCGAACTTCCTGCGCCAGGCCGAGCCGGCGATCGGCTCGCACATGATGCACGAGCTGGTCCACTCCTGGTTCGGCGACAGCGTCTCCCCCGCCCGGTGGTCCGACCTCTGGCTCAACGAGGGCCACGCCGACTTCTACGGGCTCACGTACCGCTACGAGCGCGGCTGGCCGGACGCCTGGGGGTACACCACGCTGACCGACCGGATGCGCCTGCTCTACGGGCTGGGCGACCAGTGGCGGCACGACTCCGGGCCGGTCGCCTCCCCGAACGCCGCCGACCTCTTCGACAGCCAGCGGTACACCGGCGGCGCCCTGGTGCTGTTCGCGCTCCGGGAGAAGGTCGGGACGGCGGTCTTCGACCGGATCGAGCGCGTCTTCCTGGACACCCACCGGGGCGGGAGCGCGAGCACCGAGGACTACGTGCGGACGGCCTCGGCCGTCTCCGGGCAGGACCTGCGGGGCTTCCTGCACGACTGGCTGTACGGCACCCGGACGCCGCCGATGCCGGGGCACCCGGACTGGGTGGTGGGCCCGGTGGGCCAGGCAGGGGCGCCGGGCGGCGGGGCCGCCGGGGCGGGCGGGCCGACGGTGGCGCGGGGGTCCGGAACGCTCTGACGGCGCGGCCGGGGACGGCGGGTGCACGCCCGGCGCGCCGCCGTGCGTCCGGTCGCGCCACGTACGCCCCTGACCGGCAGGGGCGGGTGGGGCCATGGTGGTTCCCACGGCCCGCCCGCCGCCCGGCAGAGTCCCGGTCGGTTCGCGGGCCGTCCAACGTCCGCGCACCGCCACCGGCGCGCGGGTCCCGGCGCGCGCCCGGTGCTCGGTGGCAGCACGCGGCGGCCCGTGACCCTTCCGGCGCAGCGTCGTTGGACCGGCCATGAAGAAGCGCAGCATGCTCGCCGTTGCCTCGCTCGCCGTCGGGGTCGTGGCCTCCCTCACCGCGCCGAGCGCCCACGCCAGTGCCGTGGGAGGGCAGGAGGGCCTGCCCGCACCGCTGGCCGGTGCCCAGGCCGCGCTGCCCGGGCAGGTCGGGGACGCGGGCGGCGTCCTCGGGGACGCCACGGGCCATGTGACCGGCCCCGCGGCCGGCCTGGTCGCGCACCCGTCCGCGTAGCCCCGGCGGGCCGGCGGGCCGGCTCAGGGCAGCGGGGCTCCGAGGTCCTGGGTCCAGTAGGGGGCGCCGGCGGGGCCGGTGGCGAAGCCGACGCCGACGTCCTTGAAGCCGCAGTCGAGCAGGTTGGACTGGTGGATCCCGCCGTCCATCCAGCGGGCGAGGACGGCGGCCGGGGTGGTCGGGCCCCGGTCGAGGTTCTCGCCCCACTGGGACCAGCGGTAGCCGGCGGCGGTGATCCGGTCCTCGGCGCGGACGCCCTCCGGGTTGACGTGGTCGAAGAAGCCGCGGGCGGCCATCGACTCCGCGTGCTTCTGGGCCGAGCCGTGCAGCCGGGGGTCGATCCGCAGCGGGGCGCAACCGGCCCTCGCCCGTTCGGCGTTGACCAGGTCCACCAGCTGGCGCTCCGGGTTGGGCTGGGGCGTCGCGGTGGCCGTGCGGGTGGCGGTCGCGGTGGGTGCGGGGGGCGGCGTCGGGGTCTGCGCGGCCGGGGTGGTCGGCACCGGCGTCGGGACGGCGACCGGTGCGGCGGCGGCCGTCGGGGTGTCCTGGGCGGCGGCCGGGGTGGTGGGCTCCGGCGTCGTCCGCGCGGGCTCCTCGGCATGCGGCCAGACCAGGGCGAGGGTGGTCACGGCGACGGCCGCGGCCGCGCCGCTCACCAGGACGGCCTTGCGGGCCGCGGCGCCGGCCCAGCCCCCGTGCCCGCCCGCACCGGCGTGGACACCGCCGCCGGTACCCGCTCCTGCGCCCGTCCCGGAGCCGGCTCCGGTGGCGGCCGCCGGGGCGGCGGCGACGGTGGCGGCGGTGTGCTGGAAGTGCAGCAGCACGGGTGCGTCGAGCGGGACCGGCACCAGCGCGAGGCCGGCCAGCAGCCCCTCGGCGGGGAACAGGTCCCGGCCGAGCCCGCCGCAGCCGGCGCAGTCGCGGATGTGACGGGCGATGCGCTTGCGCCAGACCGAGTTCGGGGTGCCGTCGAAGGCGGCGGTCAGCTCGGTCAGGCCGGGGCAGCGCGGGTAGGCGCCGAGCGCACGGACCACGACGCGGCCCGCTTCGAGCTGCTTCTTCATCCGCTGCACCCGTACGGCGGTGTGCTGCGGGCTCAGGTCGAGGGCCTCGGCGAGCTCGGCCCGGGTGAGCTCACCGGCGGCCTCCAGCCACCAGAGGGCGAGCAGCTCGCGGTCGTCCGGGTCCAGCCAGCGGGTGGCCTCGGCCACCTCGCGGCGCTGGCCGGACAGGCCGAGGCGCAGGATGGTGAGGTCGGTGAAGTCGGCCCGCGGGTCGGCGACCTCCCAGGCCTCGTCCAGGCCGCCGACGGTGGGCTGCTGCCGGCCGGCGGCGTGCCGTCGGCGCACCTGGTTCATGGTGATGGCGACCAGCCAGGACCGGAAGGACCCCGGGTCGCGGAGCCCGTCCAGGCCGTCCAGGGCCCGGATCATGGTCTCCTGGGCGACGTCGTCCACGTCGGCGTGGCCGCCGAGGGCGCGGCCGGCCACGTTGTAGACGAGCGGCAGCCAGGCGGCGACCAGCGCCTCCCGGGCCTGCCGGTCACCTGCCTGCGCCGCGAGCACCAGGGTGGTCCCGGTCCCGTTCTGCACCTCAGCGTTCATGGTCCGCACTCCGTCTTGCCGTGTTTCCGTCCGCCGCTGCCTCCTCGGAGACCCGTGGGAAGTGATCAGATAACAACAATGTGCATGGAATCGGAAAATCGGCCCGCGCCGAGGGGCCCGGTCTGGACGTCAGACCGGGCCGGGACGGGTGTCGGGGTCGAAGGCCGGAGCCGGGTCGGGGCGGGTGGCCGGATGGGGGGCGCGCTCGCGCCGGTTCACGCCGGGGCGGCGAACACCTGGGTCCACCACGGGCCGTTGGCACCCGTCCGCACACCCACGCCGAGCTGCTTGAACGAGCAGTTCAGGATGTTGGCCCGGTGCCCGGGGCTGTTCATCCAGGACTCCATCACGGCGGCCGGGTCCTTCTGGCCGCGGGCGATGTTCTCGCCCCAGGTGCTCCAGCTGTAGCCGGCCGCCTCGATCCGGTGGTCGGCGTGCTCGCCCTCGGGGCTGGCGTGGTCGAAGTAGTTGCGGTTCGCCATGTCGTCGCTGTGCGACTGGGCCGCGCTCGCCAGCCGGGGCTCGGCGCTGACCGGCCCGCAGCCGGCCTTGGAGCGCTCGACGTTGACCAGGTCGACGACCTGCTGGGCGTACGACGGGGACGCGCCGCCGCCGGCCGGCGGCCCTGCGGCGGCCCGCTTGGCAGCGGTCCGGACGGGGGTGGCGGTGCCCGTCGCGCTCGGCGCCGCCTTGGCCGCGGTGGCGGTGGGCGCGGATGCGGCGGTCGGGGTGGCGGCGGCCGCGGCCGTCGGGGAGGCGGCGGCGGTCGGGCTCGCGCTCGGCGCGGCCGGGGCGCTCGGGGCGGCCGTCGGGTCGGCGGTGGCGGGGGCCGCCGCCGGGGGGACGTCCGGGTTCGTGCCCCCGGCGCCGGGCACCTGGATGCCCTCACGGGTGCCCAGCTCCGCGGAGATCAGTGTGTCGGCGGCCAGCGCCTGGCCCGCGATGTCCCGGTCGGTCTGCTTGCCGCCGTACGCCGCGTAGCCCGCGCCGGCCAGCGCGGCGAACAGCCCGGTGCCGGCCACGGCGACGACGGCCGTCACCGGCACGACCACGCCGCGCCGCCGCGCCCGCCGGCCCCGCCCGCCGTGCCGCTCGGCAGCCCGCCGCGCCGCCCGGCCGCCGGAGCGGCCACCGGCCGTACGCCCGCTGTCACCGCCTCCGCTCGCCGGGAGGATGGTCGTCCTGTCGTCGCTGTTCACGTGGCCACGCTTTCTGTTCCGGGTCGACTGGTCGGGTGTCGACACTGGGGAGACCTCCCGGCGGGGCGCCGATAACAGAAATTCCGAACGGACGTCCGGCGGTCCGGCCCCGGGCTCAGCCGACCGGCGCTTCCGGGGCCATGTCGTAGGTGAGGAAAGCGGTCCGGTTGGCGACCTGGTCGTACTTGCCGCGGGCCCGGTAATTGTCCTCGGCGGTGATCCAGCGGACGGTGTTCCACCCGCGTTCCGCCGCGATTTCCCGCAGCCGGCCCAACAGCGCGTCCACCGCGCCGCCGCCACGGGCCTCCGGCGCCACGAACAGGTCGTCCAGGAAGCACCCGACGGCCCCGTGCAGCGGACGCGAGAACGGCCGGTAGTGCGCGAGGCCGACCGGCCGGCCCTCCCCGTCCCGCACCAGCAGCCCCGCCACCTCGTGCTCCGGGTCCGTCAGCCAGGACCACACCAGCGCGGCCTTCTCCTCCGGAACCGGCACCCGGTAGAACTCGCAGTACCCGCGGAAGAGTTCGCGCCAGGCCGGGTAGTCGCCGGCCTCGGGCGCGCCGACGCTCCAGTGGGTCGCGGGGGTGTCGCTCATCTCGGTCTCCTGTCGCGAGGTTCGGTGTGGCCCCAGCATGGCGGACCGCCCTCCCGCCGCCGATCACCACCTCGGCCAGGAGCGTCCGCCCACTGCGCCGCTCCGGCTCCTTGCGGCACCGCGCGGGCGGCCCGGCGGGGCCGGGCGTCGCCGGTGTGGCGCCGGGGGTGGCACCGGTTCAAACCTCCGGCCCCGCCGGGCCGCCCGGACAGGAGGCGAATCGGCCATTCTCGGAGATCCCGCCGCCGCACCCTCCGTGGACGGAACAGCGGCGGTTAGGTTGGCGATGACAACGGGAGGCGGCCGCCGGGCAGCCGGCGGCGCACTGGCGAGAGGGGCCCGACCATGCGGGTGAGTGTCGACCGGGACCGCTGCTGCAGCTCCGGGATGTGCGTCACGAACGTCCCCGAGGTCTTCGACCAGGACGACGACGACAGCCTGGTGAGGCTGCGTCAGACCGTTTTCCGGCCCGACCAGTTCGACGATCTCAGACTGGCCGCCCAGCTCTGCCCGGGCGGCGCCATCACCGTGGTCGAGGAGGAGCCCGCCGAGGCCGCGGCCGACCGGTCCGACGGCTGACCCGGCCGACGGCCTGACTGCCGACCGCCCCGGCCGAGAGCACCCCCGACGGATGTTCGACCACCACACCCCCACCGGAGAACCATCGCGACGCAAGGAGACCCCGCCTTGACGACCACGCCCACCGCCCCCGCCACCCCGCTGCCGGCCCCGCACTCGGCCGGCTGCCCGTTCGGCCCGCCGCCCGCCTACACCGAGGCCGCCGCCACCGCGAGCCTGACCCGCGGCAAGCTGCCCGGCGGGGAGTCCTGCTGGCTGGCCACCGGCTACGCCGAGGTCCGCGCCATCCTCTCCGACCGCCGGTTCAGCGCGGACCTGCGCCACCCGACCTTCCCGCTGCTGGTCGCCGGGGACCGGGAGCAGCTCACCGACAACCCGAGCTTCCTGAACCGCGACGACCCCGAGCACGCCCGGTTGCGCCGCATGGTCACCGGGGACTTCCTGGTCAAGCGGGTGCAGGCGATGCGCCCGGACATCCAGCGGATCGTGGACGAGGCGCTGGACGCGATGACCGAGGGCCGCACCGAGGCCGACCTGGTCGCCGACTTCGCGCTGCCCGTCCCCTCGCTGGTGATCTGCCTGATGCTCGGCGTCCCGTACGAGGACCACGAGTTCTTCCAGTCGATCAGCCGGACGCTGCTCACCAGCACCAGCACGAACGAGCAGCGCCTCGCGGCCCGGGACGAGATGCTGGCGTACCTGGAGGAGCTGACCGCCCGCAAGCGGGCGCAGCCGCAGGACGACATCCTCAGCCGGCTCGCCGCCCGGGACGACCTCACCCCGCGCGACGTCGCCGGGACCGGCTTCCTGCTGCTGATCGCCGGGCACGAGACGACCGCGAACATGATCTCGCTCTCCACCGCCCTGCTGGTGGACCGGCCGGAGCAGGTCGCCAGGCTGGCCGACCCGGCCGCGCTGCCCGGCGCGGTGGAGGAGCTGCTGCGCTACCTCACCATCGTGCACACCGGCGTGGCCCGGGTGGCGCTGGAGGACGTGGAGCTCGGCGGCGTGACCGTCCGGGCCGGGGAGGGCGTGATCGCGATGCTCTCCACCGCGAACCGGGACGAGGAGCTGTTCGGCGGCCCCGGGCTGCTGCCGCCCGACGAGCTGGACGTGGACCGGGACGCCCGGCGGCACCTGGCCTTCGGCTTCGGCGTGCACCAGTGCCTCGGCCAGCCGCTGGCCCGCGCCGAGCTCCAGATCGCGCTGGCCACGCTGTTCCGTCGGCTGCCCGGACTGCGGCTGGCCGTCCCGCGCGAGGAGCTGGCGTTCCGCACCGACTCCTTCATCTACGGCATGCGGTCACTGCCCGTCACCTGGTGAGCGCCGGTCGTGGCCGACGGGTGCGATCCGGGCACCCGGCTGGCCCTCGCGCCGGGGCCGAGGCAGGCTGGAGGGGCGAAGTGACACCGCTGGTCCCGGCGCGCCCACGACAGGGGCGCGCCGGCGCCGGCCGAGGAGACGGAGCCCGCGATGACCGACATGAGCCAACGGTCCACGGTGAGCAGCGAGGAGCAGGAGGACGTCCGCGCCGCTGACCCCGAGGAGGGCATCCCCTCGATGCAGAACCTGCACGCGCAGGACACCTCCCGGGCGGAGGGGGACCGCATGCTGGACGAGCCAGGACAGCCCGGCTGACCGTCCGCCGTACCGACTCGACCGCCCGGTGGGACCGGGCGGTCGCCGCGACCGCGCAGGTACCGCCGCTCCGGCGGCGGGGCACCAGCGGGGGAGGATAGGCGCATGACCGAACACGACCGAGGCGACCGCCAGGCCCGGCCGCCCGCGGACCCGCGCACGTCGTGGGCGACCTGGACCACCCAGTCGATCATCAGCGGCCCCGGCGGGGTGACCACCGCGGAGGTCGGCCCGATCTCCGGCGACCTCACCGTGCACACCACCTGGGTGGACGGCGAGGCGCGGCTGACCGTCCAGTACACCGGCGCGCTGGACTGGTACACCGTCGCCGGCAGCCCGGTGGCGGCGCCCGACGAGACCACCGCCCGGGCGATCCACCAGGCGATGGTGAACGGCGTCAAGGCCGGCCGGGGCGCGGGTGCCCCGGCCCCGCCGGCGCCCTAGGATGTCGCGACCGTGGGCCCGGGACCGCTCCCGGGCCCACGGTGCGCCGTCAGCGGCCCGGTGCGGCCGCGTCCCAGTAGGCGCCGTCCGCCGGGCGCCGCGCGCGCAGGTCCTCCCGCACCTCGTCGGCCAGCCGGCGGGCGTCGCGGCGGTTCATGGTGGCGCCGATGCCGGCGCCGACCAGCAGCGGTGTCAACGCGGGCAGGTGGCGCAGCGTGCTGCGGGTCAGCCGGCGGCGGACCTGCTGGCGCACCTCGGAGCCGATCGCCAGCGCGGCGAAGCCGGCCGGCCGCACCAGCAGGCTCGCGTCGACGCCGCGGCGGTTGGCCCAGGCGCCCAGGTAGGCGCCGGCCCGCTGGGTGGCGCTGCCCCGCGCCGGGATGCCGTAGACCTCGTGCAGCTCGGCGATCAGCTTGATCTCCACGGCCGCCACCGCGAGCGTCTCGGCCGCGATCTCCACCGGCATCGCGGGAGGCACCGGCATCATCGCCGCCGCGCCGACGCCCGCGCCGAGCGCGCCGGAGGCCCGGACGGCCCCGGTGACCAGCACGTCGGCCAGCTGCTCCGGGAAGGCCGCCTCCGGGTGCTGGGCCCGCAGGGTGGCGAGGTCGCGCACCGGGATCCGCGGCGCGGTCCGCACCAGCTGGTCGGTCATCGCCCGGCCGCCGTACGCGGCGCCCTTGGCCGCACCCCGGGCGACGGCCCGGCCGCCGTGGCCGAGCAGCCGGGCGGTGTGCGTCACCACGGCCCTGCCGCGACCGCGCTGCCTGGCCGCGTACTCGGCGACCGGGCCCTGGCCGGCGGGGCGCTCGGAGGCCTCGACCAGTTCGGCGAGCCGGTCGGCGAGCTCGGGCGCGGCGGGGCCGGCCCCGGAGGGCTCGGGTGCCGCGGGGTCGGGTGCGGGAGGATCCGGCGTGGAACGGGCCGGGCCGGTCGGGTCGGGGCCGGTGCGATCCGGCCCGGGGAGCGGCCGGGAGCGGCCCGGCCTGCGGAAGAGTGCCATGGGAATCGGGTACCCCTTTCGCGAGGACGACACCCGGGGGCGGGCGCCGGCTACCCGTCGACCACTACCCCGCGCCAGAACGCCACCCGGCCGCGCACCTGCTCGGCCTCGGGCTTCGGGTCCGCGTAGTACCAGGCGGCGTCCGGGTTGGTCCGCCCGTCCACCTCCAGGGTGTAGTAGCCGGCGGTGCCCTTCCAGCCGCAGACCGTGGTGGTCTCCGAGGGGCGCAGGTACTCCGCGCGCACCGCCTCGACCGGGAAGTAGTGGTTGCCCTCGACGACGACGGTGTCGTCGCTCTCGGCGATGACGACGCCCTGCCAACTCGCTGTGGTCATGAGCCGATTGTGCCCGACGGCGGGCCGGCGCGCCGGGGGAACCGGGCACGCGTGCCGCGGCCCGGCGCCGGCGGCGGGCCGTCAGGGCATCGGCTGGGCGTGCACGGGCACGTGCGGGCTCTGGTGGCCGCCGCTGGCGAGCATCCGGACCTCGCCCGCCCCGCTGATCTCGGCGCGGACGATGCCGCTCTCGTCCTCGTAGACCGGGTGCCCGCCGGGGCCCGTCGCCTCGGTCCGGGTGACCACCACCACGTCCTGGGGGGCCTGGGTGCCCGGGGCCCCGGGGAAGGTGAGGGCGTAGCGCTCGACGCGGTCCATGGCAGCCACTCCCGTCTACCCCGCGGCCTCGGCCGGCACGGCGGCCCGGGCCTGGGAGCCGCGGACCTCCAGTTCGGCGAGCAGCCGGGCGGTGGCCTCCGCGACCGCCTCCACGGCCCGCTCGAAGGCCTCCCTGTTGTGCGCCGCGGGGGCGCGGAACCCGGACACCTTGCGGACGTACTGGAGCGCCGCGGCGTGGAAGTCCCCCTCGTCGGCGTCCGGCGTGACGGGGGGTCGCAGCGTCTTGATGTTGCGGCACATGCTCCCAGTCTCGCGCGCGGGAGCCGCATCGGCGACTTCCTCTCGTCACACGCACCACACGGCGCCGACATCCGGGCCGATTAGGATGCCCGACGAACGAATTCCTCCCCGCTCCCCCCGGCGCTACGCCGCCCCCGTCCCGCCGCGCGCTTCCCCGGGCCGTCGGCATCACCCCGGAGTCACCCCCTTGCCCCTCGCGCTGCTCGCGCTGGCCGTCACCGCGTTCGCCATCGGAACCACCGAATTCGCCGCCATGGGCCTCCTCCCCCAGGTCGCCGACAGTCTCCACGTCTCCATCCCGCAGGCGGGCTGGCTGATCTCCGCGTACGCGCTCGGGGTGGTGGTCGGCGCGCCGCTGCTGACCGCGCTGGCCGCCGGGCGGCCGCGCAAGGCGGTGCTGGTGGCGCTGGCCGGACTGTTCGCCACCGGCAACCTGCTGTGCGCGGTGGCGCCGGACTTCTGGACGCTGGCCGCCGCGCGGCTGGTCACCGGGCTGCCGCACGGCGCCTTCTTCGGGGCCGGCGCGGTGGCGGCGGCCGAGCTGGTCGCCCCGGACCGGCGGGCCCGGGCGGTGGCGGTGATGTTCTCCGGGCTGACCGTCGCCAACATCGTCGGCGTCCCGGCCGCGACCCTGCTCGGCCAGCACCTGGGCTGGCGGGCGACCATGCTGGTGGTCGTCCTGATCGCGGCCGCCGGGACGGCGGCGATCGCCCGGCTGGTGCCCGCGCTCCCCTCCTCCGGCCAGGCCGGGCTCCGGCACGAGCTGCGGGCCTTCCGCAGCGGGCAGCTCTGGCTGGCGCTGGCCACCGTCGTCTTCGGCTGCGGCGGGTTCTTCGCCTGCTACAGCTACATCGCACCGCTGCTCACCGAGGTCTCCGGGTACGCCACCGGCTCGGTGACGCTGGTGCTGGCGCTGTTCGGGGTCGGCATGACGATCGGCAACGTGCTGGGCGGGTTCGCCGCCGACCGGGCGCTGCGCCCCACCGTCTGCGCCGCCTTCGTGCTGCTCTCGGCCACCCTGGCGCTGTTCGCGGTGACGGCGCACGCCCGCTGGTCGGCGGCCGTCACGGTGGTGCTGATCGGGCTGTTCGGCTTCGCGATCGTGCCGGCCGTGCAGACCCTGGTGCTCCAGAAGGCGCGCAGCGCGCCGACCCTGGCCTCCGCGACCGTCCAGGGCGCCTTCAACCTGGCCAACGCCCAGGGCGCGTACTTCGGCGGGCTGGCGCTGGCCGCCGGGCTGGGCTGGACCTCGCCGACGCTGGTCGGCGCGGGCCTGGCCGCCGCGGGGGCGGTGGTCGCGGTGCTCGCCTGGGCGGTCGACCGCCGCCGGCCGGCGCCCGTGGCGACGGAGCCGGCGGCGGCCCCGACGGCCGTGGTCCAGGGCGTGTCCTAGCCTTCCCGGACCTCCCGGTGGGCCTCGGCGAGCAGCTGGTAGCCGGTGCCGTTGGCCGTGATGCCGGCCCTCTCGTCCGCCGTCAGCTCGCGGCGGACCTTGGCCGGGACGCCGGCGACCAGCGAGCCGGGCGGGACGACCGCTCCCTGCGGCACCACCGCGCCGGCCGCGACCAGCGAGCCGGTGCCGATCCGGGCGCCGTTGAGCACGGTGGCGTTCATGCCCACCAGGACGTCGTCCTCGACCGTGCAGCCGTGCAGCACGGCGTTGTGGCCGACCGAGATCCGCTCGCCGAGCACCAGCGGGAAGCCGGGGTCGGCGTGCAGGGTGCAGTTGTCCTGGATGTTGCTGCCCGCGCCGACGCTGATCGACTCGGCGTCGCCGCGCAGCACCGCGCCGTACCAGACGCTGGCGCCGGCGGCGACGGTCACGTCCCCGACCACGACGGCGTTCGGCGCCACGAAGGCGCCCGGGTCGACGGCGGGCACCCGGCCCCCGACTGCGGCGATCAGCGGCTCTGCCATGTCTCGTCCTCCTGGTGACGGTCGGCCGTTGGGTCGCCGGTCAGCGTAGGGGGTCGGTCACGGCGTCCTGCGGCCGAGGTCCGGTTCGGCGGCTCCGGGGGCGGGGGCCGGGGCGGACGCGGAGACGGACGCCGGGGCGGACGCCGGGGCCGTCGCGGGCTGGGGGCCGCACAGGGCGGTGGTGGCCACCCGCTGCCAGGCGGCGTTGACGGCGGTCTGGTCCGAGGTGTCGTAGACGGTGGCGCTCGCCGCGAACTGGCGCTTGCCGTCCGCCGAGCCGAGCATCGTCGTGACGTAGCTGGGGAAGCCCCCGCCGTGGCCCCAGAAGGACCCGCAGGGGGTGTCCATCCGTTGCAGGCCGAGGCCGTACGTCCGGCCCTCGCCGTGGGCGGTGGTCTGCTGCATGGCGGCGAGTTCGGCCGGGCGCAGCAGGCGGCCGCCGAGCAGGGCCCTGAGGAAGGCGGTCAGGTCGGCGGCGGTGGACGTCCCGGCGCCGGAGGAGCCTGCCATCGACGGGTTGAGCAGGGTGACGTCGACCGGGCCGGTGTCCGACCTGTAGTAGCCGTGGGCGTGCGGGCCGGGGATGACGGGCGAGTCCTCGGGCATCCGGGTGTCGCGGAGGCCGAGCGGGCGGATGATCCTGCGGGTCACCTCCTCGCCCCAGCTGCGGCCGGTGAGCTTCTCGATGACCATGCCGACCAGCACGTAGTTGGTGTTGGAGTACTGCCAGTCCTCACCGGGCCGGAAGGCGGGCGGGTAGCGGCGGGAGATGTCGACCAGGTCCCGCAGGGCGTAGTGCCGGAAGCGGCCGCCGTCGAGCCACTGCGGCCGGCGGTAGTCGAAGGCCGGGTCCTGGGTGTAGTCGGCGACGCCGCTGGTGTGGTCGAGCAGCTGCCGGACGGTGATCTCGCCGCTGTGCGGGACGATGCCCGGCAGCAGGCACTCCAGCCGGTCGTCGAGGTCCAGCCGGCGCTCGCCGACGAGCTGGAGCAGCGTGGTGGCGACGAAGGTCTTGGTGGCGCTGCCGATCCGGAAGGCGCCGCGGGGGTCGGCGGGCGCGCCGCTCGCGAGGTCGGCGACGCCGGTGGCGTTGCGCCAGACCAGTCGGCCGTCCGTGCGGACGGCGGCGAGGGCGGAGGTCGAGTAGCCGGGGCCGGTCATCCCGGCGAGGGCGGCGTCGGCGGCCGTCCACTCGTCCCGGCGTCCGGCAGCGGGCCCGTCGGCGGTGACCGGGTCGTCGGCGGCGGCCGGGGCGTCGGCCGCCGGGCCCGCGACGCTCGCGCCCCAGGCGGTGCCGTCGGCGACGGCCAGGTGCACGGCGCCGTCGCAGCCGGGCCCCGGCGGCCCGGCGGCCGGGCCGGCGACGGCCGCCGGGGCGAGGGCGGTGAGCAGGCCGACGCCCACGGCGGCGGCCACGGCGGCCCGCAGCACCGGGCGGCGGCGGGCGGGGGCGATCGGGTCGGCGGTCATGCCGTCCTCCCTGGTCCGGGACCGGCGGAGCGGTCGGCTCCGTCCGGTTCTCACTCCGTTGACATGGTGTCAGGCGAGCGGGGGCGGATCGTCCGCCTCGGGAAGGGGCGCCGACCCCGAGAGTCCCCGGAGCCGGACCCCGAGAGGTGTCGGGGTCCGGCCCCCCGGGGAGGCCGGCGGGCGGGCGTCAGGCGAGCGGCGCCTTGGTGCGCAGCACCTCCAGGAAGGCCCGCAGCCAGGCCGGGTGGTCGGGCCAGGCGCGGGCCGAGACGACCACGCCGTCCACCACCGCCTCGCCGTCCACGAACTCGGCGCCGGCCGCCGTGACGTCCGGGGCGAGTGCCGGGTAGGCGGAGCTGCGGCGGCCGCCCAGCAGCCCGGCGGCGGCGGTGATCAGCGGGCCGTGGCAGATCTGGGCGACGGGCTTGTCCTCGGCGAAGAAGTGCCGGACGATCCGCTGCACGTCCGGGTCGTTGCGCAGGTACTCGGGGGCGCGCCCGCCGGGGACGACCAGGGCCACGTAGTCGGCCGGCTCCACGTCGGCGAAGGCCAGGTCGGCGGGCCAGGTGTAGCCGGGCTTCTCGGTGTAGGTGTCGAAGCCCTCGACGAAGTCGTGCACCACGAACTGGAGGCGCTTCCTGGCCGGGGCGGCGATGTCGACCTGGTAGCCCTCCTCGCGCAGCCGCTGGTACGGGTAGAAGACCTCCAGCGACTCGGCGGCGTCCCCGGTGACGAGCAGGATCTTCGATGTCATCGCCGACATCCCTCCAGTTGGTCGGGCCTCGGAACGGGAGGGGCGCCGGGCGGTGGCGGCCGGCCCGGGCCCGGTCCAACCTCCCGTACCGGCGACACGCTTGGCAACGGGGCGCACCGGGCGTACGACGGCGCATACGGAGGTGCGCGCGCCGGTTGCAAGAAGTGCGCGCCGGTCGGCCGCCCGGCTGCGGGAGCCGTCCGGAGGCGTCCTAGACTCCTGCTGCCCGCGCCCGTGCCTCTCCCGGAGGAGCCCATGCCCGACCGCACCACCTACCTCATCCTCCCCGGCTACCAGAATTCCGGTCCCGCGCACTGGCAGACCCGCTGGGAGGCGGCCGAGCCGGAGGCCTTCCGCCGGGTCGAGCAGGCGGACTGGGACCACCCGGAGCGGGCGGACTGGGTGGCCCGGGTCGACGCGGCGGTGGCCGCGGCCGCCGCCACCGGGCCGGTGGTGCTGGTCGCCCACAGCCTGGGCTGCGTCACGGCCGCCCACTGGGCGGCCACCGCCCCCGCCGGGCGGACCGCCGCCGTGCGGGGCGCACTGCTGGTCGCCCCGGCGGACGTCGACACCGCCGAGGTGCCGGAGCTGACCGGCTTCCGCCCGGTGGCGCTGGAGCGGCTGCCGTTCCCGGCCGTCGTGGTCGCCTCGACCGACGACCCGTGGGTCTCCGCCGGGCGGGCCCGCGCCTTCGCCGCCGCCTGGGGGGCCCGCTACGTCGAGCCGGGTGCCTACGGGCACCTCAACTCCGACTCGGGGCTGGGTGACTGGCCGGAGGGCCGCAAGCTGCTCGCCGAGCTGTGAGCGCGGCCACGGGGGGACACGGGGGCCGGCGAACGATGGACCGGTGGACGATGGACCGACGGACCTCCCGGAACAGGCGCGTCCTGGTCCGGCTGCTGGCGGGCGCCGGGCTGACCGCCGTCCTGCTGTACACCGAGGGGCAGTGGGAGAGCCGCTCGGGCGGGCGGATGCTCGTCGCCGACCTGCTCAACCGGCCGGAGCTGCTGCTCGGCGGGGCACTGGCGGCGCTGATCGCGGCCGCCTGGCTGGGCGACCTGCGCGCCGCCGTGCGCACGGCCACCCGGGCCGTCACGGTGACCGCCGGGGTGGTGTTCCTGCTCGGCGTGGTGGCCGCGCACAAGGTGTCGGCCGCCGAGACCCGGGTGCGGGAGGACGCCCCGGCCGGGGCGGACGGCGCGCTGGTGGTGGTGCACCGCTCGTACGCCACCGGGCCGGAGGCGGACGAGCACTGGCAGGTGCTGCTGGAGAGCGGCGAGGGCTGGTCGGCCCGGCGCTGGTCGCTGGCGGACATCGGCCGGGGCCCGGGCGACGCCCGCCTGGTGGAGGCCAGCTGGACCGGGCGGACGCAGATCACCGTCGTCACCGACTCCTACCGGCGGGTGTTCAACCTCGACCAGGACAGCGGCGAGCCGGTCGAGGCGCGCTAGGGCGTGTCTGACAATTCTCGCCGGGTGCGCGGCGTCGGGGCACGCACCTCGCCGCGTTGTCGTCGGTCGCCAATGCTCCGCAGTGGCTCCCTCCTCCGCCTTGCGATGCACGCACCCCGACGCCGCGCCCTGGTCCGACGCCAATTGTCAGACACGCCCTAGCTAGGAGGGGCCGCTCGGCCCGGCCCCGGGGCCGGGCCGGGCCGGGCCGGCGAGGACCCCGCCGCCGCCCGGCGCCGTCCGCCGACGCACCGGGCCGCGGGCTCACTGGTCCCCCGGCTCGGTGGCGCCGGGGTCGGTGGCGCCGGGCGGGACGGACGGCGCGCCGCGGCCGGTCGGACCGGTGTCGCGCGGCCTGCCGTTGCCGCCCGGCCCCCCGGTGGCGGGCGCACCGGTGCAGGTGGCCGAGCCCGGCGGGCCGCCAGGGGTGGCGCAGTTGGCGTCCCGCCGGGGCGGGTCCGGGATGCGGACGGTGACGAACGGCTTCTCCGGCATGCTCCGGACGGCGGTGCTCATCGCCTGCTGCCAGATCGGCCCGGGGCCGGTGGCGCCGAAGACCTCGGCCTGGTACTTCCCGCCGATCCGGATGTTGCGCATCGGCACCTTGGTGCCCGGGCTGCCCAGCCAGACCGAGCCCGCCAGGTTGCCCGTGTAGCCGGTGAACCAGGCCGACTTCTTCTCGTCCGTCGTCCCGGTCTTGCCGGCGATCTGGCGGCCGTCGTCCAGCCCGAGGTCCCGCGCGGTACCGCCCTTCTCCGTCACCCCGAGCAGCACGCTGTTGATCACGTCGGCGGTGTCCTCGGACATCGCCGGGGTGCACCGGGCCTGCGGCACCGGGACCTCGGCGCCGGCCACGGTGGTGATCCGGTTGATCGCCAGCGGCGCGCAGTAGGTGCCCCGGGCCGCGAAGGTCGCGTAGACGTTGGCCATGGTCAGCGGGCTGACCTCCTGGGTGCCGAGGCCGAGCGCGGGCAGCTCCTGGAGCGGCTCGCCGTTGGCCTTGCCCTCCATGCCCAGCTTGTTGGCCATCTGCTTGACGGCGCAGAGGCCGATCTCCTGCTCCATCTGCACGAAGTAGGTGTTCACGGAGAGCGCCATCGCCTGCTTGAGCTCGTACGGGCCGACCTCGCTCGGGCTCTCGTTGGGGATGGTCCCCTCCTTCCTGCCCTTGCTGAGGTTCTTCCAGGTGCCGTCGCAGGTCCGCATCGTCGGCCAGTCCATCCGGTTCGGCGAGTCGTACCGCTGGGTGGGCGGCAGGCCGGCCTCCAGGGCGGCGGCGGCCACGATCGGCTTGAAGTTGGAGCCGGGCTGGAAGCCGATGCCGCCGCCCATCGCCGCGTCCACGTTGTAGTTGACGACGGTCTCGTTCTTCTCCTTGGCCAGGCCGTACGGGCGGGTCTGCGCCATCGCGAGGATCTTGCCGCTGCCGGGCTCGACCATCGTCATCGCGGCCGAGACCGGGTCGGTGACGTACACCTTGGTGGAGACGGCGTGCTGGGCGGCGGCCTGCTTCCCCGGGTCCAGCGTGGTGTAGATGTTCAGGCCGCCGGTGTCCCACAGCTTCTTGCGCTCGCCCGCGCTCTTGCCGAACGCCGGGTCCTGCTTGACCACGTGCCGGACGTAGTCGCAGAAGAAGCCCATCCCGGCCTGGGCGGTGATGCAACCGTTCTGCGGGTCCCGGTAGTTCAGGCCGAGCGGGGCGGCCTTGGCCTCCCTGGCCTGGTCCGCGGTGATGTGCCTGTTCTCCACCATCTTGTCGATGACGGTGTCGCGGCGCTTCTGGGCGGCCACCGGGTGCAGCTTCGGGTCGTACTGGGAGGGGTTCTGCACCAGGCCCGCGAGCATCGCCGCCTCGGGCAGGTTCAGGTCCTTGGCGTCCTTGCCGAAGTAGCGCTGGGAGGCGGCCTGGATGCCGTACGCCTGGTGGCCGTAGAACGTGATGTTGAGGTAGTTGGTGAGGATCTGCTCCTTGGTCAGGTCCTCCTCCAGCTTGATGGCGTACCGCAGTTCCTGGATCTTGCGGCCCAGCGTCTTGCGCTGCGCCTCGCGCACCGCGTCGACGTCGTCGCCGGCCTTCTCCACGTTGACGTTCTTCACGTACTGCTGGGTCAGCGTGGAGGCGCCCTGCACGGTGGCGCCGCTCTCCGCGTTCTTCGTGATCGCGCGCAGGATGCCCTTGAGGTCGACGGCGCCGTGCTCGTAGAAGCGGGCGTCCTCGATGTCCACCTGCGCGGTGCGGATCAGCGGGGACATCTGGTCGGCGGATATGACGGTGCGGTCGCGCTCGTACACCTTGGCGATCAGGCCGCCGTCGGCATCGAAGATCTGCGTCGCCTGGCTCAGCGGCGGGGCCATGAAGTCGTCGGGGATGCTCTCGAAGCCCTCGGCGCCGCTCTTCGCCCCGAGCCCGACCGCACCGGCCGCCGGGAGGACCACCCCCGCCAGCAGCACCCCGCCGAGCACGCTGGAACCGAGGAAGGCGGCCGCGTGGCGCAGGATGCCGAGCGGGGTCTCACGGCGCCTGGGGCGTGGCACCCAGGTGTCGCCCGGGTCCGAGGCGGCGGGGGTGCGGCTCTTCGGTGACATAGATCGAACACTACGGCCGTGAACAGGCGGTGGGGAGCGGGTGTTGGCGAAGGATTGTCACAAAATCGCGACGGATTCGACTCATTCCCGAGGGTCGAACAGCCGTACACGCAGGGACAAGGGCCGTTCGCCCACGGCCCGTTGCCCCCGCGCAGTGTTCACCTCCCGGCCACCCGGCCCGTTCGCACCCGTCCGGTCGCGCCGCGCCTGCCGGTCACTCCGCCGGGCAGAGGACGTCCCGGGCCGGGCGGCGGCCGGTGGTCAGGAAGTCCGTCACCACCCGGTCGCCGCAGGCGTTCCCGTTGGCCCGGTACACGTCGTGGCCGCCCGAATCCACCGTCACCATCCGGGCGCGCTCGCCGAACGCCGCCCGCAGCGCGAGCGCGCCGGAGTACGGGGTCGCGGGGTCGCGCAGGTTCTGGGCGAGCAGCACGTTCGCCGGGCCGCGCCCGGTGACCCGCACCGGCGGCTCGGCGGGCGCGAACGGCCAGAAGGCGCACGGCATCACGTTCACCGGCAGGCCCGCGGTCAGCGGACGGGCGGCGCGGTCCGCGGCGACGGCCCCGGCGTAGCCGGCCGGGTCGGTGGGCCAGCGGACGTCGTTGCACAGGGTGCCGACCGACACCGCGAGGGTGTTCTGCGCGTTCCGCAGGTCCTGCTCGGTCGGCTTCGGCGGCGCGGGCAGCGCGCCGCGGCCGAGGCCGGCCAGCACCAGCCGGGCGACGCCCGCGAACCCGGCCTCCTTCGCGTACAGGCCCTCCAGCAGGGCCTCGCGCAGCACGTTGCCGTTCAGCTCCGCCGGGTCGGCCCCCTCCCAGGGCAGCGGGGCCCGGTCGAGGCGGGCCGCGACGTCGAGGAAGAGCGGGCGCACCTCCTCGGCGGTGTCCGCGAGCCGGAGCGGGTTGCCCGGCGCCGAGGCCCACGCGGCGAAGTCGGGGAAGCGGTCCTCCACGCCCCGGCCGAGGTTGTCCAGCCAGCCGCGCTCGACCCGGGTCGGGTCCGGGTCGTCGTTGCTGTCCAGCACGACCCGGTCGGTGCGCTCGGGGAACATCGTGGCGTAGACCGAGCCCGCGTAGGTGCCGTACGAGACGCCCCAGAGCGAGACGCGGCGCTCGCCGAGGGCGCGGCGGACGCTGTCGATGTCGCGGGCCTCGGTGGCGGTGGAGATGCTGCGCAGCACCGGGCCGCCGTTGCGGACGCAGGCCTCGGCGACGCGGCGGGCGGTGGCCAGGTTCCCGTCGATCGAGCCGTCGGCGGCCGGCCAGGGGCGCACCTTGGACATCACCAGGTCGCCGGTGTCGAGCCCGCAGCTGACCGGGGTGGAGCGGCCGACGCCGCGCGGGTCGAAGCCGACCACGTCGTAGCGGTCGCGGACGGACTGCGGCAGGCGCCCCGCCATGCCGTGGACGAGGTCGAGGCTGGAGCCGCCCGGTCCGCCGGGGACGGCCAGCAGGACGCCCCGGCGCAGGCCCGGCTCGGCGGCGGCGCTCCGGGAGACGGCGAGGGTGATCCGGGCGCCGTCCGGGTCGGCGTAGTCCAGCGGGACGGTGACCTCGGCGCAGCGCTGGGAGCTGTCGGCCGGGGCGCCGGGGCAGGCGGCCCAGGCCAGGCCGTCCCTCCCGGGCGGCGGGGCCCCGGCCGCGCCGGCGGGCAGCGCGCCCAGCGCGGTGACGGCGAGGGCGGCGGCCGCGGCGAGGGCGGCGGTGCGGGTGCGGGTGGCTTTCGTCATGCCCGGGAGTCTGCTGCCGCAGGGGACTTGGGCCCATCCGGGCAACGGGCCGACCGGGGGTGGGGAAAGCCCCCGGGAGGCGGGGTGGAGACCGCTTCCGTCGCGGTCTCCGGTTCCGCGGAGGGTGGGGCGGGGCGGTTCAGAGGCCGAGCAGGGCCGGATCGGCGGCCAGGGCCCGCAGCGGCTCGCGCGGGTCGGCGACGAGCCTGCGCTCCGTCAGGTCGAGGATCCCGCCGACCCCGGTGATCTCGGCGGCCAGCACACCGTCCTCGCGGACCAGCCGCTGCACCACCTGGAAGGTCTTGCCGTCCCGCCAGGCGAACGAGCAGCTGACCGTCACCGCGTCACCGGCGCGCAGCTCCCGCAGGTACTTGACCGTCGTCTCCAGCACCACCGGGCCGACGCCCTTGGCGACCAGGTCCGCCTGGCGGATCCCGGCCGCCCGGAGGTACTCCCAGCGGGCGTGCTCGGCGTACTGGAGGTAGACCGACTGGTTGAGGTGGCCCTGGGAGTCGGTCTCGTACCCGCGGACGGTGAGGTGCGTGGTGAAGTCCTGATCACTCATGCCCCGCACGGTACTCCGGGCCACCGGGGCACCACCTCGTGTCCTGCGTCACCCGGGGCCGCGCCGCCGGCCGCTCACCCCGGCAGGGCGGCCGGCACCGGGGTGAGGGCATCCGGGCGCCGGTCGACGGGCAGCGGCTCGACGTGGTGGACGCCGCAGCCGAGCGCGGTCGCGCCGCCGTCGCAGGTGCGGTCGTCGCCGGCCGTCAGGACGTCGGCCGGGGCCAGGCCGGGCCGCGCGCAGGCGGCTCGAAGACCACCCGGTCGGGCTTCTGCGCGCCGAGCTCCCAGGAGAGCGCGTAGACGTCGACCAGCTCCGCCAGGCCGTGGGCACGGAACACCGGCGGCAGGCCCAGCCGATGCTGCTCACCACCGCGACCGGCACGCCCCGGCGGCGCAGCTCGCCCAGCACGGCGGGGGTGTCCGGGTACGGCCGCGAGTTCGCGGGTGCCCGGTGGGGCTCGTCGAGGGCGTCCATGTCGAGGGCGGCGGGCGGCCCGGCGGCCCGGGTGAGCGCGGTGCAGGCGGCGCGGTGCAGCGCGGGGGTGCGGTCCCCGGTGTCCCGGGCCGGCCGGACCTCCGGGGGGACGCGGCGCGGCGGCACGCCGCCCGGCAGGGCGCCGAACTCCTCCGGCCGGGCGACCGGTTCGGCCTCCTCCCCGGCGGGCAGGGCGGGGCCGGTGGCGGCGGCGTGCGCCGCCGGCCACTCGGCGGTGGAGACGACCCCGAACAGGGTGCCGGAGAAGTCGACCATCGCGCCTCCGGCCATGGGACCGAGCCCGGGGCCTGCGCCGTCAGGGCAGGGTGAGGATGCGCGGGCCGTCCTCGGTGACGGCGACGGTGTGCTCGACGTGGGCGGCCCGGGTGCCGTCGACGGTGCGCAGGGTCCAGCCGTCCGGGTCGGTGCGGTAGTCGTCGCGGCCGCCGGCCAGCAGCATCGGTTCGATCGCCAGCACCAGGCCCGGGCGCAGCGGGTAACCGCGGCCCGGGCGGCCCTCGTTGGGCACGTGCGGGTCCTCGTGCATCCGGCGGCCGATGCCGTGGCCACCGTAGCCGTCCAGCAGGCCGTACCGGCCGGAGCGGGCGACGGCGCCGATGGCGTGGGCGATGTCCCCGGTCCGGTTGCCCACCACGGCGGCGGCGATGCCCGCTTCGAGGGCGCGCCGGGTGGTCTCGATCAGGGCGGTGTCCTCGGGGCGGGCGGTGCCCACGGTGAAGCTGACCGCCGAGTCCCCGGCCCAGCCGTCCAGCAGGGCGCCGCAGTCGATGCTCACCAGGTCGCCGTCGCGCAGCCGGTAGCCGCCCGGGATGCCGTGCACCACGGCGTCGTTCACCGAGGCGCAGATGACGGCGGGGAACGGGACGGGCGCGAAGGAGGGGCGGTAGCCGAGGAACGGCGAGGTGGCCCCGGCCGCCTTGAGCACGCCCCGCGCCACCTCGTCCAGCTCCAGCAGGCTCACGCCGACCGCCGCCTGCTCCCGGACGGCCGCGAGGGCGTCCGCCACCACCCGTCCGGCCTCGCGCATCGCGGCCAGTGCGGCGTCCGACTTGAGTTCGACCATGGTGCATCTCTCCCCTGGATCCAATTCTTATACCGGTATTTGTATCACGGTCGCAGGGTACGGGCCGACGGCCGGCGGGAGGGCCTACACTCGTCGGCATGGTGAGGACTCCGCTGACCCCGTGGGAGCGCGAGCGCGGCGAGCGCTTCGGGGCGCTGCTGCGCGGGGCGCGCGGCGAGCGCAGCATGGTCGAGGTGGCGGCCGTGGCCGGCGTCTCGGCCGAGACGCTGCGGAAGATCGAGACCGGCCGCGCGCCGACGCCGTCCTTCTTCACCATCGCGGCGCTGGCCTTCGCGCTGGGCCTGTCCCTGGACGAGCTGGCGGCCGCGTGCGCGCCCCCGGAGGGCGACGAGGCGCTCTCCGCGTAGCCGCCACGACACGGCACGGCGGCCCGCCCCGCGCGCGGTGCGCGGAGCGGGCCGCCGTGGGACGACCCGGCGTCAGCGGGTTCAGCCGACCGAGCTGTTGTAGCTCTCGATCGCGGGCTGGAGCTCCTTCGCCGCGTCGGCCAGGGCCTGCTGGGCCGGCTTGGTGCCCGCGATGGTCTGCTCGATCGCGGTCTCCACGCCCTTGCGGGCCTGCGGCATCACGCCGAGCAGGCAGCCGGCCGTGGCCGGGGTCGGCTTGGTGGCCTTCAGCTGGTCGATCGCGGTCTGGAACTGCGGGTACTTGGCCACCCACTCCTTGTCCTTGGGGTCGTCCAGGGACTTGGTGTTGACCGGGAAGTAGCCGGTGCCGGTGTGCCAGACGGCCTGCTGCTCGGGGGCGGTGACGAACTTCTCGAACTCCCAGGCGGCGCGCTTCTCGGCGTCCGAGTGCCCGGGGCCGCTGATCCACAGCGAGGCGCCGCCGATCACCGGGCCGCCCTGGTCGGCGGCGGTGACCTTCGGGAAGGCCGCGGTGCCGACGCCGAACTTGGCGGCCTCGGTGTAGCCGCGCAGCACGCCGGTGGACTCCAGGTGCATCGCGACCGTGCCGGCCTTGAACGCGGCCTGGGCGTCGTCGGTGGTGCGGCCGGTGTTGGCCGCGTAGCCGCCCTTGACCAGGTCGGCCCACCACTGGACGATCTGGGCGCCCTGGGCGGAGTCGAAGACGACCTTGCCGGCCTTGTTGCCCCGGCCGTTGTCGTTGTCGCAGTACATGCTGCCGGACTCGGCGAGCAGCTGCTCGACGAACCAGCCGTAGATCGCGGCACCGAAGCCGTACCGGACGGTCTTGCCGTCGGCGTCCTTCCTGGTCAGCTTCTTGGCCAGCTCGCCCAGCTCGCCGAGGTCCCTGGGCGCCTGGGCCGGGTCGAGCCCGGCCTCCTTGAAGGCGTCGGTGTTCAGGTAGAGCAGCGGCATCGAGGAGTTGAACGGCATCGACTGGAGCTTGCCGCCGACGGAGTAGTAGTTGCGGATGTTGGGGTCCAGGTCGTCCAGCGCGTAGCCGTCCTTGTCGGCGAAGGCCTGGGCCGGGACGGTCTGCCTGGAGTCGATCATGAACCGGGTGCCGATGTCGTAGACCTGCGCCAGGGCGGGGGTGCCCTTCTGCTGCACCGCGGCCTTGTACTTGGTGACCAGCTCGTCGTACTTGCCCTGGAACTGCGCCTTGACCGCGATCCTGCCCTGGTGGGCGGCGTTGAACCGGCCGACCAGCCCGTCCAGCACCTCGGCGTTCTTGCCGGTCATCGAGTGCCAGAACTCGACGGTGGTGACGCCGGTGGCCTGGTCGAGCGCCTGGGCGCCGGGCGCGCCGGCGTCCGAGGAGCCGCCGGAGCCGGAGCCGGAACCGCTGGAGCTGCAGGCGGTCAGGGACAGGCCGGCCACCAGCAGGGCCGCGAGCGCGCGCGCACTCTTCTTCACGAGGGTTCTCTCTCTATCCGGGAAAGCGGGGAACGTGGACGGGGCACGGGTCAGCGGACCGCGCCTGCGGTGAGGCCGCGGACGATGAAGCGCTGGCCGAACACCACCAGGGCGAGGGTGGGCAGCAGGGAGAGCACGACGCCGGCCAGGATGAGCCCGGGGTCGGCCATCTCGGAGTCGCGCAGCGAGGTCAGACCGATCTGGAGGGTCTGCATCTGCGCCGTGCGGGTGATGATCAGCGGCCAGAAGTACTGGTTCCAGGCCGACAGGAAGACGTAGATCGACAGCGCCGCGAGGGCCGGCTTGTTCAGCGGGACGACGATCCGCCACAGGAAGCGCCAGTGGCCGGCCCCGTCGATCCGGGCGGCGTCGCGCAGCTCGCCGGGCAGCTGGCGGAAGGCCTGGCGCAGCATGAAGGTGCCGAAGCCGGAGGCCAGGAAGGGCAGCACCAGCCCGAAGTAGGTGTTGCCGAGCCCCCAGCCGGACAGCGTCAGGTAGTTGGGGATGATGATGGCCTCCCACGGAACCATCAGCGTGGCCAGGAACACCCCGAACACCACGGCCCGGGCCTTCATCGGCAGGAAGACGAAGGCGTACGCGGCGAGGACCGAGGTGAACAGCTGGGCGAGGGTGATGGCCGTCGCCACGATCGCCGAGTTGGCGTACTGGCGGGCCAGGGGGATGGCGTCCACGGCGCCGGAGAAGTTCCGCCCGGTGACCGAGTGCGGCACCAGGGCCGGCGGGTAGGAGGAGAGTTCGGACGGGCCCATGAAGGCGCCGGCGACGGCGTAGTAGACCGGGAAGGCCACGGTGACGACGGCCGCGGCCAGCAGCAGGTAGACGGCGGCGCGGCCGAGCAGGTCGCGCGCGGAGCGCCCGGCGAGGGCGCGGGTGCGCGGGCGGGGCGCCTTCGAGACCTCGGGCGCCTCGGCTCCGGTGGCGAGGGTGGTCATGCGTAGTGCACCTTCCGCTCCAGGACGCCGAACTGGACGGCCGTGCAGGCGAGGACGACCACGAGCAGCACCACGGCCTGGGCACTGGCGGTGCCGAAGTCGCTGGAGCCGTAGGCGAAGGCCTTCTCGTAGACGGAGTAGACGAGGGTCCGGGTGGAGCCGTCCGGCCCGCCCTTGGTGAGGATGTGGATCTGGCCGAAGCTCTGGAGCGCGTGGACGGTGGAGACGACGGTCAGGAAGAACAGGTTCGGGCCGAGCATCGGGACGGTGATCGAGCGGGCCAGCCGCAGGCCGGAGGCGCCGTCGATGCGGGCCGCCTCGACGACCTCGCCCGGGATCGAGCCGATGCCCGCGGAGAGCACCAGCACGTTGTAGCCGAGGTTCATCCACACCGTGGTGACGGCCACCGAGAGCAGTGCGTACCGGGAGTCGGTCAGCCAGCCGACCGGGCCGAGGCCGACGTGCGAGAGCAGTCCGTTGAGCACCCCGCTGGCGGGGTTGAAGAACACCGCGAACACCACCGAGGCGCTGGCCACCGAGAACGCGAACGGCAGCGCGAAGGCCGAGCGCAGCAGTCGCACGCCCCGGATCCGGTTCTCCAGGAGCAGCACCAGCACCAACGCGCCGAGCACTCCGGGGACCACGGTGAGCAGGGTGAACAGCGCCGTGGTGGCCAGGGTGCGGCCGAAGTCGGCCGAGGCGAACAGGTCGGTGTAGTGCTTCGCCCCCACGTAGCGGGAGGGCGCGCCGAAGAGGTCGTTGGCGTGCCCGCTCAGGTAGACGGTCCGTCCCAGCGGGTAGCCGATGAAGAGGACGAAGACCACCAGGGAGGGCAGCAGGAAGGCCCAGGCGAGCCCGTGTTCGCCCCAGCGCCCTCCTCGGCGTGCTCGTGGGGGGCGGCCCGGGAGGGGCCCGGTGTGCGGTGCGGTCGGCATGTGTCGCGCGTCCGCCTTTCGTGATGTCGGTTCCGGCCGAAACCGTGTCCTGCCCGAACGACGGCGTGGGAACCCCGTGGTGATCAACGGGTGTCGCCGGGATTACGCGTTCGCGTCAGATCCGGCCGGTCGTGCCCGGACGGGCGGAGGACGGCCTGCGGACGGGGCGCGGGCGGCCTGCGGACGGGCGGTCGCGCGGCCCGCCGCGCTGTCAGGGGGGTGGCGTACGGTGCGCGGGTGGACGAAACGGAATTCGACATCCCGGCCGCAATGGCCGAAAGCGTGCGCTCCCGCGCGGGGGCCTGGGCGCTCGTCAGGGGCCTCGCCGCCTACTGGGGCGAGCCGCTGGGGCCGGACGACGGCTTCACGGACGCGGAGCTGGACGCGGCCGAGCGACGCCTCGGCCTGCGGCTGCCGGTGGCCCTGCGCGAGGCGTACCGGCTGTTCGGCCGCCGGGCGGACCTCACCAGCAGCCACGACGTGCTGCTGACGCCGGACGAGCTGTACGTGCTGGACGGCGCGCTGGTGTACCGGGCGGAGAACCAGGGCTGCGCGCACTGGGGCGTACGGCTGGAGGACCTCGGCCTGGCGGACCCGCCGACGGTGGGCCGGCCGGACCTCGCGGACAAGTCCCAGGAGCGGTGGGAGCCCTGGGAGGAGCGCTTCTCGGTGGCGGCCGCGGCGATGGCGATGATGGAGAAGCTGCTGGAGGACCACGAGCTGACCGACGCCCTCGAACCGGACGGGGAACTGCCGGACAGCCTGGAGGAGTTGCCCGCCCTCGGCCGCGACGTCCGCTGGTACCGCGGCCCGGAGGTGCTGCTCGGGGTGGTCGAGGACGCCTGGACGGTGGCCCGGGCACGCACCCCGCAGGCGCTGGACGCGCTCTACGAGGCGGTGCCCGGGGACTGGCAGGACGGGTAGCCCGGCCGGCCTCCCGCGAACGGGAGGCCGGGCGGAGGGCCGGTCAGGCGGAGGAGCCGCCGTCCAGCACCAGGTCGCTGCCGACGGTGTAGCCCGCCTCGTCCGAGGCCAGGTACAGCACCGCGGCGGCCACCTCCTGCGTCGTGCCGGCCCGGCCGACCGGGACCTCGGCCCTCATCCGCCCGGCCTTGGCCTCGGCGTCCTCGCCCGGCCGGCTGGACATCGGGGTGTCCACCGCGCCGGGGCTCACGGCGTTGATCCGCACGCCCTCGCCGATGTGGTCGAGGGCGGCGGCCCTGGTCAGCACGGTGACCGCGGCCTTGCTGGCGGCGTAGGCCCCCACGCCCGCGAGCCGCCGGTGGGCGCCGAGGTTGGACGAGACGTTGACGATCGCGCCGCCGCCGTGGGCCCGCAGGTGGGCGATCTGCGCCTGCATGGCGAGCAGGGTGCCGGTGACGTTGACGCCGATCACCCGCTGCCACTCGGCCTCGTCGATGTCGGCGACCGGGCCGGCCGCGCCGAACACCCCGGCGTTGTTGACGGCCACGTCCAGGCCGCCGAACCGCTCGACGGTCTCCCGGACCACCCGGGCGGCGTCCCGGGCGTCCGTCATGTCGCCGGTGAGGGCGACGGCCTTGCCGCCGGCCCGCTCGATCAGGTCGACGGTCTGCGCGAGCGGACCGGCGGTGCGGCCGACGACCGCGACCCGGGCGCCCTCCCGGGCGAAGGCGAGCGCGATGGCCCGGCCGATGCCGCTGCCGCTGCCGGTGACCAGGACGGACTTGTCGGCGAAACGCGTGGTCATGGGGTGAACTCCTCGGTGTGGATGGTGGGTTCGGGTGTGCTGAAAGCGGTGGTCCGGGACAGCGCGGCGACCGCGACGGCGGTGAGGGCCAGCCCCGCGGCAGCGGCGGCGAAGGCCGCGGCGTAGCCGCCGACGACGGTCGGGCGGGTGGCGGCGAGCGCCATCAGGGCGGCCGGCCCGGCGGTGGGGCCGAGCTCCATGGCCGTGTTGAACAGCCCCGCGGCCAGCCCCGTGCGCTCGGGCGGCACCCCGGCGGTGGCGAGCACGGCCGCCCCGGCGAAGGCCGCGGCGGCGCCGGCCGGCAGCAGGAGCAGGCCGGGCAGCAGGCCGGCGGCGTACCCGCTGCCGGGGGCGAGGCCGGCCAGCAGGCCGAGTCCGGCGGCGGCCGCGGCGAGGCCGCCCACGGTGACCGCCGCCGGCCCGTACCGGGCGGTCAGCGGCCCGGCCAGCCGGCCGGAGAGCACCAGGACGGCCGCGTACGGCAGGAAGGAGGCGGAGGTGGCCGCGGCGCTCCAGCCGCGCAGTTGCTGGAGGTAGAGCGAGAGCACGACGAAGGTGAGCGCGGTGCCGGCGGCGGTGGCCATGACGGCGGCGAGCGCCGTGGCGCGGCGCCGGTCGGCGAGGAAGCCGGGCGGCAGCAGCGGCTCGGCGGTGCGGCGCTCGACGGCGGCGAAGGCGAGCAGCAGGGCGAGTCCGGCGGCCAGCGGCCCGGACGTCCCGAGGGCCTGCCAGCCGTGCTCGATGGCCGCCACGAGGGCGTAACTCACCGCGCAGACACCGCCGGTGGCCAGCAGCGCGCCGGGCAGGTCCAGGGCGGGGCGGGCACCGGCGGGGGCGGCGGGGGGCAGCGCGGCGGAGCGGGCCAGCGCCGTCAGCGCGACCAGGACGGGCACCGCGAACAGCCAGCGCCAGGAGACGGCGGCGGCGACCGCGCCCGAGACCACGCTGCCGGCGGTCGCGCCGAGCACCGAGAGCCCGCCCCAGGCGGCCATGGCCCGGCGGTACTCGGCCGGCCCGGGGAACAGCACCCGGACCACGGCGACCGCCGCCGGGGCGGTCAGGGCGGCGCCCGCGCCCTGCACGAAGCGGCTCACCAGCAGGACGGGGTAGTCGGGCGCGAGGGCGCAGGCGATCGAGGCGGCGGCGAGCAGCACCAGACCGGCGCGGAGCACCGGGCGCCCGCCGTGCCGGTCCGTCAGCCTGCCGCCGAGCAGCAGCAGGGAGCTGAAGGAGAGCCCGTAGGCGGCGCTGAGCAGCAGCACCCCGGACGGGCCGAGCCCGAACTCCCGCGCCACCAGCGGCAGCGGGACGGTCAGGATCATGATCGTGAAGATCAGCACCGCCTGGACGACACCGAGCAGCGCGAAGCCGTACCGGCCGGTAGTGATGGCGGCCATGTAAAACCCTCCCCCCTATGTAGACCGTTCGGTCCAGAATAAGCGCAGCACGAAGCCGACCGGAGCCGGTCGGGCCTCAGGCCAGCAAGGCCAGCGCCTGCTCGGCGGCGTCCCGCGCCCGGGGTGCGCCGTCGGCGGTCTTGCCCACCACCCGGATGCCCTGGAGCAGCACCACCAGCATCCGGGCGAGCGCCCGGGGCTCGCGGCCCGCGGGCAGCTCGCCCTGCGCGGCGGCCCGCGCCAGGGCGGCGGCGAGCAGCGTCTCCAGGCGGTCGAAGCTCGCTTCCACCCGCCGGGACGCGGCCGGGTCGTGCGGGGCGAGCTCCACCGCCGTGTTGGTGACGAAGCAGCCGAACCGGCGCTCCCGCTCGCCGGCCGTCGCGTAGTGCAGGACCAGCCGACGGACGGCCGACAGCGCCGGACCGGGCTGGGACAGCTCGTCCAGCCGCGCCGCGTCGCTCTGCTCGCAGTAGCGCTCCAGCGCCCGCAGGTACAGCTCGCGCTTGCTGCCGAAGGTCGCGTAGAGGCTGGCCCGGGCGATGCCGAGCCGCTCGACCAGGTCGGCCATCGAGGTGGCCTCGTAGCCGCGCTGCCAGAACAGCTCCAGGGCCGCCTGCAGCGCAGCGTCCGGGTCGAATTCCTTCGTTCGCGCCATGCCGGGAACAGTAGCCCTTTCTGGATCGACCGGTCAAGAAAGGCCAACTATTGGTCCAGACCTCGTAACTGACGGAGCATTGCCAACTGGACTAGACCATGGCTACCCTTACCGCTCCCCCATCCACCTCCTTCCCCCACAGGAGGCGCTTCGCATGCCCGCACACCGACCCACCCGCCCGCGGCCGGCCGTCGATGCCGTCAGACCCGTGGTGCTGACGGCGTTCCGGATCGTCGTCGGCCTGCTCTTCGCCTGCCACGGCGCCGCCTCGCTGTTCGGCGTGCTCGGCGGCGCCAAGGGCGGCGGCACCGTGCCGTTCGGCCAGTGGCCCGGCTGGTGGGCCGCGCTGATCCAGCTGGCCGGCGGCGCCCTGGTGCTGCTCGGCGCCGGCACCAGGGCGGCCGCGCTGCTCTGCTCCGGCTCGATGGCCTACGCCTACTTCACCGTCCACCAGGAACGGGCGCTGCTGCCGCTGCAGAACGGGGGCGAGGCCTCGGTGATGTTCTGCTGGGCCTTCCTGGCCATCGCGGTGCTCGGCTCCGGCCCGTACGCGGTGGACCGCCTGCTCGGCCGCCGCCCGGCGGCCGAGGCGGCCGAACCGGCGGCCCGCCCGACGTCAGCGGTCTGACGGGTCGTCGGCGGCCAGGCGGCGCTCGACCGAGGCGACCTTGGCGGTGAGGCCGTCGGTGACCCCGGCACGGTCGTCGATCTTGATGACCGTGCTGACCCGGCCGCTGTGGCCCTTCACCGCCTCGATCGCCGCCCTGATCACCGGCATCACCTCGTCCCACTCCCCCTCGATGCTGGTGAACATCGCGTCCGTGCGGTTCGGGAGGCCACTGTCCCGGACCACCCGGACGGCGGCGGCCACCGCCTCCCCCACGTCCTCGCCGATCCCCAGCGGGGTCACCGAAAAGGCTGCGATCACGGCTCTGCGCTCCTTGCGTCGAACGGCACTGGTCGCGGCCCGGGGCTCGGCACCCGGGCCGCGACCAGGCTAGCCGTCAGGCCACGCCCGGCAGCGGCGGTTCGACCGCCAGCGGCGCGGTGGAGCGCGCCCGGTGCTGGTCGGCCCAGGAGACCAGCGCCACCGTGCAGGCGTGGTCCAGGTGGCGCAGCCCCGTCCAGTCCAGCTCCACCGGCCGGTCCCCGGGGAGCCGCTCCAGGGTGTCCAGCAGCCGGGGCAGCCGCAGGAAGGTGGCGTTGCCGCTCAGCCGCACCCGGTGCAGCGGCGGCCCGTCGGGCCGCACCAGCTCCTCCACCGCGATCTGCAGCTGCGAGGTCTGCCAGGCCGACTTGGCCACCGCCAGGCCGACACCGACCAGCACCCCCTCGAACAGGTCGGTGGCGATGACCGCGACCGCCGTCACGGCCAGCACCAGCGCCTCGCCCAGGTGTCCGCGGCAGAGTGCCACGATCCGGCGCACCGGCACCAGCTTGGCCCCGGCGTGCACCAGCACGGCGGCCAGCGCGGTGAGCGGGACGAGCCCGAGGGCGCCGGGCAGCAGCGCGGTGAACAGCAGCAGCCAGCCCCCGTGCAGCACCCGCGAGGCCCTGGTGCGCGCGCCGGCCTGGACGTTGGTCGCGCTGCGCACGATCACCGCGGTCATCGGCAGCGCGCCGAGCAGCCCGCAGACGGTGTTGCCGACGCCCTGGGCGGTGAGCTCGCGGTCGTAGTCGGTGCGCGGGCCGTGGTGCATCCGGTCGACGGCCGCGGCGCTGAACAGCGTCTCGGCGGAGGCGATCAGGGCGAAGGCGACGACCGTGCCGATCCCGGCGGGGCCGGCCAGCGCGGCCAGGGCGTCGCGGTCGGGCAGGTGCACCACGTCGAGCAGCGCGGCCACCCGGACCCGGGCCACCGGCAGGTCGGCGGCCGCGGTGACGGCCGCCGCCAGGCCGACGGCGGCCAGCGGGGCGGGGACGGCGCGGGCGGCCCGCTCGGGCAGGTACGTCCAGCCGACCAGGACCAGCAGGGTGCCGAGGCCCAGGGCCACCGCGCTCGGGGCGGCCGCGGCGGTCAGCACGTCGCCGAGCAGCGCGGGCAGTCCGGCGATCTTCTCGGGCCCGGTGGCGGGGGCGCGGCGGTCGGCGAGCGCGTAGAGCTGGCCGAACACCAGGGTCAGCCCGATGCCGGCCAGCATGCCGTGCACCACCGAGGCGGACATCGCCCGGAACCAGCGGCCGAGCCGCAGGGCGCCCATCGCCAGCTGGAGCAGGCCGGCGCCGAGCACCAGGGGGCCGAGCGCGCCGACGCCGAAGCGCTGGACGGCGTCGGCGACCAGGACGGTCAGGCCGGCGGCGGGGCCGCTGACCTGGAGGCTGCTGCCGGGCAGCAGGCCGGCCACCAGCCCGCCGACGATGCCGGTGACCAGGCCGAGTTCGGCCGGGACGCCGGACGCGACGGCCACACCGACGCACAGCGGGAGGGCGACCAGGAACACCACCAGCGAGGCCGGCAGGTCGTGGCGCCAGGGGACGGCGCGCAGGACGGCCACCGGGGTGCGGGACCGGCCCGGCGGGCCGAGCCTGCGCAGGCGGCCCGGCGGGCTGTCGCTCCGGTGGGGCGGCGGGTTCGGCGGCGGGTTCACCAGGTCACCACCGGGAACCGGGCAGGGGTGGAACAGCGCATGGGGACGTTCCTTCCGCGCGTCCGCCGCAGCGGGCGCGCCGTGGCGGGGGCGGGCGCAGGAGGAGGGGGGAAGGGACCGCGACGGGGCGGCGGCAGCGGTACGGCCGCGGGTCCGGGCGGACCAGAGCGCGGCGGCGGGTGTCGGGTCGGTGCGGCCGGGGGGCGTCCCTCGCTCGGGTACGGCGGACCGGGCGCGCCGGTCCTGGCCGGGGGCCGCCGGCGGAGTTCCCCGCTCCCCCGGCGCTCCCCGAACCCCCCTTGCCGCGGCCTCAGTCGGACGTCACGGGCCCGGCGTGCCACCGACGGTACCCAGCCGGGCGCGGCGGGCCCACCGCGGGCACCGACCCTTCACCGCCGCTGCACACCGGCTGCGCTTCCCGGCGCGGAGCGTCCGCTTCCCCGGGCACACCGGATCGACCGTCGTCCCGGCGTGCGATCGCCCGCCGTCCGGCGCCCCCTCCCCGCCTTCCACATTCTGTTGAAGTCCCCTTGACGCCCCGACGGGCCCCGCCCTACCGTGCTTCCACATACAGAAACCGTTCTTCCGTATGGTGGAATTCAGGAGATGAGCCCTCCGAGCCACTGCGGGCCGACGCAGGAGAGATCCGATGCCCCGTATGACAGCCGCCCGCGCGGCCGTGGAGATCCTCAAGCTCGAAGGCGTTGAGGTCGCGTTCGGCGTGCCGGGCGCGGCCATCAACCCGTTCTACGCCGCCCTCAAGGCCTCCGGCGGGATCCGGCACACCCTGGCCCGCCACGTCGAGGGCGCCTCCCACATGGCCGAGGGCTACACCCGCGCCCGCGCCGGCAACATCGGGGTCTGCATCGGCACCTCCGGCCCGGCCGGCACCGACATGATCACCGGTCTGTACTCGGCGATCGCCGACTCCGTCCCGATCCTCTGCATCACCGGCCAGGCGCCCGTCGCCCGGCTGCACAAGGAGGACTTCCAGGCCGTCGACATCGCCTCGATCGCCGCGCCCGTCACCAAGGCCGCCACCACCGTCCTGGAGGCCGCGCAGGTCCCCGGCGTGTTCCAGCAGGCCTTCCACCTGATGCGCTCCGGCCGCCCCGGCCCGGTCCTGGTCGACCTGCCGATCGACGTGCAGCTGACCGAGATCGACTTCGACCCGGAGGCCTACCAGCCGCTGCCGGTCTACAAGCCCGCGGCCAACCGCACCCAGATCGAGAAGGCCGTCGCGCTGCTCCAGCGCTCCGAGCGCCCGCTGATCGTCGCGGGCGGCGGCGTCGTCAACGCCGACGCCGCCGACCTGCTGCTGGAGTTCGCCGAGCTCACCGGCGTCCCCGTGGTCCCGACCCTGATGGGCTGGGGCGTCGTCCCGGACGACCACCCGCTGAACGCCGGGATGGTCGGGCTCCAGACCTCGCACCGCTACGGCAACGAGAACTTCCTCGCCTCCGACTTCGTCCTCGGCATCGGCAACCGCTGGGCCAACCGCCACACCGGCGGCCTGGACGTCTACACCGCGGGCCGCACCTTCGTCCACGTCGACATCGAGCCCACCCAGATCGGCCGGATCTTCGCCCCGGACCTCGGCATCGCCTCCGACGCCAAGGCCGCCCTGGAGCTCTTCCTGGAGGTGGCGCGCGAGCTGCGGGACGCCGGCACGCTCAAGGACCGCGGCGCCTGGGCCGCCTCCACCCAGGAGCGCCGGGCCACGCTCCAGCGCCGCACCCACTTCGACGACGTGCCGCTCAAGCCGCAGCGCGTGTACGAGGAGATGAACCGGGCCTTCGGCCCCGAGACCCGCTACGTCACCACGATCGGCCTGTCCCAGATCGCCGGGGCGCAGCTGCTGCACGTCTACCGGCCGCGGCACTGGATCAACTGCGGCCAGGCCGGCCCGCTCGGCTGGACCATCCCGGCCGCGCTGGGCGTCGCCACCGCCGACCCCGGGGGCCAGGTGGTCGCGCTCTCCGGCGACTACGACTTCCAGTTCATGATCGAGGAGCTGGCGGTCGGCGCCCAGCACCGCATCCCGTACGTCCACGTGCTGGTGAACAACTCCTACCTGGGGCTGATCCGCCAGGCGCAGCGCGCCTTCGACATCGACTTCCAGGTGAAGCTGGAGTTCGAGAACATCAACGCGCCCGAGCTGGGCGCCTACGGCGTGGACCACGTCAGGGTCGTCGAGGGCCTGGGCTGCAAGGCGATCCGGGTCACCGAGCCGGAGGGCCTGCTGCCCGCCTTCGAGGAGGCCAGGAAGCTGGCCGCCGAGTTCCGCGTCCCGGTCGTGGTCGAGGCGATCCTGGAGCGGGTCACCAACATCTCGATGGCCGCCGCGGACATCGACAAGGTCAACGAGTTCGAGGAGCTGGCCACCCTCCCCGAGCACGCCCCGACGGCGATCCGCCCGTTGGCGCCGTGAACCGGGCGCACGGGGGCGGGCGCGCCGCTCCGCACGCCCCCGTGCACCCGGAACACCGGCACGCCCACCGCCGTTGGTGTGGTCGCGGCCACTACCGTGGCCCCGGAAGAGGCCCGGCCTGACGACTTTCCGAAAGGACCACCCCCGTGAGCCTGTACGACATCCCGCTGCGCGCCCTCGACGGCACGGCCACCTCCCTGGCCGAGCACAAGGGCAAGGCGCTGCTGATCGTCAACGTCGCCTCCCGGTGCGGCCTGACCCCGCAGTACGAGGGCCTGGAGCGGCTCCAGCAGCGCTACGCCGGGCGCGGGTTCACCGTGCTGGGCTTCCCCTGCAACCAGTTCGCCGGGCAGGAGCCGGGCAGCGCCGAGGAGATCCGCACCTTCTGCTCCACCACCTACGGCGTGACCTTCCCGCTGTTCGAGAAGATCGACGTCAACGGCGAGGACCGGCACCCGCTGTACGCCCGGCTGACCGAGACCGCCGACGCGGAGGGCCAGGCCGGGGACGTCGCCTGGAACTTCGAGAAGTTCCTGCTCTCCCCGGACGGCACCGTGGTGGCGCGGCTGCGCCCGCCCGTCGAGCCGGAGGCGCCGGAGCTGGTCGCCGCGATCGAGGGCGTGCTGCCGGCCTGACCACGGCCGGCGCGCCGGCCCGGGCCCGCGCCCGGGCCGGCGTCCCGGCAACAGAGGCCGGGGTCACAGCAACAGCCTGGTGCCCGGCGGCAGTTCGCCGTCCCGGGCGGCGTCCCGCAGGTGCGCCAGGAGGGTCTCCCGCAGGGCCTCCGCCGCCCGGGTGAGCGGCACCTCGTGACCGTGCGCGACGGCGATCGTGCGGCCCAGCCCCGGCCCCGCGAAGGGCGTCACCGCGAGGCCGGAGCGGGCGGCCACCATGCCGGGGACGACGGCGGGCCCGATCCCGGCCCGGACGAAGCCGAGCACCGCGTCCATCTCGCCGCCCTCCACCGCGAACTCCGGCTCGAACCCGGCCGCCCGGCAGGCCGCCAGCGTCGCCTCGCGGACGTCGTAGCCCTCCCGGAACATCACCAGCGGCCGGCCCCTCAGCTCCGTCACCCGGACCGTGCGCCGGGCCCGCGCCTGCGCGGTGACCAGCACCAGCTCCTCGTGCAGCAGCGCGGTGACGGCCTGCGCGGGCGCGTGCTCCCCGCTCGGCGGGGTGATGATCAGCGCGAGGTCCAGCTCCCCCGCCGCCAGCCAGCCGACCAGGTCGCGCGAGCCGCCCTCGCGGACCACCAGCGCCACCCCCGGGTAGCGGTCCCGGAAGATCCGCAGCACGTCCGGCACCAGGCTGGTGCACAGGCTCGGCGGCGCGCCCAGCCGCACCCGGCCGCGGCGCAGCTGCACCGTCTCCTGCACGGCCAGCCGGGCGCTCTCGGTGTCCGCGAGGATGCGCCGCGCCAGCGGCAGCAGGGCGTCGCCCGCGTCGGTGAGCGCGATGTTGCCCCGGGTGCGGTGGAACAGCTCGGCCCCCAACTCACGCTCCAGCGAACGGATCTGTTGCGAGAGTGACGGCTGCGCCACGTGCGCCGCCTCGGCGGCCCGGGTGAAGTGCCTGGTCTCGGCCACGGCCAGGAAGTAGCGGAGTTGCTGGAGCTGCACACGGCCAGGATAGGCCGCAACGATAGCCACTGCCTCTCGTCACGAGCCGCATCATGTCTTGGACGCACCCTGTCGGCCGTCCCTACCGTTGCTGCCATGACAACCGCGACTCGGATGGCCCGGCATCCGTCCACCCTGGCGACCCTGTGGCGGTCGACCGTCGGCAAGAAGGCGGTCATGGCCGTCACCGGACTGGTCATGCTGCTGTACCTGGTCGCGCACATGCTGGGGAACCTCAAGGTGTTCGCCGGCCCGGACGACATCAACGGCTACGCGGCCTGGCTGCGCACCATCGGCCGGCCCTTCCTCGGCCACGAGTGGTTCCTGTGGATCGCCCGGGCCGGCCTGCTCGCCGCCGTGGTCCTGCACGGCGTCAGCGCGTACCAGCTCAGCCGCCGCGACCTCGCGGCCCGCCCGAGCAGGTACGCGCACAAGCGCCGACGCGCCAGCTACGCGACCCGGACCATGCGCTGGGGCGGGGTGATCCTGGCGCTGTTCATCGTCTGGCACGTCCTGGACCTCACCACGCTGACCGTGAACCCGGCCGCCGAGCACGGCCACCCGTACCAGAACATCGTCGCCTCCTTCGGCCGCTGGTACGTCGACGTCTTCTACGTCCTCGCGATGCTCGCCCTCGGCCTGCACGTCCGGCACGGGTTCTGGAGCGCCGCGCAGACCCTCGGCGCCAACAACGCCCGCCGCGACCGGGCGCTCAAGCTGGTCGCGAACGCCCTGGCGCTGGCGCTGACCGTCGGCTTCCTGTCCGTCCCCGTGGCCGTGATGACCGGAGTGGTGAAGTGAGCTACCTGGAGTACACCCTCGGCGAGCCGGTCGCCGACACCAAGGCCCCCGCCGGGCCGATCGAACAGCGCTGGGACCAGCGGCGGTTCGACGCCAAGCTGGTCAACCCGGCCAACCGGCGCAAGCACACCGTGATCGTGGTCGGCACCGGCCTGGCCGGCGGCGCGGCCGGTGCCACCCTGGCCGAACAGGGCTACCACGTCGTCCAGTTCTGCTTCCAGGACTCCCCGCGGCGGGCCCACTCGATCGCCGCCCAGGGCGGCATCAACGCGGCGAAGAACTACCGCAACGACGGCGACTCGATCCGCCGGCTGTTCTACGACACCGTCAAGGGCGGCGACTTCCGCGCCCGCGAGTCCAACGTCCACCGGCTGGCCCAGGTGTCGGTGGAGATCATCGACCAGTGCGTGGCCCAGGGCGTGCCCTTCGCCCGCGAGTACGGCGGCCTGCTGGACACCCGGTCCTTCGGCGGGGTGCAGGTCTCCCGGACCTTCTACGCCCGCGGCCAGACCGGCCAGCAGCTGCTGCTCGGCGCCTACCAGGCGCTCTCCCGGCAGGTCGCCGCCGGGAACGTCGAACTGCACCCGCGCACCGAGATGCTCGACCTGCTGGTGGTCGACGGCCGGGCCCGCGGCATCGTCGCCCGCGACCTCGTCACCGGCGCGATCCGCTCCTACACCGCGGACGCCGTGGTGCTCGCCACCGGCGGCTACGGCAACGTGTTCTACCTCTCCACCAACGCCAAGAACTCCAACGCCACCGCGGTCTGGCGGGCGCACCGGCGCGGCGCGTACTTCGCCAACCCGTGCTTCACCCAGATCCACCCGACCTGCATCCCGCGCTCGGGCGACCACCAGTCCAAGCTCACCCTGATGAGCGAGTCGCTGCGCAACGACGGCCGGATCTGGGTGCCCAAGGCCCAGGGCGACACCCGGCCGCCGGGCGAGATCCCCGAGGAGGAGCGGGACTACTACCTGGAGCGGATCTACCCCTCCTTCGGCAACCTGGTGCCGCGCGACATCGCCTCCCGGGCCGCCAAGAACGTCTGCGACGAGGGCCGCGGCGTCGGCCCCGGCGGCCAGGGCGTCTACCTCGACTTCGCCGACGCGATCCGCCGGATGGGCCGGGACGCCGTCGAGGCCAAGTACGGCAACCTCTTCGAGATGTACGAGCGGATCACCGCCGAGGACCCGTACCGGGTGCCGATGCGGATCTACCCGGCGATCCACTACACGATGGGCGGGCTCTGGGTCGACTACGACCTCCAGACCACCGTCCCGGGACTGTTCGCGATCGGGGAGGCCAACTTCTCCGACCACGGCGCCAACCGGCTCGGCGCCAGCGCCCTGATGCAGGGCCTGGCCGACGGCTACTTCGTGCTGCCGCCCACCATCAACGACTACCTGGCCCGCCACCCGCTGCCGGCCGTACCGGCCGACCACCCGGTGCTCGCGGAGGTCGAGGCCGAGGTCGAGGACCGGCTCAACCTGATCCTCGCGGTGGACGGCGACCGCACCCCGGACTCCTTCCACCGCGAACTCGGCGAACTGCTCTGGGACGAGTGCGGGATGGCCCGCGACGAGGCCGGGCTCAGGCGGGCGCTGGCGCGGATCCCGCTCCTGCGCGAGGAGTTCTGGCGCCGGATCAAGGTGCCGGGCACCGGGCAGGAGCTCAACCAGTCGCTGGAGAAGGCCAACCGGCTGGTCGACTACTTCGAGCTGGCCGAGCTGATGTGCCTGGACGCGCTGCACCGCGCCGAGTCCTGCGGCGGCCACTTCCGCACCGAGAGCCAGACCCCCGACGGCGAGGCCGCCCGCCGCGACGAGGAGTACTCCTACGCCGCGGCCTGGGAGTTCACCGGCACCGGCACGGCACCCGTCCTCCACCGCGAGGAACTCGAGTTCGAGTACGTCCACCCCACCCAGCGGAGCTACGCATGAACCTCACCCTGCGCATCTGGCGCCAGGCGGGCCCGGACGCACCCGGCTCGATGACCACCTACCAGGTCAGCGGGATCAGCCCGGACATGTCCTTCCTGGAGATGCTGGACACCCTCAACGAGGAGCTGATCACCCGCGGCGACCAGCCGGTGGCCTTCGACCACGACTGCCGCGAGGGCATCTGCGGCGCCTGCGGCATGGTCATCAACGGCCAGGCGCACGGCCCCGAGCGCACCACCACCTGCCAGCTGCACATGCGGCACTTCCGGGACGGCGACACCATCGACGTCGAGCCCTGGCGGGCGGCGGCCTTCCCGGTGGTCAAGGACCTGGTGGTGGACCGCTCGGCCTTCGACCGGATCATCGGCTCCGGCGGCTACATCACCGCCCCCACCGGCAGCGCGCCCGAGGCGCACGCCACGCCCGTCCCCAAGGAGGCCGCCGACACCGCCTTCGAGCACGCCGAGTGCATCGGCTGCGGCGCCTGCGTGGCGGCCTGCCCGAACGGCTCGGCGATGCTCTTCACCTCCGCCAAGGTCGTGCACCTCAACGTGCTGCCGCAGGGCGCGCCGGAACGGGCCGCCCGGGTGCGGAACATGGTCTCCGCGATGGACGCCGAGGGCTTCGGCGGCTGCACCAACACCGGCGAGTGCGCCACGGCCTGCCCCAAGGGCATCCCGCTGCCCAGCATCGCGGCGATGAACCGGGAGTTCCTGCGGGCCGCCCGCGGCTGACTCCCCCGTACGGTCGGCCCCCTCGCCCCGGTGCTCGGGCGAGGGGGCCGACGCGCGTCCCGGGGCGGCCCGGCGCTACCCGTACGGGTGGCGGATCGCCCGGGGCGGTGCTTCCTGACGGAGAATCGCGCTACGGTGGTGCTCCGCTACGGAAGGACGGCATATGCCCGAGGTTCAGTCCTGCTCCGGCTGCGGCGGGTCCGGGGGGACCCAGAAGACCGAGGCCACGGTCGAACTGGACGAGGAAGGAAGCATGGTGCCCAGCGTCCACACCTTCTGGTCGCCGTGCGGTCGGTGCCACGGATCCGGGACGGTGATCGTCGGATGAGGTTCGTCTTCGAGTGCGTCGAGTGCGGTGGGCACTACCTGCCGCCCGAGGACATGGTGTACCCCGACGGGCCGGCCTCACCGGTCTGGTGCGCCGCCTGCCAGAGCGCCAAGCGCGCGGCCGGCGTCCGGGAGGACCCGCTGCTCGCCCGGGTCGCGCTGGCCGCCGCCCGGGCCGCGCTGGCCGGGCGCCTCGCGGAGGCCGCCGAGCCCGCCGCCCAGGCGCGCGGCGGCGTCCGCCCGTCCCGGCCGCCGCTGTCCCGGCGGGCCCGCTCGGGGCCGGGCGGGGTCCGCGGCAAGCTCGGCTGACGGAGCGTCGCTTGGCCCGGCCCGGCCCGGCCCGCGGCCGTGGCGGCAGGGGCCGCCCGGCCTCAGAACAGCGCCTCCTGGGTGTCCGGCTCCGGCGGACGCACCCGCTCCCGGAGGGTCAGGCCCGCGCAGCCGCGGCCGGCCACCGGGCTGAGCGTCCAGCCGGTCAGCAGCCGGGTGTCCAGCAGCAGCGGGTCGGAGCCGTCCGCCTGGTCCAGGAAGAGGTGCCGCCCCACCGGCGGGCGGAGCCGGCCCGCGAGGACCGCGCCGTCGGCCAGGGCGGCGATCTCCCGGTACACCGGCGGGGCGCCGCCGGCCAGGCCGTAGCGCTCGACGTGGTCGACCACCGGGCGGTCCGCGAGCAGCTCCACGGCGTGGCCGTCCAGCAGCCGGTGCGCCCGGGCGCGGGCCTCGCCGAGCACGGTACGGCGGTGGGGCGCGTCGCCGTGCGACCACCAGTGCTCGGCCTTGAGCCGGGCCTTGTACCGCTCGCGGGCCAGGCCCGAGGCGGCGACGGTGAGTTCGGCGCGCCGGACGGCCGGCAGGGCGCCGCGGGCGGTGAACGCGTAGGCCAGCGCGCCCTGTTCGAGCAGCCGGCTGTCCCCGCGCTGCTCGGCGGTCAGGCCGACCTTGAGCAGGCCCTCGCCGAACCAGGCGAGGTAGAGCAGGTAGGTGCGGCCGTCGTCGAGGATCTGGTCCCGGGCGAGGGCGAGGCCGCGGTCCACGCTCTGGCAGGCCGGGCACTGCGTCGCACCGCCGTCCGGGTCGACCACCGCGTGGTGCGGGCAGGGCGTGCGCTCCGTCGCCCCGGCCAGCCAGGCCCCGACGCAGCGCCGCGGGCCGCCCAGCAGCCAGCCGACCTCCGTGCCGGGCGCCACCGCGCGCTCGTGCACGTGGGCCCCGCGCACGGCGCTCAACACGGCCCGCCCGTCCCGCCACTGGAGGCCGGTCGACATCCACCCGCTCGCCACGTTCACCCGTCTCACCCCTGTCTCCGAACCGCCGAGGCTACCGGAGCGCCCGGACAGCCGGACCGGTCGGCGCCGTCACCGGGCGACAGCATGGGAACAGCGCGGGAACAGCGCGGGAACAGCGCGGGGACGTCGCCGGGAAAGGCCCGGGCCGCAGGATCGGAGGCACGGCGGCCGGAGCGCCCGCGCTGCTCGCCGCGGCGCACGGCCTCGGGCCGGCCACCGCCGTCCGGCGGCAGAACCGCCGGCGCGGCAAGGGCCTGGGGGCCGCCGGCTCCCGGGGCGGCAACGGCGCACCGGCCCAGCAGCGGGCCCGCGACGACCACGCCGCCTCGCAGAGCCGGTCCTGAGCCCGCTCCCCCGACGCCGTCGCGGCGCCCTCCCCGGCCGCCACCGCACCCGAAAACCCCGCAGGTCACCGGCGTTTGGCCCGGCGGGGCGTCCACGCTCTATTGTGGCGGGCGCGGTCGGCGGCACGGCCGGGAGGCGGAGCCGGACGGCCGGCGGGGACGCGGTGGAGCTGGACGTCACCGCCTTCCTGTGCGCCGCCGGGGGCCGGGTGCTGAGCGACGAGCACTTCGTCTTCTTCAACAACCCGCAGGAGCCGGACGGCGCCGTCCGGCTCCAGCCCACCCGCTCGGTGCCGGGCGAGCCGACCCGGGCGGCCCGGCTGGCGCTGGACCTGCACCGGCTGCCGCCCGCCGTGGCGGAGGTGGTGGTCGCCGTCTCCACCGAGGAGGAGGAGCCCCCGGCGCTGCCGCTCGGCTACGTGCACGGGCTGTCCCTCGCCGCCGTGTACGGGCCGGGCGCGAGCGGCCCGGACGCCTGGGCGGGCCCGACCGGCGGGGTGCCGGACAGCGCGATGCTGCTCGGGGCGTTCCGCCGGGCGGGCGGCGGCTGGGAGTTCAGCCCGTCCGGGCGGGCGGTGACCGACGGGCTGGCCGGGCTGGCGACGGCCTTCGGCGTGGCGGTCGAGTAGGCGCGGCCCCGACCCGAGCGGCCCGGGCGCGAGCGGCCCCGGCCGACACACCCGGGCCCTCCTCCTCAGGGGCCGCGTCATACCTGAGGAGGAGGGCGACCCCGCCGCCCCACCGGGTCGGCGGGGGCCGACCGTCCGTGTGGCATACGCATCGCGTTCGAACAGCTTGGGATGATGTAACGGAGCCGAACATTCCGTCGATCCGTTCCAGGAGCCCACGTGACCTTCCCTCCTACCGCCGTCCGCACCGGCCTGGCGGCCGCCCGAGCCACCGGCCTGAACAAGGTCTACGGGGAGGGGGAGACCCGCGTCGTCGCCCTCGACAACGTCAGCGTGGTCTTCCCCCAGGGCGAGTTCACCGCGATCATGGGCCCCTCCGGCTCCGGCAAGTCGACCCTCATGCACTGCATGGCCGGCCTCGACACCGTCACCTCCGGCTCCTCCACCATCGGCGACACCGAGCTCGTCGGCCTCAAGGACAAGCAGCTCACCCAGCTGCGCCGGGACCACATCGGCTTCGTCTTCCAGGCCTTCAACCTGCTCCCCACGCTCACCGCGCTGGAGAACATCACCCTGCCCATGGACATCGCCGGCCGCAAGGTCGACCAGGCCTGGCTCGACCGCGTCGTGGACACCGTCGGCCTCTCCGGCCGCCTCAGCCACCGCCCCTCCCAGCTCTCCGGCGGCCAGCAGCAGCGCGTCGCCTGCGCCCGCGCCCTGGCCGGCAAGCCCGACATCATCTTCGCCGACGAGCCCACCGGCAACCTCGACTCCCGCTCCGGCGCCGAGATCCTCTCCTTCCTGCGCAACTCCGTACGCGAGCTCGGCCAGACCGTCGTCATGGTCACCCACGACCCGGTCGCCGCCTCCTACGCCGACCGCGTCGTCTTCCTCGCCGACGGCCGCATCGTCGACGAGCTCCACCAGCCCACCGCCGACACCGTCCTGGACCGCATGCGCCGCTTCGACGCCAAGGGCCGCACCAGCTGAGACCGGCCCCGGAAACGACACCCGTCCCCGAGTACCCCCAGGACTGACGCTCCCCCATGTTCCGCACCGCACTGCGCAATGTGCTCGCCCACAAGGGCCGGCTGCTGATGACGGTACTGGCCGTCATGCTCGGCACCGCCTTCGTGTCCGGCACGCTGGTCTTCTCCGACACCGTCGGCAACGCGCTCAGGACCCAGAACTCCAAGAGCTACACCGACATCGCCGTCACGGTCAGCGACCGCGAGGCCGGCAACCTCAGCCGCGACGAGGACGACCGGCCCGTCGGCAGCCCCACCCTCACCGAGGAGACCCGGGCCAAGATCGCCGCGCTGCCCGGCGCCGCCGAGGTCCGCGGCGTCGTCAGCGGCTTCGCCGGCATCGCCGACCGCAAGGGCGCGCTGATCGGCAACGGCTTCTCCACCACCGGCACCAACTACGTGCCGGGCGCCGACGGCACCGACCCGCGCTACCCGCTGGTCGAGGGCCGCGGCCCGAAGGACGCCACCGAGATCGTGCTGGACGCCAGGACGGCCGACAAGGGCGGCTTCAAGGTCGGCGACACCGTCCGGGTCGCGGTCAACGGCCCGGTGATGCAGCTCACGCTCACCGGCACCGTGCACACCAACGACCCGCGGGTGGTGGCCGGCGGCTCGCTGGCCGCCTTCGACACCGCCACCGCCCAGCGGCTCTACCTGACCCCGGGCCGCTTCGCCGAACTGGACGTCAGGGCCCGACCCGGCACCGACGACGCGGCGCTGCTCGCCGCCGTGCGGCAGACCGTCCCGCAGGGCGACACCATCGAGGCGAAGACCGGCCGCGAGCTCGCCGACGAGCAGGACCGGATGATCAGGCAGGGCACCACGGCGCTGAGCACCGCCCTGCTGGGCTTCGCCGGCATCGCGCTGTTCGTCGGGGTCTTCATCATCGCCAACACCTTCACCATGCTGGTCGCCCAGCGCACCAAGGAGCTGGCCCTGCTCCGCGCCGTCGGCGCCACCCGCCGCCAGATCACCCGCTCGGTGCTGATCGAGGCGCTGCTGGTCGGCCTGACCGCCTCGGTGACCGGTCTGCTGGCCGGCATCGGCATCGCCGCCGGGCTCAAGGCGGTCCTCAACGGCCCGATGGAGGCCAACCTGCCGGACGGCCCGCTGGTCGTCGCCCCCACCGCGGTGGTCGCCGCGCTCGCGACCGGCGTGCTGGTGACGGTGCTGGCCGCCTGGCTGCCCGCCCGCCGGGCCTCCCGGATCGCGCCGGTGGCGGCGATGAGCTCGGTCGAGCAGCCCGCCACCCACAAGAGCCTGGTGGTCCGCAACACGATCGGCCTGCTGTTCTCCGCCGCCGGTGGCGCCGCGCTGGTGGCCGGCGTGGCCGGCAAGGAGGTCAAGCTGGTCGGCCTCGGCGCGGGCGCCCTGCTGATCGGCGTGTTCGTGCTGACCCCGCTGCTGTCCCGGCCGCTGATCGCCCTGCTCGCCCCGGTGCTGCGCGCCGTGTACGGCACGCCGGGCAAGCTGGCCCGGGAGAACGCCGTCCGCAACCCCCGCCGCACCGCCGCCACCGCCTCGGCGCTGACCATCGGCGTCACCCTGATCACCTCGCTGACCGTGATCGGCGCCTCGGTGAACCACGCCGTGGACAGGCTCACCGCGAGCAACGTCAAGGCCGACTACACGGTCGCGATGCAGAACTACTCGAACCTCTCCCCCGAGGTCGCCGCCCAGATCGCCAAGGCCCCCGGCGTCAGCGTGATGAGCGCCCAGCGCACCGTCAGGGTCGGCATCGGCCAGGAGCAGGAGGACAGCGAGGCGATCACCGCGGTGGACGCCGCGACCATCGACCAGCTGGCCACCGTCAGCGTCCGGGAGGGCTCCGCCGACGCCCTCAAGCAGGGCAAGCTGCTGGTGAGTTCGGGCCGCGCCGAGCACGGCGGCTACAAGCTCGGCGACACCCTCGCCGTCACCTACCCGGACGGCGCCAAGGGCACGCTGACCATCGGCGGCATCCTGGAGGCCGACACCGCGCTGGCCGGCGTCATCGCGCCCGAGTCCGTGGTCGGCCCGCACGCCAAGCCCGGCTCCGGTCCGGAGTCGGTCCTGGTCAAGGGCGTCAACGGCCCGACCGAGGAGCTCAAGCAGGCGCTGCGCGACGCGACCGGCGGCAACCCGCTGATCGCGGTCAAGGGCCAGAAGGAGATCAGGGCGGAGAACCGCGAGATGATCACCAGCGTCCTGAACATGATGTACGGGCTGCTCGGGATGTCCGTGGTCATCGCGGTGCTCGGCGTGGTCAACACCATGGCGATGTCGGTCTTCGAGCGCCGCCGGGAGATCGGCATGCTGCGCGCGATCGGCCTGGACCGGCTGGGCATCCGCCGGATGGTCCGGCTGGAGTCGCTGCTGATCGCCCTGTTCGGCGGGCTGGTGGGTGTCGGCCTCGGCATCCTGGTCGCCTGGGCGGCCGTGCGCACGATGGCGGACAACCTCAAGGGCATCACCACCGTGGTGCCGCCGGCGCAGATCGCCGGGTTCCTCGTCGCGGCCGCCGTGATCGGCCTGCTGGCCGCGCTCTGGCCGGCCTACCGGGCGTCCAGGCTGGACATCCTGGACTCGATCAAGAGCCAGTAGCCGGCCCGCCCGGCACCACCGGAGCCCCCGGGGGCGGTTCGCGTGGAACCGCCGCCGGGGGCTCCGTCGTGTCGTCGGCACCCGGGCGTCAGCAGGACGGCCTCAGTTGAACAGGACCTTCTCGTTGTTCGGCTGGAGGGTGCCGGTGGTCAGCCCGGCGGCCGAGACGAGCAGCTGGGCCACCGGCTTGCCGTCGGTGCCGAGCACCTCGGCGGTGACCGCCTTGGTCTCGTCCGGCGCGGTGACCTGGAGCCCGGCGAGCACGTGGCAGCTCGCGTCCGCCTTGTCGCAAGCGCTCCACTTGAGGCCCGCGTAACCGGACTTGCCGGGCTTCAGGGTGACCAGCACGGCCGGCCCCGGGTGCGCGTCGGTCCTGGCGTCCAGCGCCTCGGGGCTGTTGTCGGCCTTCAGCCCGGCGAAGCCCGGGTACCCGTACAGGGTGCAGTTGTGGTCGCTCTTGTTCTTGATCGTCAACAGGGCCGAGCCCGGGCCCTTGAGCTGCACGGTGGCCGCGATGTCGTCGCCCTTGCACCGCGATCCGGCCGCCTGGCCGGCCATCGGGTCGCCCGGGACGGTGGCCCCGGCGGCGCTCGCCTTCGGGTCCCCCGGCTTGTCGTCCGTGTACTTCACGTCGTCGCACGCCGTCAGCAGGACCGTCGCCGCGAGGGCGGCGACACCGGCGGCGACTAACCTGACAGGCTTGCGAACGGTCATGGTCCCCCCAAGGGTGAGTCATGGCATGGTGCGGTCACTCTTAGTACGAAAGCCGTGGCGCAACGGTTCCACTGAGGTTGCAGTTTGTCAGAGCTGACCGTTTTTGTTGGTTTCCTGACTATTTTCAGTCAAGACTGGCCGGAACTGGCGCCATTGGTACGAAACCGCCCCGCCCGGCGCAGGCCGGACGGGGCGGTGACGGGTGGAACGGGCTGCTCAGCCGGCCGGCTTCGCGGCCACCGGCCGGGCCGGCTTGCCGCTCTTGCGGCCGCCGCCGAGGACGTTGAAGAACACGGCCAGGGTCGGGACCAGGTAGAGCAGCCAGACCACCAGCTGGAGCACCGTCGGGTCCGGCTGGAAGTTGAACACGCCCTTCAGGAGGGTGCCGTACCAGCTGTCCTTGGGGATGGTGCTGGAGATGTCGAAGGCCGTGCTGTGCAGGCCCGGCAGCCAGCCGGCCTCCTGGAGGTCGTGCACGCCGTAGGCGAGGACGCCGGCCGCGACCACGACCAGCATCGCGCCGGTCCAGGTGAAGAACCGGGCCAGGTTGATCCTGAGCGCGCCGCGGTAGAACAGCCAGCCGAGCACCACCGAGGTGAGCAGGCCGAGCATCGCGCCGATCAGCGGGTTCCAGCCGTCCCCGGTGGCCTGGACGGCGGTCCAGATGAACAGCGACGTCTCCAGGCCCTCGCGGCCGACGGCCAGGAAGGAGGTGACCACCAGCGCGGCGGTGCCCATCGCGACCGCCGCGTCCAGCTTGCCGTGCAGTTCGGCCTTCAGGTGCCGGGCGGTGCGCCGCATCCAGAACACCATCCAGGTCACCAGGCCGACCGAGATGATCGACAGCGAGCCGCCGAGCGCCTCCTGCGCCTCGAAGGTGAGCTGCGAGGAGCCGAACTGGAGCGCCGCGCCGAAGGCCATGGAGAGCACCACGGCCGCGGCGACGCCGGTCCACACCGGCGCCAGCCGGTCCTTGCGGCCGGTCTTGACGAGGTAGGCGATCAGGATGCAGACGACCAGGCTGGCTTCGAGGCCTTCGCGCAGGCCGATCAGGTAGTTGCCGAACACGCGGGCTCCTGGGGGGATCGGGACGGTAGGGGGTGCGGGGCGGGCTCAGCCGAAGAGGGCCTGGCCCCACCACTCCCCCGGCTTGCGCACGCCCGCCGGGCAGGCGAAGTGCGCGGAGCCGACGTGCTGGATGTACTCGTTGAGCTTGTCGCTCGCCGCGAGCTTCTGCTGGAGCGGGACGAAGGCCTTGCGGGTGTCGCGCTGGTAGGCGAGGAAGAACAGCCCCGCGTCCAGCCGGCCGAGGCCGTCGGTGCCGTCGGTGAAGGAGAAGCCGCGGCGCAGGATCATCAGGCCGCCGTTGGCGTCCGGGTGGGCGAGGGCGACGTGCGAGGTCGCGGGCATCGCCGCGAGGTCCGGCGCGTCGTGCTCCCTGGCCTTGCCGTACGGGGCGCCCTCGCCCTTGGTGCGGCCGAAGGTGTCCTCCTGGTCCTTCAGCGAGGCGCGGTCCCAGGTCTCGATGTGCATCCGGATCCGCCGGGCGACCAGGTAGGAGCCGCCGGTCATCCACTCGGGGCCGTCCCCGGGGGCGGCCCAGACGTGGTCGGCGAGCCTGGCGGCGTCGGTGCCGGCGATGTTGTGGGTGCCGTCCTTGAACCCCATCAGGTTGCGCGGGGTCTGCTCGTCCGGGGTGGTCGAGGAGGTCTTGCCGAAACCGAGCTGGGACCAGCGGATGTTGACGGTGCCCATGCCGATCCGGGCCAGGTTGCGGATCGCGTGCACGGCGACCTGCGGGTCGTCCGCGCAGGCCTGGACGCAGAGGTCGCCGCCGCTGCGGGCCGGGTCGAGCTTGTCGCCCTTGAAGTTCGGCAGGTCGATCAGGGCCTCGGGGCGCTTGGCCAGGAGGCCGAAGCGGTCGACGCCGTCCTTCTCGAACAGGCTGGGGCCGAAGCCGATGGTCAGGGTGAGCCGCGACGCGGGCAGGCCGAGGGCCTCGCCGGTGTCGTCCGGCGGCGCCTCCGGCGAACCGGGCACCGCGCCGGTGCCGACCTCGCGGCCGCCGGTCATCGCGGCGGCCGCCCTGGTCCACTCCTTGAGGAGCTTGACCAGGGACTCCCGGGTCGCCTTCTCGGAGACGTCGAAGGCGGCGAAGTGCAGCCGGTCCTGGACCGGGGTGGAGATGCCCGCCTGGTGCTCGCCGTAGAACGGCACCTCGGCACCGACCTGGGCGGCGGCCGGGGCGGCGTCGTCCTGCCGGGTGGCCGCGGCCACCGAGCCGACGGCGGCGGCACCGAGCGCGACGCCCGCGCCCGCCCAGCCGATGACGGCGCGGCGGCTGACCGCGCCCCTGGTCGCGGTGGCGCCGGCGGCGGCCGGCGTCCCGTTCTGCTGCTCGTTCTCCGCGTCCATCGGCGGGCGGGCCCTTCTCCTGTACGGGTTCTGCGCTGACCCACGGCGGCCGTGGGGCCCGGATCACGGGCCGCCACGGCGTCGGTGGGGGGTACTGCGGTGCGGGTGGCCGGCTACTTGACGACCACGGCGGCGGCCAGCTTCGACAGCGGCTCGCCCAGCGAGTTGACCGCGTCGGAGAAGGCCTTGCGCTCGGCCTCGGAGACCTTGTCGTAGGGGGTGAAGGTACCGTCGGCCTGCTTGTACCTGGCCAGCAGGGCGTTGATGGCGGCGAACTCGGAGTCCAGCGTCTTCGCCAGCTCCGGATCCTTCTCGGAGGCGACCGGCTTCAGCAGCTCGTAGGCCTTCTGCGCACCCTCGACGTTGGCCTGGAAGTCGGCCAGGTCGGTGTGGCTGTAGCGGTCCTCCTCGCCGGTGATCTTGTTGGTGGCGACCTCGTCCAGCAGCTCCTTGGCGCCGTTGGCCATGCTGGTCGCGGTGATCTCGGCCTCGGGGATCTTCTTCTGCCAGTCCTTGAGGTCGGCGACGAGCTGGTCGGCGAGCTTCTTCTCGTCGTCGCCGGTCTTCGCGTCGACCCAGAGCGACTTCTCCAGCTTGTGCCAGCCGGTCCAGGCCTGGCCGGGCTCCAGCTTGTCCTCTCGGGTGTCGGTCTTCGGGTCGACGTCGCCGAAGCTCTCGGCGACCGGCTCGGTGCGCTCCCACCCGGTGCGCGAGGGCGCGTACAGCGACTTGGCCTTCTCCAGGTCGTCCGCCTTGATCGCGGCGGCGAAGGCCTCGACGGCCGGGACGGTGGCGTCGGCCTGCTCCTGGGCGTACGCCCGGTAGGCGTCGACGGCTGCGGCCAGGCGCGGGTCGGCCGGCGCGGTGCTGCCGTCCCCGCCGGTGACGGTGATCTTCTGGCGGATGCCGTTGCCGACCATGCCGGGCTTGCAGGCGATCTCGTACGAGCCGGCCTTGATCTCGGCGTTGATGCTGGCCTTGGTGCCGGGGCCGATGTTCTCGCGCTCGGTGACGATCTTGTCGCCGTCGCCGTAGACGTAGACCTCGGTGGTCTTGGAGCCCTTGTTGCTGATGTCCAGCACCACGTGCCCGGCCGGGAAGGTGGTCCTGGAGACCTCGCAGGCGGTGTCGGTCGCGTTCACCCTGACCGCGTCGCCGCTCGCCTTGTCGTCCTTCTTGGACGCGCAGCCGGCCAGGGTCGCGGTCGCGACGGCGAGGGTGAGCAGCGCGGCTGCGGTGGAACGGCGGCGGGCGGACATGCGGGCTCCAACGGAAAAGGGCATGGGTGTGCCGTGGCAGTGCGGTCGACCGGGGTCAGCCGACCATCATTAGCTAAGGCATACCTTACGTAAAGACGATTTTTCGTCTACACCCACCCCCGGACCGTTACCGTCCCGGTGCCCGGCGGGCCGCCGCCCGCGCCGTCCAGCGGCCCTCGTGCCGACTGATCCGGATCGGGTGGCCGAAGGTCTCGCTGACCAGCTCCGTGGTCATCACCGCGTCCACCGGCCCGGCCGCGACGCACTCGCCGCCGCGCAGCAGCAGGGCGTGGGTGGTGCTCTCCGGCAGCTCCTCCAGGTGGTGGGTGACCAGCACGCTGGCCAGCTCCGGGTGCTGGTGCCGCAGCAGGTCGAGGCTGTCCAGCAGCAGCTCCCGGGCGGTCAGGTCGAGCCCGGTGGCGGGCTCGTCGAGCAGCAGCAGCCGCGGGCTGGGCATCAGCGCGCGGGCGATCAGGGCCCGGCCGCGCTCGCCCTGCGACAGCGTGGTCCACGGCGCCTCGGCCATCGCCCGCATGCCGAGGGTGTCGATCAGCCGCTCGGCCCGCTCCAGCGCCTCCGGGGCCGGCTTGCGGTGGAACTCCGGCTCGATCGTGTTGGTGTGCCCCGTGAGCACCACCTCGCGCACGGACAGCGGCGAGCGCAGCGGGTGCCGCGGGTTGACGTGCCCGAGGTGGGCGCGCAGCTCGCGGATGTCCACCCGGCCGAGGCGGCGGCCGAGCACGTCCACCTCGCCGCGGGTGGGGTGGGAGACCGCGCCGAGCAGGGCGAGCAGGGTCGACTTGCCCGCGCCGTTGGGGCCGAGCAGCGCCCAGTGCTGGCCGGGGAGGATCTCCAGGCTGATCCCGCGCAGCAGGTGCCGGCCGTCGCGCACGACGTCCACGTCCCGGGTGCGCAGCAGGGGCCCGTCGACGGCGGGGGCGGGTGCGTTCACGGGACTCCGATCGCGGTGCCGGGCAGGGTGCGGGCAGGGCGCCGCACCGGGCGGGCCGGCGCCGTCCGTCCGCGTGCAGAGTACAACCGTCGCCCGGCCGCCGGCCCGGCCGTCCGAGGGGTGGACGCGCCGGATGCCCGTCCTGCGGGGCGATCGGCAGTCCGGAGCGAGTCGGCGGCCCGGGCCGCCGACCTGCGGAGCCAGCAGACCGTCACGACGGCACTGTGGAGCGCTTGTTAACTTTCGATCATTTTTTATCGACCAAGGACACGACTTGGCAAAGTTATGACCTTTCCTCTAGCTCGACCTGACTGACCCCCGTCAATCTCTGACCCAGCTCCTTTCCCTGCACAGCTACCCCCACTGGAGTCAGAGTGATCCCCACGTCCTCCTCCCGCCGTGCCCGCATGGCCGCGGCCGTCGCGGTCGTCGCCGCCCTCGCGGGCGCCACCGTGCCGGCCGCCACCGCCTCCGCCGCCCCCGGCACGCGCGAGGCCGCGATATCCCAGGCCCGCGCCAACGTCGCCCACAACGCCGGGGCGTTCGGCTTCGGCACCGGCCAGGACCTCGTGCCCAGGGACGTCGTGGTCGACGCCGACGGCAGCACCCACGTCCGCTTCGACCGGACCTTCCAGGGCCTGCCGGTCGTCGGCGGCGACCTCGTCGTCCACCAAGACGCCAAGGGCCGGCTCAAGGACTCCTCCCGCGCGGCCGCCCACGACCCCGCCGTGAAGTCGACCGTCCCGAAGGTCGGCGCGCAGTCCGGCGCGGCCGAGGCGCTGGCCGCCGCCCCGGGCGTCCGGGACGCCGTCAGCACCCCCGAGCTGGTCGTCTGGGCCGCCGACGGCACCCCCCGGCTGGCCTGGCGCACCACCGTCGAGGGCACCGGCGAGCACGGCCAGCCGGCCGGCAAGGTGGTCGTGACCGACGCCACCACCGGCGAGCAGATCGAGTCCTACGACGCCGAGCACCAGGCGGCCGGGACCGGGAACTCCGAGTACACCGGCACCGTCACCATCGACACCACCGCGACCTCCGGCGGCTACACCCTGACCGACCCGGTCCGCGGCCACGTCACCAAGGACGCCAACAACCTCTCCGCGAGCTCGCTCAAGGCCACCTCCGGAACCCCGTTCACCAGCACCACCAACGTGTGGGGCGACGGGCAGAAGTTCTCCACCAACCGCGCCACCGCCGCCGTCGACGCCCACGCCAACACCGCCTGGACGTACGACTACTACAAGAACGTCCACGGCCGCAGCGGCATCAAGAACGACGGCAAGGGCGCCACGGTCTTCGTCCACGTCGGCACCAACTGGGACAACGCCCAGTGGTCCGACAGCTGCTTCTGCATGATGACCGGCGACGGCGACGGCACCACCGACCCGGAGCAGGTGGACCTCGACACCATGGGCCACGAGATGACCCACGGCGTCACCAGCGCCACCGCCAACCTGCGCTACAGCGGCGAGTCCGGCGGCCTCAACGAGTCCACCAGCGACATCTTCGGCACCATGGTCGAGTGGTACGCCAACAACAGCGTCGACAAGGGCGACTACCTGTTCAGCGACCAGTCCACCCCGCCGTGGCTGCGCCGCTTCGACAAGCCCTCGCTGGACGGCCGCTCGGCCGACTGCTGGAGCAGCACCGTCGGCAAGCTCGACGTGCACTACTCCTCCGGCGTCGGCAACCACTGGTTCTACCTGGCCAGCGAGGGCAGCGGCAGCAAGACCGTCAACGGCGTCGCCTACACCAGCCCGACCTGCAACAACTCGACGGTGGCCGGCATCGGCAACACCAAGGTCGCCAAGATCTGGTACCGCGCGCTGACCGTCTACATGACCTCCACCACCACCTACAAGGGCGCCCGCACCGCCTCCCTGAACGCGGCCCGCGACCTCTACGGCGCCGGCAGCACCGAGTACAACGCGGTCGCGGCGGCCTGGAGCGCGGTCAACGTCAGCTGACGCCGGCCGGCCGGGCGGCCGCGGGGCCGGCTAGTAATCGAACCCGACGTGGCAGTGGTCGTGGTGGGTGTCGTCGGTGAAGAACCGGTTGCCGACGCCCGGGATCGCCACCGGACCGCCCACGTTGTACGAGCCGGCGGCGGCCGCGTCCCGCATGAAGGACTCGACGAGCTGCCGGGACGTGCCGGGATCGACCACGGCCAGCCCGTCGATCCGCCAGACGTCGAAGGCCCGGCCCAGCGGATGGTCGCTGGGCCGGGTCGTGCCGAAGACGTCCAGCGGGTGGCCGGTCCGCACCACGCTCACCGAGAGGGTGTACGGGCCGGCCAGCCGCAGCATCGCCTCCGCCACGCTGTCGTGCACCGTGCCGGCGCGCAGGTCCGCGGCGGCCTCGGGCGGCAGCTCGATCCGGGGCTCCGCCAGCACCCGGGCCACCGCGGGGGACGGGGCGGCGGCCGGGCCCGCGGCGCCCGGGAGGAGGTCGGTGACGGTCCAGCGGGGTTCGGCCCGGGCGAGCCGGACGTCCACCGTGGTGCCGCCCTCGACCACCGAGCCGTCCGGGCCGCGGGTCCACTGCCGGCAGACCACCAGCACGCTCGCCGAGTCGGCGAGGATGCCGCCGTACTGGGCGACCACCACCTCCAGGCTCGCCTCGGCCGCCGCCGGGGCCAGCGGGCCCGCCCGGTCGGCCAGCGCGGGCGGCAGGCCGAGCGCCGCCACCCGGGCCCGGGCCGCCTCGGCGCCCTGCCCGCCGGGCGGCCAGGCGCCGAGCGCGGCGACCAGTTCCACGGCGCGGCGCTTGACCTCGGGCTGGATCTCGCCGGGGCCGGGCTGCCAGAGGGGCGGGCGGGGCAGCGGCGTCGGCGTGGGGACGGGTGTCGGCGTGGGGACGGGTGTCGGCGTGGGTGTCGGCGTGGGGGTGGGCGTTCCGGGCGGAGTCGTGGCGGGGCTGCCGGGCGCCGTCCGCGGCCTGCCGCCGCCCGTGCAGCCCGCCGCCCCGAGCACCAGCGCCGCCGTACCCGCCGCACCGGCCCGCAGCACCCCGCGCCGGTCCGGGGCCCGGCGGCCGCCCTCCGCATCCGTCATGCCGTCAGTATGCGGGCATCGCCTCCCGGGTACGGGGTGGCACGCAGCCGTAGCCGCGGCGGCCGGGCGAGGGCCTCAGCCTCCCGCGGCGGCCGGCGGCTCCGGGGGGCGCAGGCCGTAGCCCTGAGCGGTCCGCACGATCCAGGTGGGCTCGCCGAGCTTCGCCCTCAGCAGCGTCATCGGGTACCCGAGCTCGTGCGGGTGGAGGGCCGCCCGGTAGACCTTCCACAGGATCTCCTGCGGATCGTGCACGCCCTCGCCGAGGTCGACCAGGCCGCGCAGCAGCCTGACGTCGGCGCGGGTCAGCTGCACCGGACGGCCGTCCAGGGTGACCACCCGGGTGTCCGGGTCGACGACGAGGCGCCCGTCGAAGGCCGTCAGCGCGCCCTGCGGTTCCACGGCCCCGCCGAAGCGCTCGCGGACCCGCTCCTCCGCCGTCCGCTCGTACGGCGGGCTCCCCTTCGCCCCGCCCTCCACACCATCCGTGCCCTCCACACCCGCCATGCCCGGCAGCCTAACCGGCGGTGCCCGGCGCCGACCACGCGGCGTTCCGACCGGGCGGGCCGCGGGCGCGCGGGGGCCGAGGCGACGGTGGACGGACGGGCCGCCCGGCTCACCCCTGCGCGAACGGCGCCAGCAGCGCCTCCGCCGAGACCGTCCTCGCGTACAGCACCGACCGCCCGGCGCGGTGGGCGCTGACCAGCCGGGCGTCCCGCAGGGCCGTCAGGTACTGGGACACCGCCGAGGCGGAGAGCCCGGTGCGCCGGGCGAGCTCGCTCGTGGACGCCGGGGCCGCCAGCTCCGTCAGCAGCCGGGCCCGGGGCCGGCCGAGGACGGCGGCCAGGGCCCCGGTGCGGTCCGCCGGGGCGGCAGCCCACAGTCCGCCGGTCCCGCGTGCGGGGTAGGCGAGTTGGAGCGGCTCCGGCGGGGCGAGCCGGGTGTAGAGCGCCGGGCCGGTGAAGGCGGACGGGACCAGCAGCAGGCCCGCCCCGGCCGTCCGGCCCGGCAGCGGGCGCGTGCGGTGGCGCAGCCGCAGGGTGTCCTCCGTCCACCGGAGTCCGGCGTGCAGGTCGTTCAGGACCCGGGCCGCCCCGTGCTCGGCGGCCTGGCGGGCGCGGTGCAGCACGTCCGCGTCCAGCACGGCGCGGATCCGCGCCCAGTACGGGGCGAGCGCGAGCTCCCAGTAGGCCTCGACCGCCTCGGTCAGCCGGGCCAGGCCGCCGACCGGGTCGCCGTACAGGGCACGGAGCCGGGGGCCCGGCCCGCCGTCCTCCCGGAGCCGGTCGAGGTCGCGCCGGACCTGCTCGGCGGGGGTGGACCGGATCGCCGCCAGCTCCTCCGCCAGCGTGGGAGCGGGCCCTTCCGGGGCCGGGTTGAGGAAGTCCGGCACGTAGCCGGCGGGCCGGACCAGCTCGGCGAGCAGGGCGTACGACGGGCCGAGCGCGGCCAGCCGGGGCCGCACCTGCTCCGCCCAGGGCCGGTGGACGGGATGGGCGAGCCCGGAGCGCAGCAGCCGCAGGCTCGGGCCCACCTCCCACATCGGGGAGACCGCGAAGCGCATCCGCGCCAGGTCCCCCGCCGTGAACAGCAGCTCGGCCAGCGCACCCACCCCCGTGGATTCAGACATGTGCGAATCATTGGCGGTCAGGCTAGTGCACTGGCGATCATGACCGGCATGACGTCGAACAGTCTCGTGAACACCCCCGTCACCGCCCGCGCCTCCGGCACCTGGACGCTCGGCGACCGCACCGTCCACCGGATCGGCTTCGGCGCGATGCGCCTGCCGCAGACCGGCCCCGCGCTCGTGCCGCACGCCGTCCCGCGTGACCGCGAGCAGGCGCTGCGGGTGCTGCGCCGCGCCGTCGAACTGGGCGTCAACCACATCGACACCGCCGCCTTCTACTTCTCTCCGCTGCGCTCCGCCAACGAACTGATCAACCGCGCGCTCGCCCCGTACGCCGACGACCTGGTGATCGCCACCAAGGTCGGCCCCGGTCGCAGCCTCGACGGCAGCTGGGCCGAGCACGCCCGCACCCCCGCCCGGCTGCGCGCCCAGGTCGAGCAGAACCTGCGCGAGCTCGGCCGCGACCACCTCGACCTGGTCAACCTGCGCGTCGTCGGCACCGACTCCGTCGCCGAACGCTTCGGCGCGCTGGCCGAGTTGCGCCGGGCCGGACTGATCCGGCAGCTGGGCCTGTCCAACGTCCACCCGCACCAGCTCGCCGAGGCGCAGACCATCGCGCCGGTGGTCTGCGTGCAGAACCCGTACGGCATCGGCGCCACGCCGGAGCAGGACGAGCTGCTGCGGATCTGCGGGGAGCAGGGCGTCGCCTTCGTCCCCTTCTACGCGATCGCCGGAGCCGGCCGGGAGCGCGGCGCGGGCCAGGCCGAGCCCGCCCAGGTCCGGACGGTGGCCGAGGCGCACGGGGTGAGCGCCGCACAGGTGCGGCTGGCCTGGACGCTGAGCCGCGGCCCGCACGTCCTGGCCATCCCGGGCACCGGCGACCTGGCCCACCTGGAGGCCAACATCGCCGCCGGGGCGCTGCGCCTGTCCGCGCCGGAGCTGGCACTGCTGGACGAGGCCCACGCGGAGTGAGCCCGACGTTCCGTCCACCCGTCCCCCGCCCTTGGGCGTGTCTGACGATTCGCCGCGCACCCGGCGAGAATTGTCAGACACGCCCGAGGAGGCCCCGCCCATGACCGACCGAGCCACCCGCTACCTCTATCTGGCCCGCCACGGCGAGGCCGAGTCCGAGGGCGACGGCAGCGGCCTCACCACCGCCGGCCGCCGGCAGGCCGTCCTGCTGGGCCGGCGGCTGGCCGGCCGCCCCCTCACCGCGCTGCACCACGGCCCGCTGCCGCGCGCGGCCGAGACCGCGCGGCTGGTCGCCGCGCAGCTGCCCGGCGTACGGGCGGAAGTCCGCGAGGAGGCCGGGGACTTCGTGCCCTACCTGCCCGATCGGGCCGAACTCCCGGAGGACAGCGCCCAGTTCCTGCTTGACCGCCTCGCATCCACCACGGCGGCGGCACGGGAGCAGGGCGCGGCGCTGGCCCACAGGGCCGTCGAGCGGTTCACCGGGCCGGTGCCCGGCGGCGAGGCGCGGCACGAACTGGTCGTCACCCACGCGTTCGTGGTCGGCTGGCTGGTCCGGCACGCGCTGGACGCCCCGGCCTGGCGGTGGCTCGGCGTCACCGCCGCCAACGCGGCGCTGACCGTCCTGCGCTACGCGCCCGGCCGACCGCCCGCCGTGCTGCTGCTGAACGACCAGGGCCACCTGCCGGAGGAGCTGCGCTGGACCGGCTACCCGCCCGAACTCCGCTTCTGACGAGGGGCCGTGGGGGCGTGGGGCCGTGGAGCCGTGGGGCCGTGGAGCCGCCGACGGGAACATCCGGACCGGCCCACGGCCGCCGGACGGGGCCCAGGGCGAACAGACCCGGATCGCCGCCGCCGGGGCCCGCACGGCGCGCTCCACGGCCACTGCCCCGGCGGCCGGGCCGAGCGGGTGGCCGCCGCCCTCGCGGAGGGAGCCGCCCTGCCCCCTCCGCCCGACGCGGTCGCGGACCGCTGGACCGCGCCGGCCCGACTGCCGGTGAGAACACCCGAGTCGGGAAACACGGTCGCAGAAGCCCCCAGACCGTTCGTCCCCCGCGGCACCCCGGAGGACCCGCCGCCCCGGCGACGGGCGCCTCCCTCGTGGACCGGCGGCCCAGGGGCGCCCGACCGCCGCTCCCCGTACCGGCGGAGGTCCGCACGCTCACGCGGACGTCCGGGGCGGCCGCCGCGCCGGGCCCCACCGAGGAACAGGCGGTCCGCCCGCCGCCGACCTGGACCGTCCGCCCGAGCCGCTACGCCCCCGGCCCCTCGAAGACCAGCTCCGTCCAGTGCACCCCGTCCCGCCCGTGGAGGTCGCGGCGGGCGGAGCGGTGGACGAGGCGCAGGCCGTGGTCGGCGGCGAGGGCGACGGTGGGCTCGGGCGGGAGGTCGAACATGCGGCGGCCGGGTGGGACGGGGCCGTGCCGGAGGGTGAGTGCGAGGCGGCCGGCCGGGGCCAGGAGGCGGGCGAGGGCGGCCATCGCGGGCGGCCGCTCGGCGGGGTCGAGGTGCATCCAGACGGCGGTGAGCAGGACGAGGTCGTACCGCCCGCCCTCGGCGACGAGCAGCGGCAGGACCGGCAGCTCGTCGGCGACCCAGCGGACGCCCGAGCCGGCGTGCAACCGCCCTCCGGCGGCGCGGAGTTCGGGGGTCGGCTCGGCCGCGGTCACCCGGTGCCCGAGGGCGGCGAGGGCCGCGGCGTCGCGGCCGGTGCCGGCGCCGACGTCGAGGACGGTCGCGGGCGGGGCCGGGTACAGGTGGCTCACCGCCCGGTGCACTTCGGCGAAGGTCACGCTCTCGTACTGGACGGCGAGTTGCTCAGCCGCCTCCCCGTACCCGGCGGTCCCTGCGTGCCCGGCCGGCTCCGCAGCTCCGGTCACGCCGCCTCCCTGACGGCCACCGCGTCGCCTGCGGCGGCTCCGGCGAAGAGGTCCCGCGGCTCGCGCAGGCCGTGGACGACGAGCGCCGCCCACGCCTCGGGCCAGGGCGTCGGGTGCCGGCGAGGGGCGACGGTCAGGGCGGGGACGCTGCCCGGCCGGCGGACCTGTTCGGGACGCAGCACCGGGACGGCACCGTCCGGCAGGACACCGGCCGACAGGGCACCGGCCGGCAGCGCCCCGTCCGGTGCGGGCCGTCCGCCGCCGTGGACGGACAGCCGGGCGGCGGGCTCGGGGTGCGGGCCGTTCTCGGCGGGCGCGAGCTCCCCCAGGGCGGCGGTGCGCCGCACGCCGAGGGCGTGCCCGGCGGCGGCCGGCCGGCCGTACCGGACGGCGCGGTCCCGGGGCACGAGGCGGCCGGGTTCCTCCGGCCGGCAGGTGTCCACGGCCCGGCCCGGCAGGCGGCGCCGGTCATGATCCACGCTCACCCGCTCAGCGTAACGAACCCGGGCGTCCGCGCCCCGGCCGACCGCCCCGACCCGCCCGGACCGGACCGCCCGAACCGACCGTCTCCACCGGTTCAGGCCTCGCCGGGGTGCCAGGCGGGCCATTCCCAGGGGCGGTCGGCCCAGTGGACGCGCTGGGGGTCGCGCGGGTCGAGGTCGGGGAAGAGCTGGTGGACGCGCGGCTCGAACTCCTCCGGTGCGAGCGGCTCCCAGCCGTGGCCCTCGAAGTGGACGAGGCGGTAGCGGCTGTCGGTCCGGAACTCGGCCACCTCGACGAGGGGGGCGGACGTGCTGTTGGTCTCCATGCCCCCCAGCATGTGGCGCACTGGCAATCAACGCCCGTCCAAACCCCTCTTCCGGGTCATGTCCCGGCGTCGGTGCGCTCGTTGAGCACGGAAACGTTCGAGGGGGGCCGCTGGAAGGACGAGCACATGACTGGGCAGCCCACCGGAGGGCAGTGGCAGTGGCCGCAGGATGCGTGGCAGCCGCCGCCGGTTCCGACGAAACCGCCACCGCAGTGGTCCTCCGCCTCACCACCGAGGCGGCTGTCACGCAGGGCCTGGACGGCGGCGATGGTCGGGACGGGCGCCGTGCTGGCCTCCGTCCTGGCGATGTACGGCCCCGGGCCGGGCGACGAGCTCAGCGCGGCGGCGGCGCCGGACTCCTCGCCGTCCGCCGCGGACCCGACGGCGCAGCTGCTGCCGGTCTCACCGGCCCCGGCGCAGCCCGCGCCGTCCCCCCTGCCGGCGCCCACCCCGGGCACGGCGGTCCCCGTCGGCGGGCCGGGTGCCCCGGCGCCGGCCGCGCCCAGCGCCGCACCCGGCGCCGGGGCCGGGACGACGCTTGACGCCCAGCACGCCCCGGCCAGCGCCCACCCCAAAGCGGGGCACAGCCCGCACAGCTCCACGCCGGCCCGGGGTCCGTCGGGGACGCCCGCCCAGGCGAGTTCCGGGGCGGGCACGGGCGGCGGCCCGGGCACGATCTGCGACCAGGCCGAGCGCGCGGGCCGCTGGCCGACCGGCTCGGACCAGGCCAGGATCTGCCGCGGTCTCTACGGCTGAGCCGGCCCCGCCCCCGGGGCCGTGGACACGCCCGGCGCCGGGGACACGCCCGGGGCCGGGGACACGTCCGGCGCCGCCGGAACGCCCGGGGCCGCGGGGGCCCCGGGCACCCCCAGCAGCCCCTTGTCCAGCCGGGGCGCCAGCACCCGCGCCAGGGTGTCGGTGATGTGCCCGGTGTCCCGGTACAGCACCACGCCCTCCAGGACGGCCGGGCAGGAGGGCCCGGTGCCGGGGCAGAGCAGCGGGCCGAGGTCGAGGGTGCGGACCCCGTACCGGGCGGCGAGCCCGCCGTCCAGCACGGGGTCGGGCTCGAAGGCGGTGTCGCGCGGGAAGGGGCAGGCGTCCGGGCGCCCGTCGGCGGCGGCCAGGCAGGCCGGGATGTCCTTGCCGGGCATCGGGGTGTCGCCGAGGTAGGCGAGCGGGGCGCCGAGTGCGGTGAGCCGGTCCAGGGTGCGGGTCCAACCCTCGGTGCGCTCCTCCGGGCTGCCGTAGCGGTTGAGGCCGGCCATCAGGACCAGGCGGGGCTTGGGCCCGGAGGCCAGCCGGGTGAGGGTGTTCTCGCGCCAGCGGTCGCACTCCTCGAAGGTGCGGCCGAGCACGTTGTTGCGCACGGTGAGGGTGGCCAGCGGGCAGCCGGGCTTGACCAGGACCTCCAGGGCCCAGTGCCGCTGCTCGGCCAGGGCGAGGCCGGCGGAGATCCACTGTCCGGCGTGCGAGTCGCCGAGCAGCACGATCCGGTCGGGGCTGTCCTCGGCGCCGAACAGGCAGCGCGGGCTGCTGTCGGCGTTGAGCGGGATCTCGCAGCCCTTGCCGGGCGGGAAGTCCTCCCTGGCCCGGGCCAGCGAGGGCGTCAGACCGACCACCTGGGTGCCGGGGGCGAGCAGGGCCGGGCCGTCGACGGCTCCGGCCGGGGCCGCGGCGGGCCCGGCGGCCGGGTCGCCGAGGGCGCGTACGGTGCTGCCGCCGAGGGTGAGCGCGGCGATCAGCGGGATGACCAGGGCGCTGGCGCCGACCGCGAGCCCGCGCCGGGGCGCCGGGCTGCTGCCGTACCGCAGCGGCTGCTCGACCAGGCGCAGGGTGAGCCAGGCGGGCAGTGCGCTGGCGGCGGTGAGCGCGAGCAGGGTGGTCCAGGGCAGCGCGCCGTACCGGGCCTGGGCGATGGTCAGCACCGGCCAGTGCCACAGGTACCAGGCGTAGGAGAGCCGTCCGGCGGCGCGCAGCGGGCGGGTGGCGAGCAGTCGGCCGGCGTCGGCGGCGCCGGGGGCGCGGTGCCCGGCCAGCAGGACGGCGGCGGTGCCGAGGACGGGCAGCAGTGCGGCGGTGCCGGGGAACGGCGTGGTGCGGTCGTACAGGACGACCGGTGCGAGCACGGCCGCGAGGCCGAGCCAGCCGGCGGCCCGTAGCGACCAGGCCACGGGGCGCCGTCCGGCACGGGCGGTGAGGGCCGGGCCGGCCAGGGCGGCGCAGGCGCCGGCCGCGAACTCCCAGAGCCGGCTGCCGGTGGAGAAGTAGGCGAGCGGCGCGGAGGCGGCCGTCCAGTGCAGGCAGAGCGCCAGCGAGACCCCGCCGACGGCCGTGGTGGCGAGGGTGATCGCCAGGGTGCGGCGGCGGCCGTGCAGGGAGCGGGCGAGGCCGAGCAGCAGCACGCCCCAGAGCAGGTAGAACTGGTTCTCCACGCCCAGCGACCAGAAGTGCTGGAGCGGGCTCGGGTCGCGTTCGGCGGCCAGGTAGTCGGTCTGTTGGCCGACGAAGCGCCAGTTGGCGAACTGGCCGGCCGAGGCGATCAGGTCACGGGCGAGGTCGGTGGCGCGCAGCGGGTCGAGCAGGGCGCCGCCGGCGGCGGCGGTGGCGACCAGCACGGTGGCGGCGGCGGGCAGGATGCGGCGGGCGCGGCGGGCGGCGAAGTCCCACAGGCCGAGCGGGCGGCCGACGAGCAGGCCGGTGATCAGGAAGCCGGAGACCACGAAGAAGATGTCGACGCCGACGAATCCGCCGGTCAGCCCGGGGACGGCGGAGTGGAAGGCGAGGACGGCGAGCACGGCGAGGCCGCGCAGTCCCTCGATGTCGGGGCGGAAGGCGGTGCGGGGGCCGGTCCGCCCGTTCTCGGTGACGGCGGCGCGCCGCGGGACGGCGGCTTCCCGGTCCATCCGGACGACGCCGGGCAGCAGTTCGGGCGCGGCGGGCGGTTCCGGTACGGGCGGGGAGGACGGCTCGGCGAGGCTCACGGCAGGCGGCTCGGTGGGACGTGCGGCAGACGGCTCCGGTACGGGCACGGAGGTGGGCTCTGAGGACGGTGCGGCCGTTGGCACGGCGGTGCTCCTTGCAGGGCTGGCAGCGGTGGTCGGGCCCGCCGGGCCGATGGGGCGGCCGGGCGGTGTCCGCGCCGGTGGGGCGACGCGCAAGGAAGGGCAACGGGGAGGATGGGCAACAGGCAGGCGTCACCCGGAGACTGATGGTGGATCAGAAGATCAGCGGGTCGGCCCAGCCGGAGGCCAGCAGCCCGCAGAGGAGCAGCACGGCGGTGACGGCGACGGCCTCGGCCCGTTCGAACCCGAGGTCGGAGCGGCCCGGGGCGGGGGCGGCGACCTCGCCGACGGCGGCGCCCTTGCCGCCCTTGGCCCCGTTCAGCAGCGGCCACAGCTCCCGGATCAGCGGGACCATGGTGTACGCGGTGAGCGCGAGCAGCCCGGCGAGCGCCCAGTACGGCCGCCAGCCGTACAGCAGCGCCGCGCGGACCAGCCCGGCGGCGCCCGCCAGGACGACGAACCCGAGCCAGCCGACCCCGATCCGGGCGACGGTGCGGGCGAGCGAGCTGCCGCCGGAGACGGCGCCGGTGGGCACCCAGTCGGCGGAGCGGCGGCGCAGCGCGTGCGCGATGGCGACCACGTGGCAGAGCCCGCCCAGGAGTTGGACCCGGGTGACCTCGAAGCGCCAGCGAGTGCGGGACATCGCGGGCAGCAGCACCAGGGCGACCCAGATCGGCGGCAGGAACGGCAGCACCTGCCAGGGCTGGATCTCCTCGGGGCGGAAGAACAGCATGATCAGGGCGGGCAGCGGCACGGCGAAGACGTTCACCGCGCTGGTGACGTAGCCGAGGATGCCGTTCCAGAAGCAGAGCCGGGCGGACTTCGGCAGCGGCCCCCGGCGGAAGTCCGGGTCGCGGACCAGGGCCAGGGAGCCGAGGCACCAGCGGTACTGCTGGCTGATGAAGGCGGGCAGGCCGGTGGGCGACATGCCCTTGGCGACCAGCGCGGGGACGTAGCGGGTGGCCCATCCGGCGCGGGCGAGGGCGAGGCCGGTGTAGAGGTCCTCGCTGTGGTCGATCTCGGCGAAGCCGCCGATCCGCCGCAGTGCGGCGCGGCGGTAGAGGGCGTTGGTGCCGCAGCAGACGGTGCCGTCCTGCGCGTCCCGGGAGGGCTGGATCCAGCGGTAGAAGATCTCCTGGGTGGCTCCCGCGGCGCGTTCGAGCCAGGACATGTCGGCGTCCGTGTCGAAGCACTGCGGGCTCTGCACGATGCCGACCTCGGGGTTGTCGAGGTAGGGCACCAGGTGGTGCAGGAAGTCGGGGCGGGGGCAGAAGTCGGCGTCCAGGACGGCGACGATCTCGCCGGTGCCCTCGGCCAGGCCGTGGTTGAGGTTGCCGGCCTTCTTGAACCGGCCCCGGTCGGGGCGGGCGTGGTAGCGGAAGCCGTAGGACTCGGCGAGTTCGCGCACCTCGGGGCGGTCGGCGTCGTCCAGGACGAGGACGGTCAGCTCGCCGGGCCACCGGACGGCCGCGGTGTGCCGGTAGGCGTTGTCCAGGACGGCCAGCGGCTCGCCGGCGGTGGGGAGCAGCAGGTCGACGCTCGGTGCGCGGGCGGGGCTCCAGGCGCGCAGCAGCAGGTCGTGCGAGTCACGGGTGAAGCGCCGGGCGCGCTGGCCGTCGGTGAGCGAGAGCAGCCAGGTGGCCGCGTTGAGCACGGTGAGCACCAGGAAGGGCCAGAGCAGCGGCTTGCTGAGGGCGAACAGGCCGAGGGTGGCGGTGGCTCCTGCGTAGGAGAGGGTGGCGCAGAGCAGCACCCAGCGGCGCTGCGGGCCGAAGTACCAGTAGAGCTCCTCGTCGTCGGGCGGGCTGGGCAGTCGGTGGCCCTCGGGGTCCGCGGGTGTCCGGCGCGGACCGGTGTCGGGTGCGGGCATGGCGGTGCCATGGAGAACGGGCATGCGGAAATGGCCCCCCTGGGCATCGGACGGAACGTGGCCGTTCGCCCTCAGCCTCTCACATTGGCCTAGACCAATAATGAACGAGGTATGACATCTCCGCATCGCCCCAGCTCGGCGAGTTGACGGCTGGTCACCTGCGGAAACCCGTTCCAGCGAAACTGAACCGGCGCCCGAGCGCGGGCCGTTTCCGCCTCGCCGGGCGAGCGGTCAAGCCGTCAACTTCCTTACTCGGTTGTCAGTTTCCGGCGGTCGGCGCCTTCAACTCCTTGATGAGATGGACGAACCGGAGGTCCGGCCGCCGCGGGATGCCGAACCTCTCGTCGCCGTACGGGAACGGGCTGAACCCGCCGGTCCGCCGGAAGCCGCGCCGCTCGTACCAGGCGATCAGCTCCTCGCGCTGCTCGATCACCGTCATCTCCATCGCGCGCACGCCCCAGCGCTCGGCCGCCAGCCGCTCCGCCTCGGCCAGCACGGCCCGGCCGAGGCCGCCGCCCTGCAGCCCGGGCCGCACCGAGAACATGCCGAAGTAGGCCACCTCGCCGCGCTGTTCCAGCTGGCAGCAGGCGACCGGCTCGCCGTCCCGCTCGGCCAGCAGCACCAGGCCGTCGGGGTGGCTCACGGCCTCGGTGACGGCCTCCCGGTCGGTGCGCCGGCCGCCCAGCAGGTCCGCCTCGGTGGTCCACCCGGCCCGGCTGGACTCGCCCCGGTAGGCGGACTCGACCAGCGCCACCAGCGCCGGGACGTCGGCGGGCGTGGCGGGCCGGAAGGCGGTCTCCCCGGCAGGTCGGGCGGGGCCGGCGGCGGTCTCGGTCATGGCTGCTCCTCTCCTCGCATGGCGGGGCCGCCCGTGGTGGCCGGCCCCGCGGGCATCGTGCCACAGCGCCTCCCCCGCACCCCGGGCCACGCCCCGCGTGCCCCCGCTGCGCGCCTCGGCCACACCCCCGCCCGCACCGGCGCCCGCACCGGCAGAACCGGCAACGCCGGTTGCCGGTGGTGGCGCTCCGGCCCGCCTGACGTGCGTTCACCATGTGAAAAAAGATGCCTGGTGACCATGCCAGGTACATGGCTACTCTGCGGTACGGCCGGCCAGCCCCCGGCCGTAACGGGTCATTTCGACCTTCCCCACGCTCGGTCCAGAGGAGTGCCCATGTCCCGCTCTTCCCGTTCCGCCCGCACGGCCGGCACCGACAGACCGGCCCGCCGCCGTCTGCCCGCACTCGCCGCCCTCGCCGCCGCGACCGCCCTGGTCGCCGGTGCCGCCGCTCCGGCGTACGCCGCCGGACCCGCCTCCGCCGCCCCCGTCGTCGAGGGCCGCCCCGGCTTCCACCCCGAGCAGGACTTCGCCGGCTCCACCGTCGCCGCCCGCGAGGGCCGCGAGGCCGCCGCCCCCTTCGCCTCCCTCGCCGCCACCCAGACCCCGGGGCTGGACGTCTCCAGCTACCAGGGCAACGTCAACTGGTCCTCGGTGGCCGCCAACGGCGCCAAGTTCGCCTACGTCAAGGCGACCGAGGGCACCGGCTACACCAACCCGAGCTTCGCCCAGCAGTACAACGGCTCGTACAACGCCGGCCTGATCCGCGGCGCCTACCACTTCGCGCTGCCGAACGCCTCCTCCGGCGCCACCCAGGCCAACTACTTCGTCAGCCACGGCGGCGGCTGGTCCGCCGACGGCAAGACCCTGCCGCCCGCGCTGGACATCGAGTACAACCCCTACGGCGCCACCTGCTACGGCCTCAGCCAGAGCGCCATGGTCAGCTGGATCCGCGACTTCAGCAACACCGTGCACACGCGCACCGGCCGCTACCCCACCATCTACACCACCACCAACTGGTGGACCCAGTGCACCGGCAACAACGGCGGCTTCGGCACCACCAACCCGCTCTGGATAGCCCGCTACGCCTCCTCCGTCGGCACCCTGCCGAACGGCTGGGGCTACCAGACCTTCTGGCAGTTCGCCGACTCCGGCACCTTCCCCGGTGACCAGAACTACTTCAACGGCGCGGCCGACCGCCTCCGCGCCCTCGCCCTGGGCTGACGCCCGACGGGCCGACGCCTGACGCACCGGGGTGGGCCGCGACACCGCGCGGCCCACCCCGGCCGTACGTCCGGCCAGGGGCTGCCGCCTGCCCTTCATGACGAGTGCGGGCCCACGACCGGCCCCGGCCCCCGAGGGATCCGAAACGAGCCGACGCCATCAGAACCGGCCACAATCCCCGGAACGCCAGACCCTCCACACCTCCGCCGCCTACGCTCCTGAAGCGGCTGGTGCAGTTCCACATAGCCCGGCCGACAGGAACATTGACTCGTAGGCACGGCCCACGTCCGCCCCGGTACGGCTCTACGCCGGGATCCGCGGGAAAGGAAGTGCCTGCCGGCACCAGAGGGGACTCTCATGGCTGACCTCGACCTCGGTAAGGCCACGGACTGGGCCGAAGGCGAGACCCACGGTCGCGTCAAGCTCGTGGACAACCGCGTCTACTCCGGGACCCCCGAGAAGGACGTGGCGATCATCTCGCCGAACAGCGTGGAGATCCAGGTGAACTCCAACCTCAACTCCTCCCAGGAGGCGGACAAGGTGTACTTCACCACCTACCACGGCAGCACGAAGCACGTCATCGCCGTCCTCGACTCCGACGGGAACCTGAGCATCGCCGGGAAGCTCATCACGGACCAGAAGAACCTCGGCTACTAGGCAGCCCGGCCGGGCTGGACCCGACGTCCTCGGGCCGGCGGGGCCGGTCCGGGCCGACGCCCGACGCACCGGGGTGGGCCGCGACACCGCGCGGCCCGCCCCGGCCGTACGTCCGGGCCCGGCGATCAGCCGTCGATGCGGTGCTGGCTCCAGAAGGAGGTCAGGTCGACGGTGGTGGCGGCCTGGGCCGCGGCCTTGAACTCCGCGGTGGTGGAGACGCCGTACCAGTGCGCCTGCGCGTAGCCGCGCAGCAGCGCGGTCATCGCGCTGTCCCCGATCGTCCGGCGCAGGTCGTGCAGGGCGCACTTGCCGTAGCCGTAGACGACCGTGGAGTAGCGGGAGGAGTTGGCGTCCCAGTACGCCATCGAGTTGGTGATCCGCTCTGCCGGGGAGGCCCAGGAGACGCTGTTCCAGCAGCCGTTGCCGGTCCTGCCGAGCGCGAGGTCGGTCGCGTAGTCGGTGAACGCCTCGTCCAGCCAGGGGCCGTTGTACTCGTCGTCGCCGACGATGCCGTACCACCACTGGTGGCCGATCTCGTGGGTGAGCGCCGTGGTGCTGACCAGGTCGAGGACGAAGCCCGGGTACTCCATGCCGCCGAACCAGAAGTTGTTGTCCAGCACCGCGTCCAGCTCCCCGTACGGGTAGGCGCCGAAGCGCTGGGCGTGGGCGTCGACCGCCGTAGTCGCGGTGGAGAGCATCGACCGGGAGTCGGCCGCGCTGATCCCGGCCACCGAGTAGACGTTGACCTTCACCCCGGCCGCGGAGGTGCCGGATATCCGGGTGAACGGCCCGGCGGCCCAGGCGAAGTCGCGCACCTTGCTCGCGGTCGCCTTGGTGACGGTCCGCCCGGCGGCGCCCGGGGTGTCCACCGAGGTGCCGGTCGCGGGCACCAGCAGGCCGCTCGGGTGGTCCAGGGTGACGGTGAAGTCCGAGGCCAGTGAGTAGAAGGACTCGCCGTTGTTGGTGTACGGGTCGAGGTGCCAGCCGGCGCCGTCCCGCACCGCCAGGACGGGCAGGGCGTTGCCGAGGAAGTTGTACGCGCCGTCGTGGCCGAAGCGGTCCGCGCCGCTCGGCACGGTGATGCCGAGGTCGAAGGCGACGGTGCCGCCGGCGCCCTGGGCGAGCGGGGCCGGCAGGGCGATCCTGAGCGCGGTGCAGTCCACCGTGAGCGGGGACGCGGTGCCGCCGGTCACGTTGGTCACCGTGACCGGGGTGCTGGGGCAGCTGCCGTGGGCGTTGTCCCACAGCCGCAGGTAGACCTCGTTCAGCGGGTCGGGCGAGGCGTTGGTGAAGGTCACGCTCTCGTGGCCGCTCCAGCTGCCGCCGGAGGCGTCGCTGCTGAGGTCCACGGTGTAGGCGGGCGCGACCGGGGTGCGGGTCGGGTCGCCGGGGCCGGGCGGGGTGGTGGTGCCGCCGGAGGCGTCCAGGGTGACGTCGTCCAGGACGAAGCTGGTCTGGAGGCTTGCGTCCTCGACGCCGGTGAAGGAGAGCGCCACCGTGCGGCCCGCGAAGGCGGAGACGTCGACGCTCCGGTGGACGTACCCGGGCTGGGCGTCCAGGTTGGAGTACGTGGCCACGGTGGTGGAGCCGAGCCTGACGCTCAGCTGGTCGTAGGCGGTGCTGCCGGTCGTCTCGGCGGTGTCGACGTGCAGCCAGAACCCGAGCGTCGCGGTGCCGCACCCGACGGGGAGGGTGACGGACTGGGTGAGCGTGTCGGTGTGGCCGGAGCCGTAGCCGTCGAGCCAGGCGTAGGAGCTGCCGGAGTGGGCGCTCTGGCCGCTGTCGGCGGTGATCGCCCCGCTCGGTGCCGTCCAGGACGAACTTCCGGATTCGAAGCCGCCGTTGGCGACGACCTGGGCGGGGGCGCAGTCCGCGGCGCTCGCCACGTCGGGGGTTGCGAGCGCGGGGGTTGCGAGCGCCGCGAGGCAGGTCGCCGCGAGCAGGGCGGCGCCGGTCAGGGCAGGCAGGAGTCTTCTCATCGGAGCCTCTCGTGGGGAGCGGGCCGGGAGCAGCAGGGTGACAGCAAACCCGCACCTTTGAAAGGCTCATGACATGGGACGCACACGCCTCACCGGACGACCGGCAGCACCGCCTTGGCGCTGCGGCCGGTCGCCGCCTCGATGAAGTCCACCGGGTCCGCCACCTCCGCCAGCAGCGCCCGGGTGAAGTGCAGCGCCCCCTGCGCGGGCGGCGGTCCGCCGACGGCCGCGACCAGGTCGAGCAGGTGGACGGTCGCCTCCATCAGCGCCACCTCGCCGAGCGCGCCGACCGTCACGCTGCCGAGCAGCGGGTGCGCCACCGCCGTGCCGGGCGGCAGGTCCGCGATCCCGGCCAGCGCGGCCGGGCCCTCGACCCCGAACCGGGAAACCAGCAGCGCGGGTTCGGCCGCCCCGGCGGTCTGCCTCGCCGCCTCGGCGACCTGGTCGGCGGCGGTGTGGGCGATGCCGCCGGGCCGGTTGTAGGCGCGCAGCACGCCGGCGCCGTCGACCATCTCGGCCGGCCCGTCCAGGACGGCCGCGCGCAGCCCGTCGAACATCTCCGGCACCGGTGCCACGTGCGCGTACAGCTCCCGCACCGTCCACCCCGGCAGCCGGGTGGGCCGCCCCCAGTCCTCCGCGGCCAGGGCCGCGCCCCGTTCCGCCCACGAGGCCCACGCCTGCGCCAACAGTTCGCTCACCGGGGCGTTCTGACTGCTCATCGGCTCTCCTCGGGATGGTGATCACGACGTGGGGCCCACGCTACCCCGGGCCCCTTCGGAGAACCGTTCGCCGCCCTCCGCTCCGGACCGCCGCCCTCGGCGCATGACCGACGCCGCCGCCCGCCTGCTGCCCGCAGGGCCCGCCGCCTCCCCCGCCCGGGCCTCCTCACCCTGCCGGGGATCACCCTGCGGGACCCGCTCACCGTGCGCTGCTTCGCCGCCCCGGTGCTCGGCGGCGGGGGCCGGGACGGCGCCCGCGCCGTCCGGCTGCTGCCCGGCTGAGCCCCGCGCCGGGCGGGGGCCGAAGGGTCTTCGTCGGAGCCGCGCCTCAGACCCGGGCGCCCAGCATCCGCAGCACCAGCTCCCCGTACCGGCGCCCGAGCTCCTCCGGCGTTTCCGAGGAGTTGTCGGTGTACCAGCGCGAGACGTCGATGCCCAGCGAGGTGACGGCGCGGGCCGCCGTCCGCACCTCCGTCACCCGGAAGTCCCCCTCCGCCACGCCCGCCTCGATCAGCGCGGTCACCTCGCGCTCGATGTCGAGCCGCAGCGCCGCGACCACCGCGTAGGCGTCCTCGGGCAGCGCGTGCAGCTCGTAGTTGACCACCCGGCCGACCGTCCGGGCGCGGGCGTGCCAGGCGGTGAACTGCTCGACGAGCCGCCGCATCCGCTCGGCCGGGCCGCCCGCGCCGGCGGCCGCGTCCCGGACCAGGGCCAGCGTGGCGGCGTGCCCGGCCCGGCTGATCTCGGCGAGCAGCGCGGCCTTCGACTGGTAGTGGATGTACAGCGCGGCCGGGCTCATCCCGGCCGCGGTGGCGATGTCCCGGGTCGTGGTGGCGTGGAAGCCGCGCTCGGCGAACGACTCGACGGCGGCCTGGAGCAGCCGGTACGCCGCCTCGGGGCGGGTGTCGGCGCCGGGCAGGGTCGGCCAGAGGTCGGCGAGCGGGGTGCTGGTCATGACGTCATCCTCCCAGAGACTCGCACAGGCTTTCCCGCCGACCGCCCCTCGGACCGTGCGGTACGGGGGCCGGACGGCGGGGCGCCCGGGCAGCCGGCCCGGACGGGTGCGGCGTCCGACTGTTGACAGCCTCCCGCACCGACAGCATGCTGAGCAAGCGCTTAGTCAGCTGGTAGCACGATTCCCCCGGGGCCCTCTCCCCGGGCTTCCCCCGCAGGAAAGGCAGGACGCTCCGTGGTGCACTCCTTCAAGGGCCAGGTGGCCGTGGTCACCGGATCGAGCCGCGGCATCGGCCTCGGCATCGCGCGCGAGCTGGTCGACCGCGGGGCCCGGGTCTGCCTCACCGCCCGCAACCCGGAGCCGCTGGCCGAGGCCGTCCGCGAGCTCGGCGGCCCGGACAACGCGATCGCCGTCGCGGGCAAGGCCGACGACCCGGCGCACCAGGAGGAGGCCGTCGCCCGCACCCTGGAGGCGTTCGGGCGGCTCGACCACCTGGTGAACAACACCGGCATCAACCCGGTCTACGGGCCGGTCCTGGACACCGACGAGGCCGCCGCCGCCAAGATCCTCGCCGTCAACGTGCTGGCCCCGCTGGCCTGGACCCGCCGCGCGCACGCGGCCTGGATGGGCGAGCACGGCGGATCGGTCGTCAACGTCTCCTCCGTCGCGGGCATCCGCTCCTCGCTCGGGATCGGCATGTACGGCGTCAGCAAGGCCGCGCTGATCCGGCTCACCACCGAACTCGCCGCCGAACTGGGCCCGCAGGGCATCCGGGTCAACGCCGTCGCCCCGGCCGTGGTCAAGACCCGCTTCGCCGAGGCCCTGTACGAGGGCCGCGAGGAGAAGGTCGCCAAGGCCTACCCGCTCGGCCGCCTCGGCGTCCCCGAGGACGTCGCCGGCGCCGTCGCCTTCCTGCTCTCCCCGGACGCCGGCTGGATCACCGGCCAGACCCTGGTGGTGGACGGCGGGGTCACCCTGGGCGGTGGCCTGTGACCGGCGGAGCGGGCGGCGACGGCGGCGGGGCGGGCGGGAACCGTACGGCCGTCGGCCCGGCGCCCGACGGGGTGACGGCCGTCGGCCCGGCGCCCGACGGGGTGACGTCCGACGGCCCGGCGCCCGACGGCCGGGCGTTCGACCGGCAGGCGTTCGACGGGCAGGCGTTCGACGGGCAGGGCGTGGTGGTCACCGGCGCCGGCCGGGGCATCGGCGCCGCGCTGGCCCGGGCCTTCGCCGCGGCCGGCGCCCGGGTGGTGGTCAACGACCTGGACGCCGAGGCCGCCCACGCCGTGGCCGAGGAGTGCGCGGGCACCGCGCTGCCCGGGGACGCCGCCTCCGCGGAGGGCCTGGCCGGGCTGGTCCGCCAAGCCCGCGCCGAGCTCGGCGAGGTCGACGTCTGGTGCGCCAACGCGGGCGTGGCCCCGGCCGGCGGCGCCGACGCACCCGCCGCGGCCTGGGCCGGCGCCTGGGAGGTCAACGTCATGGCCCACGTCCGGGCCGCCGAGCTGCTGCTCCCCCGCTGGCTGGAGCGCGGCGGCGGCCGCTTCCTGGCCACCGTCTCCGCCGCCGGGCTGCTCACGATGCTGGGCTCCGCCCCGTACGCGGTCAGCAAGCACGGCGCGCTGGCGTTCGCCGAGTGGCTCTCCGCGACCTACCGCCACCGGGGCGTACGGGTGCACGCGCTGTGCCCCCAGGGCGTGCGCACCGACATGCTCGCCTCCACCGGAGCCGTCGGCGAGGCGCTGCTGGCCCCCACCGCGCTCGACCCGGCGGACGTCGCCGCGGCCGCGCTGGACGGGATCCGCGCGGAGCGCTTCCTGCTGCTGCCGCACCCCGAGGTCGCCGACTACTACCGTGCCCGGGCCACCGACCCGGACCGCTGGATCACCGGGATGAACCGGCTCCAGCAGGGGCTGGAGCGCAGCGAGGCGCTCTGAGGCCGCGGAAGACACGGCCCGGGGTGCCGGACGCCGGAGGCCGGGGAGCCAGGGCCTCCGGCGCCCGGCCCGACTCAGGCCCGCAGCCCGGCGATCACCTCCAGGGCCGGGCGGGGCGCGCGGCCGAGCAGGGCCGCGAGATCGCCCGGCCCGCCCGGGCCCGCCAGGAAGCCGTGGGCGATCGCCGAGTAGGTGCCGACCAGCATCGGCACCTGGAAGTCCCACGCGTCCGAGGCCGCCGCCGCGGCCCGGGCCTCGGCCAGCCGCCCCGGCCGGTACTCGGCGCCGAGCGCCTCGGCCAGCTCCGCGCCGCCCACCGCCCGCTCCCCCACCAGCTCGTAGGTGCGGCCGGCGTGCTCCTCGGGCGCGAGGGCGACCTCGGCCGCGACCTCGGCCAGATCGGCCCGGGCCACCGCCGCGAGCCCGCCGTCGCCCAGCGGCGCGGTGATCACCCCGTCCGGGCCGGGGGCGGCGATCGCGCCCAGGAACTCGGCGTACACGCCGTTGCGCAGCACCGTCCACCGCAGCGCGGACGCGCGCAGCCGACGCTCGGTCCAGCGGTGGGCGAGGGCGTAGGGCAGGTGGTCGCCGTCGCCGGACAGGCTGGTGTAGACGAGGTGTTCGACGCCCGCCCGCTCCGCCGCCTCGATCGCGGCGCCGTGCCGGGCGGTCACCACGTCGTCCTCGGCGGCGCCGGCGGAGATCAGCAGCACGGTCCGGATGCCGGCGAAGGCCGCGTCCAGCGTCCGCGGCCGGTCGAAGTCCACCAGCCGGGCCGGGACGCCGGCCGGCACCCGCTCCGGTGTGCGCGAGCCGGCGACGACGCCCGCCCGCCCGGCGAGCCGCTCCAGCACGAGCGTGCCCAGGCCTCCGTTGACTCCGGTGACGAGCAGCATGGGTCCTCCAAGGGGTGATCGGTCGTCGGCTGCGCGACCATCCTCGGTAGCCTGGGCGTCCGGCGTAAGGAGGCACTTCCATGTCAGCAGGGCACACCGCGGTAACCACCCCCCGCCCGGTGGTCTGGTGCGAGGACGGCGTGGACTGCGGGATCCGCGACCTGCTGGACCGGCTGGGCGACAAGTGGTCCGTCCTCACCGTCGTCGAACTGGCCCAGGGGGTACGGCGGTTCCGCGAGCTGCAGCGCGCGCTGCCGGGCATCTCGCAGCGGATGCTGACGCTGACCGTGCGCCGCCTGGAGCGCGACGGCGTGGTGTCCCGGACGGTGCACCCGACCGTCCCGCCGCAGGTGGAGTACGAGCTGACGCCGCTCGGGCACAGCCTGACCCGCCTCGTCCGGGCGATGACGGACTGGTCGTACGACCACCACGAGGCGATCGTCGCCTCCCGGCGGCGCTGGGACGCGGCCAACCCGGGCTCGGAGATCCGCTGAATCCTTTCGGTGCGCTGCCGCCGCGGCGGGGAATGCCCACCGGCGGTGGGCGGTTGTGCCCACCGACCGACAGGCGATCAGCGACGGGGGCAGGCCATGGCGGACCAGCACAGCAGGGTTCACGGGACGGTGGAGGCGGGCTTCGAGGGCGTCCGCGAGGAGTTCGCCGCGGTCCTCGGTGAGCTGCGGGTCGAGCCCGAGGCGCAGCTGGTGGTCCACCACCGCGGCCGCCGGGTGGTCGACCTGTGGTCCGGCCCGGGGACGACGGCGGACACGCTGACCAGCGGCTACTCCCTGGCCAAGGGCGCCGCCCACCTGGTGGTCGCGCTGCTGGTGCAGGAGGGCGTGCTCGATCTCGACCATGAAGTCTCCTCGTACTGGCCGGAGTTCGGGGCCGAGGGCAAGGAGCGGCTCACCCTGCGCGAGCTGCTCGCCCACCGTGCCGGCCTGGTCGGCGTCGACGGCGGCTTCACCCTCGCCGAGCTGGCCGACGACCGGCTGCTCGCCGCGCGGCTGGCGGCCCAGCGGCCGTTCTGGGAGCCCGGGACGGCGTACGGGTACCACGCCTTCGTGATCGGCGCCCTGACCGGCGAGGTGGTCCGGCGGGTGACGGGCCGCTCGCTCCAGGAGCTCTTCGAGGAGCGGATCCGGGCCCCGTACGGCCTGGACTTCTACCTGGGCCTGCCAGAGGCGCTCGAACCGCGCTTCGCCGAGGTGCTGCCGATGCAGCCGACGCCGAAGGAGCGGGAGCGGCTGGTCGCCGGCGCGCCGGCGCCGGACAGCATCCAGGGCATCGCGTTCAACCGCAACGCGGCCGAGCCGACGGACCTGACGGCCTTCGCCAACACCCGGCAGGTGCGGGCCCTCGGGCCCGCCTCGTCCGGAGCGGTGGTCTCCGCGCGGGGCGCGGCCGGGCTGTACGCCGCGGCGGTCTTCGAGGCGGACGGGCGGGCACCGCTGCTGAAGCCGGAGACGGCCGCCGAGTTCGCCCGGGTCCACTACCGCGGGACGGACCTGGTGGCGGGCCACGAGGACGTGTTCGGCCTGGGCTTCGAGGAGCTGAGCGGCCGCTTCCGCGCCCTGGGCCCGAACGCGTTCGGCCACAGCGGGGCGGCTGGCTCGCTCGCCCTCGCCGACCCGGACAACGGCATCGCCTACGGGTACACCCGCCGCCGCTTCGGCGTGCCGTCGGGGTACGGCGCGGGGCCGGAGAACCACCGGCTGATCGCGGCGGCGGTCGCGGCAGCGGGCGCGGCAGCGGGCGGGCGCTGAGGCGTACGCCGAGCTGGGCCCGGGCGGCGGGCGGCGGGCGCTGACGCACCCCCGGGCGGCGGCGGGTGCGCCCGCTACCGCTCGTACGCCATCTCCGGGAAGCGCGCCGAGGGCCCGTCCAGCAGGTGGTCGTCCTGGCCGCGCAGCCAGCGGTCGAAGAAGGATGCCACGTAGCTGCGGGTGGCCAGTTCGGCGCGGCCGGGGCGGATGTCGCCGACGTCCCTGCGCAGTTGCTCGGCGCCGAGCACGCCCTGCCGGGCGAGCTGGGGCAGCAGCGCCTGGGCGTCGGTGTACGAGCCGTGGCGGGAGCCGATCAGGGTGACGTCGGCGCGCCAGCCGGTGCTGTGCTGCCACAGGGCGTTCCAGCCGGGCTGGTCGCGGTAGCTGCCGGAGTCCTCGCCGCCGCTGCCCATCAGCAGGAACGGCCGGTCCAGGCCGTCCTCGGCGACGCTGGGCAGGAAGGTGCCGGTGTGGCCGTCCGGGCCGGGGAAGTGCATCTGCCCGTCCATGTTGATCCCGGCGGCGATCCGCGGGTCGTCGTGCATGGTCTGGAGCGCGGTGAAGCCGCCCGCCGACTGGCCGACCATGCCGATCCGGCCGAGGTCGAGCGCCCCGGCCAACCCTGCGGGCAGGCCCGGCCGTTCGCCGAGCTCGGCGAGCCGGTCCAGCACGAAGCGGGTGTCGGCGACCCGGGTGTCCATCGCCTTGCGCAGCACCGCGCCGATGTCCAGGCCCTCCTGGCCGAGCATGCCGGGCAGCACCGAGGTGGCCAGGTCGCCGCCGGGGAAGGCGACCTCGGAGGCCTCGTAGGTGTGGTCGACGGTGACCACCACGTAGCCGCGCGAGGCGAGGTCCTCGACCAGCGCCGTGCCCCAGGTGCGCGGGTCCCCGAGGCCGGGCGAGTAGAGCACCACCGGGCGCGGGCCGCCGGGTAGGGCGGGCGCGTTCTGGCGGGCGTGGGTGCGGATGGCCGACCAGTCGGTGCGGCCGGGCTCGGTGCCGTAGTTGAGCAGGCCGACGCCGTCCGGGCCGTCGAAGTGCCGCCCGGCGGCGGGCTCCATGTACCGGACCCGGTCGTCGCCGGCGGCCGGGTGGGAGGTCGGGTACCACAGGCTGATCATCAGCTCGCGCTGGTGCCCGGGGTGCCACGGGTCCTCCCGTCCGGCGTCGGTGAGGTGCAGCGCGGTGGTCCCGATCGGGTACGGCCCGCTGGGCTCCGGCAGCCAAGCCCGCGCCTGCCGGCCGGGGGTGCCCTCCCCGGGGGCTCCGGTGCCGGGAGCGCCGGTGCCGGGGGCGACCGCCGCCGCGGCCGTACCGATCGTGCCCACCGCCGTCGCCGCCGCCAGCGCCAGCGCCGCCACGGCCCGTCCCGGAATTCCCATGATGCCCCTCCGCGTTCCGATCTTTCGAACACGCAGGACACTACGGGCGGGGACGGGCCGCTGCCGTCATACCAGGGAGCCAAACGGCCCCTGAGTACCCGGGTGCCACACCCCTACGGGTCAGCGCCGGTACTTCCGCAGCTCCCTGCGGGCCAGCGAGCGCTTGTGCACCTCGTCGGGGCCGTCGGCCAGCCGCAGGGTGCGGTTGCCGGCCCAGAGCTGGGCGAGCGGGGTGTCCTGGCTGACGCCCGCCGCGCCGTGGGCCTGGACGGCCTTGTCCAGGATCCACTCGACGGTGCGCGGGGTGGCGATCTTGATCGCCTGGATCTCGGTGTGCGCGCCCCGGTTGCCGACGGTGTCCATCAGCCAGGCGGTCTTCAGCACCAGCAGCCGCAGCTGCTCGATCCGCACCCGGGACTCGGCGATCCAGTCCTGCACCACGCCCTGCTCGGCCAGCGGCCTCCCGAACGCCACCCGCTCCTCGGCCCGGCGGCACATCAGCTCCAGCGCCCGCTCGGCGATGCCGATCGCGCGCATGCAGTGGTGGATCCGGCCCGGACCGAGCCGGGCCTGGGCGATGGCGAAGCCCGTCCCCTCCTCGCCGACCAGGTTCTCCACCGGCACACGGACGTCCTCGAACAGCACCTCGGCGTGGCCGCCGTGGTCGGCGTCGTCGTACCCGAACACCGTCATGCCGCGCCGGACGGTCACGCCCGGGGTGTCGCGCGGGACGAGCAGCATGCTCTGCTGGCGGTGCGGCTCGGCGGCCGGGTCGGTCTTGCCCATCACGATGAGGATGCGGCACTCCGGGTTCATCGCCCCGGTGATGTACCACTTGCGGCCGTTGACGACGTACTCGTCGCCGTCCCGCTCGATCCGGGTGGCGATGTTGGTGGCGTCCGAGGAGGCCACCTCCGGCTCGGTCATCGCGAAGGCCGAACGGATCGTGCCGTCCAGCAGCGGGCGCAGCCAGCGCTCGCGCTGCTCGGCGCTGCCGAACTGGGCGAGCAGCTCCATGTTGCCGGTGTCGGGCGCGGCGCAGTTGAGCGCGGGCGGGGCCAACTGGACGCTGCGGCCGGTGATCTCGGCGAGCGGGGCGTACTGGAGGTTGGTCAGGCCGGCGCCGAGCTCGCCGGGCAGGAAGAGGTTCCAGAGGTTCTGCTTGCGGGCCTCGGCCTGGAGCTCGGCGACGACCGGGGGGACGGCCCAGCGGTCGGGCGCCTGGCCGGCGGGGCGGCCCGGCCCTCGGGCGGCCCCGCCGTCCGCGCAGCGGTCGGCCAGTTGGGCGGCGAGGACGGGCTCGGCCGGGTACACGTGCTCGTCCATGAAGGCGAGCAGCTGCTCGCGGAGCTCGTTCGTCCGGGCGTCGTAGGCGAAGTCCATCGGTGCTCAGTCCTCCTTGAGGGTGCTCAGGCCGTGCCGGGCGAGGATCGGCGCCATCTCGCCGGCGCGCTCGAAACCGGCGCCCAGGGTGCGGCCCTGCCGGAAGCGGAAGTGGATGCCCTCGGCGACGGCGGCCAGCTTGAAGGAGGCGAAGGCGACGTACCAGTCGAGGTCCTCCGCCCGGCGGCCGGTCGCGTCGGCGTAGCGGGAGACGATCTCGTCGGCCTTCGGGAAGCCGGGGGCGGTCATCGCGGAGGGGATGATGCCGCCGCCGACGCCGGCGAGTTCGGTGTACATCACCAGCAGGCCGATGTCGGTGAGCGGGTCGCCGAGGGTGGACATCTCCCAGTCCAGGACGGCGGCGATGGCGTCGTCCGCGTCCACCAGCACGTTGTCGAGGCGGTAGTCGCCGTGCACCAGCGCGGGCGCGGGCGAGACCGGCAACCGTCGGCCGAGGAGCTCGTGCAGCCGGTCCAGGTCCGGCAGGTCGCGGCTGCGGGAGGCGTCGAGCTGCTGGGCCCACCGGCGCAGCTGGCGCTCCAGGTAGCCCTGGGGACGGCCGAAGTCCGCGAGGCCCACGGCGGCGGAGTCGATCCGGTGCAGGGTGGCGAGGGTGTCGACCAGCCGCTGCCCGAGCGCCCGCACCCGCTGCTCGCCGAGCGCCGCCAGCGCACCGGCGTCCCGGTGGGCGGTGCCGTGGACGTACTCCATCAGGTACCAGGGCGCACCGAGGGTGTCCGGCTCCGGGTCGAGCAGCAGGGTGCGCGGCACGGGGACGCCGGTGTCGCGCAGCGCGCTCATCACCCGGTACTCGCGGCCCATGTCGTGGGCGGTGGCGAGGACGTGCCCGAGCGGCGGGCGCCGCAGGACCCAGCGCGAGGCGCCGTCGCTCAGCACGTACGTGAGGTTCGAGCGGCCCCCTTCGATGCGTTCGGCGCTCAGCGGCCCCTGGAGCAGCCCGGGCAGCTCGCGCTCCAGGCGGGGCCGGAGACGGGCCAGGTCCAGGCCTGGCGGATCGGCGGGGGTCTCGGCCATCGGGCGGCTCCTCGTGGTGGGGACCTCATTGACTAAGCGCTTGCTTAGCATCAGCCGCCGGGCGCCCGCTGTCAATGCCGCGGAGCGGGGGGGGCCCGGGGGCCTTGAGTCACGGGCGCCGGCCGGCCGGCGGTGGCCTTGCCGCGGCGCGCCCCGTGTGTCGCACAGGGGAGTTGCGCCAGTCTCGTCGGCTACGCCACCGCCCACACACATCAAGGACACCCTCGAACAGCTGCGCCTCGCCACTGGCCGGACGGCGGAAGTACGACGACCTCACCGGGTTCGAACGCGTCTACAGCGGCAACCACTTCGAGCCCCGGAACGGCGGCACCTCCATACGGGCCGTCCAGGACGTGATGGAGAGCGACTACCGACGCGACGGCACCCGCTGCGTCTCCCTCCGCCAGATCGCCGACTGGCTCGCCCCCCAGGGCCCGCAGGCCTCGACCGGCTCCCCCGGCGGACTGGTCCCGCCCGATCACCCCCGCCACCGCAAAGGCCTGCCACGTCCTCATGGCGCCCCTCGAACCACTCCCACAGGCACCCAGCAGCCATCGAGCCCCACGCCGTCGCCGCACTGGCCCCACCTTTGCCCCCTGCCTCACAACTACACGCAGACCTGGAACGCCATGGACGCTCCGGATCACCCGCCACGGCAAGTGCCTCCAACGTGCATGCATCTGCTCGCCACTGAACCCGCGCAGCATCAGCACAGCGATCTGACGCACCGCCAGACCACGCCCGCCCCTATGAGTCACCGCGCCCCGACACCGGCTGCGGCCCGGCAGGCCACTTTGACACGCTGCTTCTCCGGAGGTCACTGATAGTGTCAAGTAGCACCACGCCAGGATTTGCAAAGAAACCGCAAAGCCGCTCTATCGCCCCAGGTCAACAAGTGTCCTCCCCGCACCCGCGGGGGTCAGCCGGATCGTTCGGGATGGTGCGCGTCATCAATGGGGTCCTCCCCGCACCCGCGGGGGTCAGCCGCCGATGCTCGTCATCCTGCGGAACCGGTGGGCGTCCTCCCCGCACCCGCGGGGGTCAGCCGCCGCCCGCACCTCCGGCCAAGGCGTCCGGTCCGTCCTCCCCGCACCCGCGGGGGTCAGCCGGAGCGGAGATCGAGCCGGCGGAGTACACGCTCGTCCTCCCCGCACCCGCGGGGGTCAGCCGCTGTGGGCCCTCAGCCGACCGCGGATCCCGGCGTCCTCCCCGCACCCGCGGGGGTCAGCCGGGGGCGGTCGCCTCGTTCGTGGGTGACCCGACGTCCTCCCCGCACCCGCGGGGGTCAGCCGCTGGCGGGGTTCCTCCATTGCGCGAACGCACCGTCCTCCCCGCACCCGCGGGGGTCAGCCGCGTGCGGTGCGGAAGGTCGGTGACCTGCGCGTGTCCTCCCCGCACCCGCGGGGGTCAGCCGTCCCTCACCCGTGCCGCCCGCGAGGCCCTGGCGTCCTCCCCGCACCCGCGGGGGTCAGCCGGCGGAGTACGTCGGTCTCTGGTACCGGCGCATGTCCTCCCCGCACCCGCGGGGGTCAGCCAGGCGGGGAACTCCTCCGGGTTGTCGGGGTCGGGGTCCTCCCCGCACCCGCGGGGGTCAGCCGGCAGTTGGTGTCCGTCGTGCCGTCCGCCGACGGTCCTCCCCGCACCCGCGGGGGTCAGTCGCATCCGGTCCATCCGGCGCTGGTACGCCCACCGTCCTCCCCGCACCCGCGGGGGTCAGCCGTAGCCGCCGCAGCCGTCTGCGGGCGTTCCGGGGTCCTCCCCGCATCCGCGGGGGTCAGTCGCCGTCTGCAGGCGTGGTGCCGTACGAGGTGTAGTCCTCCCCGCATCCGCGGGGGTCTCCCGCCGTCGTCGCGGTCCACAGCTCCGTTCCGCTGTCCTCCACGCATCTGCGGGGGCCCACCGGAGAGCAGCGTCATACGCGGCCTGCGCTCCCCGTCCCCTCAGGTCGCACCGGCTGCGCAGGGAGTCGGACCGGCCGACTTCCTGCGCAGCCGGTCCGGCAACGAAGGTAGAGGTTCGCTCGGGCCGTACGCCGCCATCCCGACGACCGGCTCCCACCAGGTCCCCAGCGGCATCCGCACCTCCTCGCAGCACTCGAGCAGGCAGTCCCGAAACTCCCTGGGCTGCCCGACCCACCCATCACCTTCGAGGCCAACGACATCGCCGCAGCGGCTGGTCCGGCGTTTAACCACCTACGTAGTCCGCCCCATGCCCAGTTCGACAACCACGCGCAGGCTCGGAAGGCCGTGGAGGCACGGCGCCGGAAACCGAGGCTCTGCTGCAGCACATCACCTGACACGGCATACGTCCACACCCCGAACCAGTACCGCCACCGTGCACGGACCTGGACCGCTGAACCCCAGTGGGACCCAGCAGTCTGGTTTGACGTGCCGCCAAGCCATGCTCGCCCATACGACGACTCACCACAGCTCGACGTAGCAGGCGCTTTGACACCGCAACAACCCTTCGGGAGCACTGATAGTGTCGAGCAGCACCACGCCAAGGTTTGCAAAGAAACCGCAAAGCCGCTCTATCGCCCCAGATCAGAAAGTGTCCTCCCCGCGCCCGCGGGGGTCAGCCGGACTTCTCCGCCCGCGAGATCGAGGACATCGGGTCCTCCCCGCGCCCGCGGGGGTCAGCCGGTGCCGGCCGGGCCGAGGGACTCGACCAGGCCGTCCTCCCCGCGCCCGCGGGGGTCAGCCGCAGGCGGGGCAGGACCCCAAGGCAGCAGAGGCGTCCTCCCCGCGCCCGCGGGGGTCAGCCGGACCGGCTCACGCACTGGAACCAGGCGGATGCGTCCTCCCCGCGCCCGCGGGGGTCAGCCGTCGGGGGTCACGGTGCCCCACGGGCGGGCCTGGTCCTCCCCGCGCCCGCGGGGGTCAGCCGGCGGCGGGCAGGGAGGCGAGGGTGCCGACGCGGTCCTCCCCGCGCCCGCGGGGGTCAGCCGTCACCCCACTCGAACGGGATCTCGGCGGAGAAGTCCTCCCCGCGCCCGCGGGGGTCAGCCGGAGGGTCAGCTCGGGGAGGGCCTTGGTGATCTGTCCTCCCCGCGCCCGCGGGGGTCAGCCGTACTGCCGATACTGCTCGCTCGCGAACCGCAGGTCCTCCCCGCGCCCGCGGGGTCAGCCGCAGGTGCTCGTCGGCCGTCTCCCGGGCCGTGCGTCCTCCCCGCGCCCGCGGGGGTCAGCCGGCGCATGACCCGCACCGAAACCGCCCTGATCCGTCCTCCCCGCGCCCGCGGGGGTCAGCCGGGCGTCGAGGCCACCATCTGGGCCCACGAGATGTCCTCCCCGCGCCCGCGGGGGTCAGCCGGTCGGCTAACCGCCGGAGTCGTGGGGGGAGCGGTCCTCCCCGCGCCCGCGGGGGTCAGCCGATCGCCCTGGACGAGACGCCGCAGCGCGTGGGGTCCTCCCCGCGCCCGCAGGGGTCAGCCGCTCACGTGCCCAGTTTCGTACCGGGCCTCGAGTCCTCCCCGCGCCCGCGGGGGTCAGCCGCCGGCCTGTCCTGGGACAGTCCAACGGAGACCGTCCTCCCCGCACCCGCGGGGGTCAGCCGCTGACGTGGCGCGGTGATGGTGACCTTATGGACTCCTCCCTGCACCCGCGGGGGTCAGCCGAACGCGGTGGCCTCGCGGACGGCTTCGGCCTCCTCCTCCCCGCGCCTGCCGGGCCCCGGGGGGTGTCAGGCCGGCGGGGGCTGGCGGAGCCAGTGGGGGCCGGTGGTCCAGGCGAGGAGGGGGCGGCCGGCGCTGTGGGTGGGTGGGGTGCCGGTGGCGGCTTGGTGGAGGTAGGTGAGGGCGGGGGCGAGGCGGGCGGATACGTGGGCGGGGTGGCGGGCGGCTGCTGCGGGCAGGGCGGCGATGGTGCGGGACTGCGCCTTCGGGTCGCAGAGGGAGAGGTGGAAGACCATCTGGCGCCAGGCGTAGGCCGCGTCCTTGATCGTGGCGAGCGGGCGCGGGTTGCCCTGGATGCGGGCCGTCGTGCGGCAGACGGTGGTGAAGGCGCGGCGGGCGAGGTCCTCCCAGCCGGGGCGGGGGCCGATGCCCACCCGGGCGACCAGGGTGGCGAGGTTGTGGGTGGTGAGGATCTGGGCCTGTTCGATGACCTTCCCGTTGGCGGCGACCGACCAGCCCGCGCCCACGTCGGCGCGCCGGGTGCACAGTCGGGCGAAGGCGTCCGCCCCGTCCAGCTCCCGCAGGGCCGCGTAGTCGATGCCGTAGTAGCGCTCGTACAGCGTGCCGCCGAGCAGGTCCGCGGCGATGCCCGCCGCGGCGAGGAACTTCGGGGTGAACCGGCCGACGAAGATGTCCGCCGCCAGTTCCTCCACCAGCGGCACCTCGATGCCCGACTGGCGTGCGAGCACGCCGAGTTCGCGCACGAGCGGGTTGGGCAGCAGGGTGCCGGGGAAGGACTGGACGGCCAGTTCGCCGAGCCGCCGGAGGGCGGTGAGCGCGGGCCCGCGGCCGTCCTCGTCGGTGCGGTGGGCGGCCACCGCCCGTACCCAGGGCAGTTCCTCGACCCGCAGCTGGGAGGCGAGGTTCAGCAGGAGCAGCGAGCGGCGGTTGCGGAAGGCCCGGTAGTTGGCGGCGGCGAGGGTGCGCAGCGCCGCGTCCGGGTAGGCCTCGGCGCTGGTGGCGGCGACGAGTTGCGGGACGAGTTCGGCCAGGACTTCGGCCGAGGGCACGACGCCGTGCTCCACCAGGGTGCCGATCGGGGCGCTCAGGGTGGCTTCCACGACGTGGCGGACCGCCGCGGGCACGGGTGCGCCGACGGGCAGTCCGGTTTCGGCGGCCTCGGCGGCGGAGACGTCGGCGACCAGCGGTTCGACGTCGGCGGCGCCCGCTTCCTGGGGCTGTACGGCGAGGCGGCGCAGCACGAGCTGGGCGAGGTCGTGGTGCGAGGGCCGGGCCGCCTCGACGGCCTGGCGGGCGCGCAGGTCGGTGTGCCGCGTGGAGCCGGGCCGGCCGCGGCGGCGCACCATGGAGTCCACCGCGTGCCGCAGCAGTCCCAGCCGGCGGGCGTCCAACGGCCGTCCGGCGACGGCTTCTTCGAGGGCGCCGCGCAGGATGCCGAGGTTCTGCTTCGGGTTGCGGTGGCTGGTGCAGCGGGTGTGGGTGGCGGCGAGTTCCCGGTACTGGCGCAGCAGTCGGGCGCCGCGCCGCCGCCAGGGCCCGTCGGGTACGGCCGCGGGCACCCGCCCGGTGCCGTCGGCGCTCTCCAGCCAGTGGGTGAGCAGCCGGTCGCCGAACGGCTGCCAGACGGCGAGCGCCTCGCGCTGTGCCTCCACGGCGGCGTTCGGGCGGCGGCGGACGAGCGAGTCGACGGCGTCGCCGACCGTCCGCCGGTGCACCGCCTCCGGGTCCGGGGCGGGCAGTGCGGACGGCCGGGGCGTGAAGCGCAGCCGGGCGGCGTGCGGTCCGAGGGTGTCGAGGAGGTCGAGCGCGGCGGCGGTGTCCCCGGCCCGGACGAGCCAGGCGACCGTCAGCAGCGCCGCCTCCTCGGGGACGGTGACCTCGTAGCGGCCGCTGTCGAGGAGCGCGTAGAGCCGGGCCAGGCCCGGCTCGGTGAGGCAGTGGGCGAAGAGGGCCCCGCGGTCGGCCGGCACCCCGGCGAGGGCCGCGGCCTCGCGCTCGTACGGCTGGAGCGGTCCGGCGGCGCTCTCGGCGGAGGTGGCGAAGCCGCCGCGGACGACCTCGGGCGTCACCCAGGCGGGCCGCCCGGGCAGCGGGGTGCGTGAGCCGACCGTCAGGCGTCCGTCGGCGGCGGCGGCGAGCACGGCGCGCCAGCGGTGGGCGCGGTCCGCGGCCCGGTGCCTGGTCCCAGCGTCGGGGTGGGCCAGCGAGGTGAGCAGGGCCCGGGCGAGCTCGCGCTGCGGGTACCCCGTGGATACCCCGATCCCGGCCCCGGCCCCGGCCCCGGCCCCGGTGGAGTGCTGCTGATCAGCGTCGTCGTCCATAAGCCGACGTGGCAGGTTCCGCCCCTGCGCCCTCCGGGTCTCAAGCCCGGTGCTCTCCTTGCTGAGCTACACGCCGATGGGCGTGAGCGTAGGTGATCGGCGCGTGCGGGCTCAACGCGTTTTTCGGGGCCGCTCGGGGCGGTGGCCTCCGGTGTCGGAGGCGCAGTGGACGCCCCGACGGCGGGAAGGAGCAGCCCGGTGGACGCCGTCCGGTGACTCCGCCGCCGCCCGCCCTGTCCTCAGAACCTCAGGTCCATCCGCTGCTCGACCGTATCGAGGCCGAACATGCGGACGGGGCGGGAGACGGTGAGCTCGAAACCAGCCGTCGCGTAGAGGTGGTGGGCGGCCTGGAGGCCGGCCACCGTCCAGAGCAGCACGCCCTCGTAGGAGCGGGCGCGGGCCTCGTCCAGGGCCGTCTCCAGCAGCCGTCGGCCGAGCCCCCGGCCCCGGGCTTCCGGGTCGAGGATCACCCACCGCAGCCGGCCCCAGCCGGGGCGCTCCTCCGCCCGGGTCAGGCCGGTGGCACCGACCACCCGGCCGTCGACCTCGGCGACCCACAGGCAGCCGGGTGCCGCGCCGCCCTCGCGGGCCCGGGCCACGACCAACTCGGCCATGCCGGTGGCGGCATAGGCCTCCATGGTCTGGTCCATGCCGTACTCGCGGGCATAGAGGACCCCGTGCAGGGCGGCGACGGCGCCGAGGTCTCCGGGGCGGAGGGCCTCGCGGATGGTCGCGGTTCCGGGTGCGACGGCGGCCATGCGGCCTCCCCTTCCACTGAAACAGTCGTTTCAGTGGAAGGATAGAGCACGTGTCCGCCTCCGCCAACGCGTCCTCCCGGCCTTCGTCCTCTCCTTCGGCCCCGCCGTCGTCCTCGCCTTCGTCCACGCGGTCTCCACAGCCGTCCCCGCGGCCGTCCTCGCGACCGTCCCCGCGCCGGGAGGAGATCCTCGCCGCGACCGTGCGCTACGTCGCCGAGCACAACGTCTCCGACCTCTCCCTGCGCCCGCTCGCGGCCGGGATCGGATCCAGCCCGCGCGTGCTGCTGTACCTGTTCGGCTCGAAGGAGCAGCTGGTCCGCGAGGTCCTGGCGGCCGGACGGGCCGAGCAACTCGCGCTGCTGGAACGCTCCGAGGCCCAGGGCGGCTGCGCCCGCGAGACCCTCGAACTGCTCTGGGCGTGGGTGACCGACCCCGGGCGCCGGGGAGCGCTGCGGCTGTTCTTCGAGGGGTACGTCCGCGCCTTCGGTCACAGCGAGCCGTGGCGGGACTTCGGCACCGCCTCCCTGGAGGAGTGGCTGCCGCCGCTGGCACGCGTCCTCGACGGCACCCGGGCCGACCCCACCGTGGTGCTCGCCGTCCTGCGCGGCCTGCTGCTGGACCTGCTCGCCGACGACCGTGCCGAAGACCGTACCGACGGCTCCCCCAGCTCCGACGACTCCCACGCCGAGCGCGTCCACGCCGCCTGGCGCACCTTCCTCGACGCCACCTTCGACTGAGGACGGCCTTACGGACGGACTGCCGGCCGGGTCCGTCCCCTGCGCGGACCCGACCGGCAGTCCGTCCGGCGCGTGGACGGATCAGGCTCGTCGCCCCCCGGCCTGCCGCCGGGCATCTGCGACCGTCCTGCGCCGTGGGGATCGATCGTACGCAGCGGAGCCTTACCGATCGCTTACCGATGACTGACCGACCACTGACCCACCGCCGACCGACCGCCGACCCAGCCCCACCCGACCACCCGACCACTCGACCGCCCGACCGCCCCGGCTGCGGACACCCGCCACCGGATCCCGCCCGCCACCTACCGGATGTCGCCGCCTACCGGATGTCGCTCAGCTCCCGCGCCTCGTCGAACACCCGCGCCGCCGACTCCGGCAGTCCCGCCGCCTCGTACGCCCGGCCGAGCCCGCGCAGCGCCTCCGCGAGAAAGGAGCGCCAGCCGCGGGCCCGCCACATCAGCACGGACTCCTCCAGGTGGGCAACGGCCGAGGCGTGGTCCCCCGCCGCCAGGTCCAGCTCCCCGAGGATTCCGAGGGCCTGGGCGAGGTGGTGCCCCAGGTCGAAGCGGCGGGCGATGGCCAGCGCGGCCTCGGCCGTCTCCCGGGCGCGGTCGTCGCCGGCGCCCGCGTACAGGGTGGCCAGGTAGAGCAGCGAGAACGCCTCCAGGTAGCTGTCCCGCAGGCAGCGGGCCATCGCGAGCGAGCGGAGCAGCAGCTCGCTGCCGCGCTCCACCTGCCCGGCCCGGCCGTGGGCGGCTCCCAGGAACTGGATCGCCGTCGCCTCGAAACGGGTGTTGCCGATCAGCCGGGCCAGCCGCAGGGTCTCGGTGAGGTGCTCGATCGTACGGTCGAGGTCGGTCTCGCCGTAGGCGATGGCGATGATCTGGTGGGCGCGGGCCTCGCCGCCCGGGTGGTCGTGGTCGGCGGCGAGCTCCAGTGCGCGGTGGCCCGCCTCCAGCGCCTCCTGCTCGCGGCCCTGCGCCACCAGGCTCCAGGCGGTCAGGACGAGGGCGTCGGCGGCCCCGCGCTCCTCCCCGACCTGCTCGAACAGCCCCCGCAGGTGCCGGGCGCGGTCCTCCAGGGCGACCATCGTCTCGCTGCCGTCCTCCAGGTCGACGGTCGTCCCGGCCCCGTGGGCCGGGGTGGTCCAGGTGGTCACCTCGATCAGGCCGCGGGTGAGCACGGCGGCGCCCAGGACGTCGCCGACCGACCGGCAGGCCTGGAGGACGGCCACGTGGGTGGTGCGCCACTCGTCGTACAGGCCGCGCACGTCGCAGTACTTCTCCAGGCAGGCGGCGAGGTCCCAGGCGACCGGCACCATGCGCAGCGCGGCGGCCTGCCGGGCGCTCGCGGTCAGGGCCGGCTGCTCGGCGTCGAACCAGGCCGTCGGGTCGTCCAGCAGCGCCGCCGCGACGCCGGACGGCATCGGGTGGCGCGGCGCCGGGCCGTGGATCGGCGCGAAGCACGGGCCGGGCACCTGGTCGGCGGCCTGCTCGGCCAGCCAGAGCCAGGCGCCGAAGGCCCGTTCGAGGGCGGCGGCGCGGGTGGCCGGCTCGTCCGTCGCCTCGGCGTGCTCGCGCGCGTAGAGCCGGACGAGGTCGTGGAAGCGGTAGCGCAGATGGGGCTCCGCGCCGGTCTCCTGGAGGAGCTGGGCGTCGATCAGCTCCTCCAGCTGCCGCTCGGCCTGCTCCAGCGGGATGCCCGCCAGTGCGGCCGCGGCCCAGGGGGCGAAGTCGGGCGCGTCGAGCAGTCCGAGCAGCCGGAAGGTGCGGCGGGTCGGCTCCGACAGCCGGGCGTAGCCGACGGCGAAGCCGGCCCGTACGGCCAGGTTCCCCGCGGCCAGCTCGTCCAGCCGCCGCCGCTCGTCGCGCAGCAGGTGGGCGAGCCGGGCGAGGGTCCAGCGGGGGCGGGCGGCCAGCCGGGCCCCGGCGATGCGGACGGCCAGCGGCATGCCGCCGCACAGCTCGACGATCTGGGCGGCGGCCACCGGCTCGGCAGCGACCCGGTCGTCCCCGAGGATCCGGCGCAGCAGGGTCCGGGCCTGCGGCGCTTCGAGTTCGTGCAGGTCGACGAGGAGGGAGCCGGGCAGGGCGGTCAGCGCGGCCCGGCTGGTGACGAGGACGGCCGAGCGGGCGCCGGGGCGTTCCCCGCCGGCGGCCGTGCCCGGGAGCAGCGGGCCGAGCTGCTGCTCCCCGGCGGCGTTGTCGAGCAGGACGAGCGTGCGGCGGCCGGCCAGCAGGGTGCGGTACAGCGCGGAGCGCTCCTCCAGGGAGGGCGGGATCTCCCGGGGGTCGGCGCCGAGGGCGCGCAGGAAGGCGGCGAGGACGCCGGCCGGGTCGGCGGGCGACTCGTCGGCCCCTCGCAGGTCCGCGTACAGCCGGCCGTCCGGGTAGTCGGCGGCGGCGCGGTGGGCGGCGTGCACGGCCAGCGCCGTCTTGCCGATGCCGCCCATCCCGGCGACCACCGGCACCCGGCCGGCCGCCAGGGCGTCCAGCACGAGCCGGACCTGCTCGTCCCGCCCGGTGAAATCGGGGATGTCCCGCGGGAGTTGGGAGGGCACGCGGGGCTGCCCCGGCTCGGCGCGGACGCCCTGGCGGTCCTGCGCCAGCAGTGCCAGGAAGACCTTCTGCACCTGCTCGCCCGGCTCGATCCCGAGCTCCTCGGACAGCCGTCGGCGCAGCGCCTGGAAGCGGCGCAGCGCCTCGGCGGCCCGGCCGTCCGCCGCCAGCAGCTCCAGCAGGGCGGCCTGCACGGGCTCGTCGAACGGGAGCTCCTCGGCGAGCGCCGTCAGGGCGGGCAGGGCCGTCCGGGCCGTACCGGCGGCCAGGGCGGAGCGGGCCAGCAGCAGGGCCGTGGCGCGCACCTCGCCCTCCACGGACGCCACCAGCGGGTCGTCCCGGTTGACCCGCTCCAGGCCGGCCAGCACCGGCCCGCGCCGCAGCCCGATCGCCGCGGCCGCGTCGCCGTCGGCGGCGAGCCGCCGGAAGCGCCCGAGGTCCACCGCGTCCGGCCCGGTCACCAGCCGGTAGCCCTGCGCGTCGGACTCCAGCAGCACCGTCTCGTCCCCGAACCGCCCGAGCCAGGTCCGCAGCCGCGACATCCCGGTGTGCACCGCGCCCCGGCCGACCTGGTCCTCCTGGTCGGCCCACACGAGGTCCAGCAGCCGGCCCACCGGCAGCCGCTCCCCCTCCGCGAGCAGCAGGGCACCCAGCAGCCCCCGCAGCACGGTGGCCCGCGGCAGCGCCTGCGGCACCGAGTCCACGGCGACCGTCAGGGGCCCCAGCAGCCCGAACGTCATCTTCATCCGCTTCAGTCCCTCAGAGCTCACGACCGCACCGAGGCCCGCCCCGGCCGCCCGACCGAGCAGCACCGGCCGCCCGCGGCACGACCATGACACTAGCCCGCGCCCCGATCAACCACGGCCACCGCCCCTCGCCCGCCCTTCGGGCAGTCCACGGTCGGCTTTCCCGGGACCTCAGGCGAGCAGGATCTCCTCGGGCCTGCGGTTGAGCACCTCCGGCGACCGGCTGCTCAGCGGTTGCGGCGGACCAGTGGGCACTGGTCACCGGCTCTGACCACCTGCCGCGGGCCCCCGGCCGCGCCGACGCGCCTTCGGCGGGGTACGGGCCAGGCGGTCAGGCACCGGGCAGCAGGAAGGCGAGGTAGGCCTGGGTCTCGGGGTCGGTGGAGTAGAGGCGGGTGCCGTGGGTGGCGCGGGTCGCGAGGACGCGGTAGGTGTTCAGCGCGTACCGCAGGTACTGCTCCGGCGGCAGGGTCCGCAGCTGCCTGTTGTCGTGGCTGGCCTCGGGGTGAGCCTGCCAGCGGTCCCCGCGGCGGACCAGGTCGCCGCCCAGGATGACGGCGCCGAAGGCGTACTCCAGGCCTTGGGCGGTGTAGATGCAGCCGACCTGGTCGTGCCCGCCACGGTCGGTCGCCCAGAAGGGGCGGGCGGGGACATCGGGGAAACCGGGGACGGGCTGCTCGGCACGCAGGTTCCAGGGGCGGGCCCAGGAGCGTTCGGTGTGGTCCGGGCCGTGCCACCGGATGGCGACCTCCGGCTCCAGTGGGGGGACGGCGCCCGCTTCCCAGGGCCAGCAGAACCCCGCGGTGATCCGGGCGCTGCGGCCCTGGGCGGTGTGGTCGTCGACCCAGGAGGCGAGCGCCTCCGGGTCCTCGGCCACGGCCAGGTCGTAGTTCCCGCCGTCCCACGGCCGCGTGGCGCCGGCCGGGGAGAACAGGAGGTCCGCCCACTGGTGGTAGGCCTGGGAACCGTTGCAGCGGAACTGGGTCTCCAGGTCGACGTGCCGGTACGCCACCCCTGACTCCCGGGCGTAGCGGGCGAGTTCGTCTCTGGTGAGGCCCTCCGTGGGGCGAACGATCTGGCGCTCGTCGAGGAACAGGACCAGGACACCGACCCGGTCGAGAAGGTTGCGCAGGGACACCGGGAAACCGCTGCCGCGCTGGTGCGGGTAGGTGGTGGCGCGGTGCGCCTCGTCGAGGAGGACCACGCTGTTCTTGTCCAGCCCGCCGGGTGCCGTGTCCTTGTAGGTCGCGACGAGGCCTCGGAAGTCCTCGCTCAGCAGTCGCCGCAGCTGCCGGGTGAGGGCGCCGGAGGGCGTCAGCAAACGGGGGTTGCGCCGCGGCATCCGGCACAGTTCGCCCATGACGCGGGCGGCGATCGCCGTCTTGCCGGTACCGGGCCCACCGGTGACCACGACCATGCCCCCGGGCCGGCGCTCCCGTGCGGCGCCGAGGACGCCCTCGCCTGCGGCCGCCTCCTGGACGGCGTCCAGGATCGCGAGCCGGGCCCGGTCCTGTTCACCGATCAGACGGAACGGGCGCCGGCCCTCGATGTTGGCGGCCAGCCGCTCCAGGACGCGCTCGGACGGCCGGTGCTCACCGGCGAGGAGCCGGTCGACGGCACCGCTCCGCGCGGGCACCAGGCCGCCGCAGCCGAGGCGGTGCGCCAGGTCGTCCGCGGACCCGCCACCCACGAGGTCGTCACGGCCCAGCAGGGGGAACTCGGCGCTCGGGGAGCCGGACGGCACCATCGCCCGCAGGCGTTCGACCAGGTCGGCGGAGGCGTTGTGCAGGACCACCGTGCCCCTCGCCCGTACGCCGCTCCCGCCGTCGACCCAGTCCCGCAGGTAGTGGACGTATCCGCCGACCTGGCGGGCCGGGTGGGACACCGTACGCCGACCGACCTCCAGCATCGTCCGGTCCCCCGGTGCGGGCCGCGCGGAGGTCCACTGCTTCAACTCGACGACCACGACCGTCAGGGTGCCGTCCTCGTCCTGACCGACGACGGCCGCGTCGACGCGCTCGCCCGTCCCCGGCAGCGACAGTTCCAGCAGGACCTCCAGGCCGCCCAGCCCGGCGCGCACCAGCACGTCGAGGAGCACCGGCCAGCTCCGCCGCCAGCTGCCGACCTCGTCCTCCCCCGGCACCGCGCCGTGCAGGCTGCGGAACCGCGCCGCGCAGGCGGCCATGAAGTCCGGCTGCGCGACCCGCCGCGCCGTGTGGTCGATGCTCCCCCGGTGTAGGTACATGATCGATGAATACCATCACCGGCGGACAGCACCGACAGCGGGCGTGGACGCCCGGCGGCGCGGGCCGCCGGCGTTCACGCCCGGGCCCGCATCAGTCGGCCGAGTTGGTCCAGTGCCAGTCGAAGTACCCCGCGCTCTCGGGTGTGTGGGCCGTGCAGCGCCTGCCCGCGAGCGCCTTCGCCGCCGCGAGGAGGTCCGCGGAGGCCGCGGCCCGCTCCGTCACCTCTATGATCCCGTCGGAGGACACCCGGACGAAACCGTCCTCGAACAGGGCGTCGCAGCCGAGCACACAGGCCGCCATCACGTTCGCCAGGTGGGACCGCTGCTCGAGGTTGCTCTGCGACCGCTTCCGCACGTGCGCCGCGCGGACGAGCCGCCGGGGCAGCTCCCGCCCGCAGAGGTCGCAGCGGACGAAGCTCCGGCCGTTGAACTTCTCGCGCCGCAGCCGGGCCTGCTCGCGGCGGGCGAGCGCGACCACGGGGCGGTCCAGGTTGTCGCCCAGCTCGAGGTAGCGGTCCTGGTCCTGCGCGGAATGCGGCCCGTGCCAGCCGGCAGGCTGCGTCGCGCCGGCGGGCAGCACGTCCGCAGGAGCCCCGGCGGGCACGTCCGACTGCTCCTCGATGGAGTCGACCAGCCTGGTCATCACCTCCGGGTCGGCCACCGGGACCGGAGCCCCCTGCTTGTTCGCCGAGAGCCGGAAAGCCTCCATCGCCGCTTCGCCGAGCCGCCCTCCGGCGACGCCGGTCTCGAGGTCCAGGACGTCCAGGCGGACGCGCGCCGGGTAGGTGTCGTCGGGCCAGACCTCGGCCGTTTCCCGGTACACGGCTCCGGTGACCCGGGCGATGGCCAGCTCACGCAGGACCGCGTCTGCCCACCCCCCTTGGGACACACGGGCGTTCGGCCCCCGGTGACCGAACAGGACGTAGTCTCCGGCCTTCAGCCCGGACAGCACCTGCGGAGTCTCGGCCTTGCGCGCGGTCTCGTCCTTCCAGCCCCATATGGACTCGCGCAGGCCGATCTCGAAGTTCCGCTTCGAAGCAACGGGGACGTACACGGCGACGACGGACACGTCGTGCCTCCTCCTCAGTTCGACTCCCCTGCCACGCGGCCGGGGAGTTGGTCGGTTCGGACGGACGCGCCGCGTGTCCCGCCTGGCGACGGGAGAGGACGGCACCGGGTCTGTCTATCAGACGGCACTGACAACCGGGTGCTGGCCTCGCATCAGGAACCTTCGCCCCGCGGGCCGGTGAGGGGGACCCCGCGAGGCCCTCTGCCTCTCGATCGGGCGTCGCCCGGGCACGGCGGCAGCGCGCCGGGCGCCGCCGCGGCGGGGTCTCGGCGGCCGGCGTCGACAGCTGCCCGCTGTAGTTGCCGGTGCCGAGGGCCGGGACGAAGTCGCCCCGGTTGGCGGGGAGCGGGCACAGGTCGGTGGCGGTCTGCTGCGCCCGGTCCCGGCCGACGTCCGTGCCGAGCTGCATCAGCGGCCCCCGTTGACGGACTGCGCGACGGCGTTCCGCAGGTGACGGCGCCCCGGTTCGGCTTGCCGTCGTTGGCGGTCGTGACGATCCTTCCGTCGCACCCCCGGTACGGCCCTTCCGGGGTCATCACGTTCCCCCCTTGTCGCCGTCGTAGGGGGTCGCGGGGGTCACCGGGGTCCACCCGCCCCCGCCGGCGCTGCACCCCCGGCCGGGCCCGGCCGCGAACACCACCGGGGTGAAGGCCGAACCGACGGGCACCGCAGTGGTGTTGGCGCTGTTGAAGCCCTGCTCCTGGTCGCCGGGACCGCCGTACCGGGCGACGATCCGGCCGTCCGGGGCCACCGGGGCGGCGCCGGCCGGCAGCAGCAACTGCTGCCGGGCCGGGAGCCGGCGGCGCACGCCGCGGCGCGGGCAGTCGATCCGCAGGGACGGGAAGCGCCGACGCCCGGACGTCTCCTCGTCGGCCGCACCGTCCTCCCGAGTACGCACAGTCGGGTCTCCGATGCGTTCGGGGAAATCGGTCCTCCGTCCACAAGACGCGGCGGGAACGTCAGTACGTGTGCCTGGCCGCGATGTGACCGTCGTCCTACTCCGCACCGTGAACCGGTCCCGGAGGCCCGCCGTCGGTGCCCCGCAGCGCCCGGGGCCGGCCGCCCCGGCGGGATCCGGGCCCCCGGACGCCCCGTGTACCGCCACAATGGCGCCATGAGGATGATCCAGACCGCGCTCGGCGCGCTGCTGCTCCTACTGGTCGTCGGCAGCATCCTGCGCACGCTGGTCGTTCCGCGCGGGCTCTACTCGGCACTGGTGATGCGGCTCTGGCGGGTGCTGCGCGCGCTGCTGCGGCTGTCCGCCGGGCCGAACCGCGGCTACCACGCGCAGGACCGGACGCTCACCTGGCTCGCGCCGCTGGTGCTGCTGGGCATGCTCGGCGTGTGGCTCGGCTGCATGCTGGCCGCCTACACCCTGCTGCTGCACGGCACCTCCGAGCTGAGCTGGTCGGTGTCCGTGCGCGAGGCCGGCTCCAGCCTGTTCACCCTCGGCTTCGCCAGCGGCGAGCGGCTCCAGCTCTCCGCGATCGACTTCCTGGCCGCCGCCAGCGGCCCGCTGGTCATCGCGCTGCAGATCGCCTACCTGCCGACGCTCTACGCCGCCTACCAGCGCCGCGAGACCGAGGTGACACTGCTGCAGTCCCGCGCCGGCGAGCCCGCCTGGGGCCCCGAGCTGCTCGCCCGGCAGTCCCTGGTGGACACCGAGACGGCGCTGCCCCAGCTCTACCGGGACTGGGAGCGGCTGGCCGCCGACATCGGCGAGAGCCACTCCAACTACCCGGTGCTGCTCTCCTTCCGCTCCCCGCAGCCGCACCGCAGCTGGGTGGTCGGGCTGATCGCCGTGATGGACGCCGCCGCCCTGCACCTGGCGCTCTGCCCGCGGTCGGCCCCGCCCGAGGCCCGGCTGGTGATCAGGGCCGGGTTCACCGCGATGCGCGACATCGCCCGCTCGCTGCGGATCGGCTTCGACCCGGACCCGGACCCGGACGTCCCGATCCGGCTGACCTACGCCGAGTACCTGGGCGCCGTCGCGATGATCAGCGCCTCCGGGTTCCCGCGCGAACGCCCGGTCGAGGAGGCCTGGCCGCACTTCCACGGCTGGCGGGTCAACTACGAGGCGCTGGCGTACGAGCTGGCGCGCCGCAGCGACGCCGTCCCGGCGCTGTGGACCGGCCCGCGCGACTTCCGCGCCCCCGTCATCCCGCCGACCCGCCCCACCGACCGCCGCCCCTCCACCGTCCCGCCACTGCCGCCGCTGCCACCGAGCTGATCCGTAAGGCGGCGGACCTCCTCGCTCGACCTGCGACGAGCGAGGACGGACAGCGACGCCAAACGACTACGGTGCCGCCGGTGCCCCCGCCCGCTCCACCGTCAGACGTCCACCGGCCCGCCGCCGGCCAGCGAGCGCTCGGCGGCGACCAGGATCTCCACCACCCGCAGGCCGAAGTCCACCCCGCACGGGTGCGGACGGCCGGAGGCCGCCGAGGCCAGGAGGGCGTCCAGCGCCCGGTGCAGCGCCGCGTGCGGGCCCTCGCCGCGCTCGGGCAGCCGCGCCACGCCGTGCTCGCCGCGCAGCTCCATGCCCGTGCCGCCCGCCGCGAGCGGCGCCGTCAGGCTGAGCGCGAGGGTGCTGGAGGCGCCGCCGGCGTGCCGCACCACCAGGTGGACGGTGTCCAGCGGCCCGGCCGCCGCCGTCACCTGCGTCGCGTCGCCCAGCACCGGCAGCAGCACGGACAGCGCGTGCGGGCCGACATCCCACAGCGCGCCCTTCTCGCGGCGCCACGGCGAGTCGGCGTACGGGCTGGTGCTGCCGGGCGCGAACACCGAGCCGAGCCAGTCCGAGCGGCCGGTGAACCAGCCGCCGAGCTCCGCCTGGCGCTCGATCCACGGGATCTGCTCACCGCCGAAGCGCACGGTGAAGAAGACCACCGAGGCGACCTCGTGCTGGCGCACCGCCTCGGCCACGGCCTCGGCGGCCCGCACGGTCAGCGCGACCGGCTTGTCCAGCAGCAGGTGGCAGCCGGCCTCGGCGGCCCGCACCGCGAGCCCCGCCTGCACGGTCGGGGGCAGCGCGACGGACACCGCGTCCACCTCGGCCAGCAGCCGGTCGAGGTCCGCGTACCCGGGGACGCCGTGTGCGGCGCCCAGTTCCTCGGCCGCCTCCGGTCGGCGGCCCCAGACGCCGGTGAACTCCAGCCCGGGGTGCTCGGCCAGGACGGGCGCGTGCACCCGGCCCGCCCAGGGGCCGGTTCCCAGCAGTCCGATCCGCACGTTCGCTCCGTTTCTTCGGGTTCCGGGGGTTGTCCGGAGGGTTGGTGATGGGGGGTGGGGTGCCCGGGCCGCTCAGTCCCGGACGCGGGCCAGCGTGAAGCCGTCGTAGCCCTTGCTGCCGACCGTCTGCACCGAGGTCGCGGTGACGGTCGGCTCGGCCGCGATCAGCTCGTGCAGCGCCCGGGTGCCGACCACGGCCGGGTCGGTGCTGTCGGCGTCGGCGACGGCGCCGCCGCGCACCACGTTGTCCACGATGATCAGCGAGCCGGGCCGGGTCAGCTGGAGCGCCCGGCGGAAGTACTCCGGGTTGCTCGGCTTGTCGGCGTCGATGAACACCAGGTCGAAGGGGGCCACGCCCTGCTCCACCAGCTCGGCCAGCGAGTCGGCGGCGCGCCCGAGCCGCACCTCGGCGACGGCGGCCAGCCCGGCGGCCGCCAGGTTGCCCCGGGCCACCTCGGCGTGCCGGGGGTCCAGCTCCAGGGTGAGCAGGGTGCCGTCCGCGGGCAGCGCGCGGGCGAGCCAGATCGCGCTGTAGCCGCCGAGCGTGCCGACCTCCAGGATCCGCTTCGCGCCCTGGGTGAGGGCCAGCAGGTGCAGCAGCTTGCCCTGGTTGGGGGCCACCGCGATCTTCGGCAGCCCGGCCGCGTCGGCGGCGGCGGTGGCGCCCTCGAGTACCGGGTCGTGCCCGACCAGCTGCTCGGAGAAGTACGCGTCCACGGCATCCCACGTCGGCTGCGAAGCCATCGGGCCCTCCAGACTGCAAGATCGGCAAGGTACCCGGCCGATGCTACTCCGAGGGCCCGGGGGCACCACGAGGGCGGCGGTGGGCGGCCGGTCGGGCCGGCCGCGCGGGAGGGAGGAGGTCCGCCGGCACAGGCGGCCTCCGGCCAGGGCCGCCTCCGGAACGGGGCCGTCGGCGACCGCCGCCGCAGCGGGCGTCAGTCGGCGACCGGCTCCTTGGCGGCGGCGGCCCTGGCCGCCTCCTCCGCCTCCATCTTGGCGTGCGTCTTGGCGGCGCGGCGCTTCATGATCCAGGCCGACAGCAGGCCGATCACCAGGGCCGCGCCGAGACCCGCCCAGGAGAACCGGGCCAGCCAGGGCTCGATGCTCTTGCCGACCTTGTAGACCAGCAGCGTCGTACCGCCGGCCCAGACCACGCCGCCCAGCACGTTGGCGATCAGGAACTTCCAGTACGGCATCTTCAGCGCGCCCGCGAGCGGGCCGGCGAAGATGCGCAGCAGGGCGATGAACCGGCCGAAGAAGACGGCCCACATGCCCCACTTCTGGAAGGAGCGCTCGGCGGTGGCCAGGTGCGAGGGCCCGAAGTGCTTGGGGAACTTGCGTCCCAGCTTCTCGAAGAGCGGCTTGCCCCCCTTGCGCCCGATCGAGTACCCGATCGAGTCACCGACGATCGCGCCGACGATCGCGCAGATCGCGACGCCCCACGGGCTCACCACACCCTTGACCGCCATGAGGGACGCCGTGACCAGGGCGATCTCCCCGGGCAAGGGAATGCCCAGCGACTCCAGCCCGATGATCAGACCGACCACGGCGTACACCGCGGTCGGCGGAATGCCCTCGATCCAGGCGTCGATGTGCAAGGCCAGTCCCTCCGTGGCAGGACGGGACCGGCCGCGCTCCTCCTGGAGCCGCGCGCCCGTCCCGGCAGTTCGTCCGATGGCGGCACCCAGGCCGCTCCCCCGGAACGAGCCTAACGTGCCGGGCGGCCTGTCCCCCCGGCCCATCACCCGTGGTTACGACGTCCGCCCCCGCGCCATGGTTCCAGGTCGACCGGCGTTCCTTCAAGATTCGGCAAAACGCAGCGCGACCACCGACGGGCGCCGCCTGATCCGGCGCACGAACGGCAGCAGGGCGCTCACCGGGGGCCGCCCGCCCTCCGGGTACACCTCGCGCACGTCGGTGACCCCCGGGTGGGCGCCGGCCAGCTTGTCGCGCTCGTCCGCGTCCATCCCGAACGGCATCGGCGGCGCCTGGTAGTGCCGGGCGCGCAGCCTGCCCTCGACGGCCCGCCGGCTGAACCAGCGCGGCACCGTGTCCAGCACCATCGCCCCGCCGGGGAAGCGCTCGGCGCAGGCCGCGATCAGGGCGCGGACCTCCGGCGGGCGCAGGTACATCAGCAGGCCCTGGGCGCTGATCAGCACCCCGTTCGCCGGGTCGACCTCGTCCATCCAGCCCGGGTCGGTGGCCGAGCGGGCGACGATCCGGTGCCGCTCGTCCGGCGGCAGCAGGCGACGGCGCAGCGCGGCGCTCTCCGGCAGGTCCACCGACAGCCAGGTCGCCCGGCCGTTGTCGACCCGCCAGGCCTGGGTCTCCAGGCCGTCGCCGAGCCCGACCACGGTGCCGCGCGGGCAGCGGGCCAGGAAGTCGGCCGCCTCGCGGTCGAAGCAGGCCGCCCGCAGCGCCTGGACCTGGCTCACCAGGGCGTTCTCCCCGAACCGCGCCGCGAAGGGGTAGTCGATCCGCTCCACCAGCTCGACCGCCTTCGGGTCCGGCAGCACGGTGTCCGGCCGCCGCGCCTCCACCGCCCGGTGCCACAGGGTCCACAACGCCGTCTCCGGCACCTGCCCCAGCTCCGGCCGCTCCCCGCCGCCACTCATCCGCTCGCTCCTGCCGCCGTGGTCCGTCGTGGTGTCGTCGTCATGATGTCGTCATCGTGGTGTCGTCGTCCCGTCGTGGCCCTGGCAGGGCCCCCGGGTGGGCATGAACCCGCCGATTCTGACACCCCCTCCGCCCCTGCCCGTCCGCCGACGCGCCGACTCCCGGTACGGGCGTGAGGGGGCGGGCACCGCTCCGCGCGCGCCCCAGGGCGGTCACGCCAGCCGGTCCGCCCAGTCCGCCAGCAACGCGAAGTCCTCCGCCGTCAGCCCGGCCTTCGGATCGATGCGGTGCAGGAGCGCCGGACCGCGGTGGTGGGCGGCGACCCACGCCCGGTCCGCGTCCGTGACCAGGTCGTCGACCCAGGCGAACGGGCGGCCCTTCACCCAGGCGACGACGTCCGGGGTCTTCCAGAACACCCCGCCGGGCGGCTCGGCCCGCGGCTCGGACCAGGCGATGGACGGCAGGGCGGGCAGCCCCAGCAACGGGGCGATGAAGCCGTTGGCCTCCTCCTGCCAGGTCGTCGCCCAGGCCAGGTCGAACGGCAGCGCGGCCAGGGCCGGCCCGTGGGCCGGGGCGAGCCAGAGCCGCAGCGGCTTCGGTGGCTTGCCCGGCAGGCCCCACAAGGCGAGCCGGCGGCGCTCGGCCGCCGCCCAGCGCGGCGTCATCAGCCGATGGGTCCGGTAGCCCTCGGGGCGGCGGTACGGCTTCGCCGCCATCGGGTTCAGCGGCCCGTCGACGTCCAGCAACAGCAGCGGCCGCACCGGCCCACCCCCTCGGTCGTCCCCGCACGCTACCGGCGGGGGCGGGGCGGGCCCAGCGGTTTTCCGCGCCGGGCGGCAGCCGCGGGGACCGGCCCGCGCACCGCACCGTCAGCCGATGCCGAACGCCCCGTCCGGCGGGGGCGGGGAGTCGGTCGCCCCGGCGTCCGTGACCGGGGCGGTCCGGCCGACCAGGCCCGCCAGGTCCTCCCCCGCGGTGAGCCGGGCCGGGAAGACGTCGCCCGCGAGCAGCCTGGTCAGCCCGGCCACCGGCAGCGGCGCGGTGGAACCGGCCAGCAGGATGTTGCCGTACCGGCGGCCGCGCAGCACCGGAGCCTCCGCCACCAGGCAGGCGTACGGGAACACCGCCCGCACCGTCGCCGCCTGCGCCTTGGCGAAGGCCAGCGGCGGGCCGTCCGCCAGGTTGGCCGCGTAGCAGCCGCCGGGGCGCAGCGCGGCCGCCGCGAGGCGCAGGAACTCCACCGAGGTGAGGTGGGCCGGGGTTCGCGAACCGTGGAAGACGTCGGCGATCACCAGGTCCTGGGAGCCCGCCGGGGTCGCCGCGAGGGCCGCCCGGGCGTCGCCGACGGTCGCGGTGACGTCCACGCCGGGGCCCTGCCAGGGCAGCACCTCGGCGACCAGGTCCAGCAGCGGCCCGTCCACGTCCACCACCCGCTGCCGCGAGCCGGGCCGGGTCGCGGCCAGGTAGCGGGGCAGGGTGAGCGCGCCGCCGCCGAGGTGCAGCACGTCCAGCGGCTCGCCGGCGGGGGCGAGGGCGTCGGCGAGGTGGCCGAGGCGCCGGGTGTACTCGAACTCCAGGTGGGTCGGCTCGGCGAGGTCGACGTAGGACTGCGGGGTGCCGTCCAGGGTGAGCAGCCAGCCGCCGTCGCGGTCGAGGTCGGGCATGAGCTTGGCGAAGCCCAGGTCGGTCCGCCGTCCGACCGGCACCGGCTCCCCGGGGCCGTCGGCGTCTTCCGGTCCTTGGTGCCCTTCCGGTCCGTCCGGCCCGGCCGGCCCCTCCGGCCCGTGGGTCACGCGTTCTCCCCCACCGGCTCGACGCCCAGGTACGCCGACAGCCAGCGGTCCAGTTCCGCGAACACCTCGGTGCGGGCCGCCTCGCCGGAGAGCACCAGGTCGTGCATGCCGCCCTTGATCCGCACGATGGTGACGTGCCGGCCCAGCCGCGGGCCCTGCGCGGCGATGTCGTCGGCGCGCAGCACGGCGTCGGCGTGGTGCAGCCCCTGGTGCCAGGTGGTGGTGGAGATCGACCGGGTCGAGGCCATCAGCAGCACCGGCACGTCGATGCCCAGCCCGCGCCGCAGCCGCTGGTGCCCCCGGTGGATCGCGGCCAGCCACCCCGCGTACAGCGGGAAGCTCTCCGGGCGCTTGAGGGTGAGGTCGAAGTCCCACTCGCCCCGGTGGTCCTTGTGCAGGCTGTGGGTGTAGTGCGGGTTGAGCGCGGACGGCAGCACGCGGGTCGGCACGAGCCGTCCCATCGCCGTCACGGCGGGCCCGCCGAAGGTCCGCACGGCCTGCGAGGCGGGCATCGACAGGAACGGCGAGTTGAGGAACACCCCGTCCAGCAGGCCGCGCCCGGCCCGTCGGCCGGCCCACAGCGCGCCGATCAGCCCGCCGGTGGAGTGCCCGTTCAGCAGCAGCTGCCGGTGCCCGTCGACCTCGCGGATGATCCGCACCGCCTCGTCGATCTCCTCGTCGTACTCGGTGAGGTCGCGGACGAAGTTCGGCGACTGGTGCGGGCGCAGGGAGCGGCCGTACTTGCGCAGGTCGAGGGCGTAGAAGGAGAAGCCGAGCGCGGTGTAGTGGTCGGCGAGGTTGGTCTGGAAGAAGTAGTCGTTGTACCCGTGGATGTAGAGCACGGCCCGCTCCGAGCCGGGCACCGGTCGGCGCACCAGCGTCGCGCAGACCGCCCCTTCGTCGTCCGGCCGCAGCGCCAGCTCCGCCGCCTCGTAGGGGGCACCCAGGATGTCTTCACGGAACTCCATGGGCTGACTGTACTGGCTGGTCACCTGCCGGGACGGGGCGCGGGGATGTGATGATCGCGATGCCCTCCGCGGCCGCCGGCGGACAACCGCGCCATTCGGGAAGCATCCGGAGCAAAGTAGGATGGCTCAACTCCCGCGCTACGCGCGAAGAGTTCCATGAATATCCCATTTGCCTGATTCACCTGTCGCTTCACACGCCCGGAGCCACCCTCATGGACAACCCGTCCACCGTCGACACCGACGGCGCGATAGAGACCCGCGGTATCGACCCCGTGCCCGACCACGAGCGCCAGGGCAGGGTCCGCGAGCTCCTGCCGACCTGGGTCGCGGCGAACATCAGCGTCCTGCTGCTCACCATGGGTGCGGCCCTGGTGGTCTTCAACCGCCTGAACTTCTGGCAGGTGCTGGTCGTCGCCGCCTGCGCCGCCCTCGTCTCGTTCGGGATGGTCGGCGTGCTCTCCGTCTCCGGGAAGTGGGGCGGGGCGCCCGGAGCGACCCTCTCCCGGGCCACCTTCGGGGTGCGCGGGAACCTCTTCCCCGGCGCGATCCTCTGGATCGCCCGCTTCGGCTGGGAGACGATCAACGCCGTCACCGGCGCCTACGCCGTGCTGACCGTGCTCGACCTGCTGTTCGGCGTCAAGAGCAACACCGCGCTGATCGTGGTCACGCTCTTCGCCTTCGTCGCCTGCACCTTCCTGGTCTCCGGCATGGGCCGGAAGGCGCTGAACGTCTGCAACACCTGGTCGACGTACCTCTTCGGCGTCTTCAGCGTCCTGGTGCTGGGCTACCTGGTCGCGACCATCCACTGGAGCGAGGTCTTCGCCAAGCCCGCGGGCACCACCGCGATGATGATCGCCGGCATCGGGACCATCGCGGCCGGCGGCATCAGCTGGGTCCCCACCGGCCCGGACTTCACCCGCTACCTGCCGCACGCCGCCTCCGGCCGGAAGATCGTCGGCGTCACCGTCTCCGGTGCGGGCCTGGTGATGGTGCCGATGGTGCTGATGGGCGCCGTGATGGCGGTGGCCTCGCCCGGCCTGGCGGAGGCCGCCGACCCGGTCTCCTTCCTCGGCGACCTGCTGCCCACCTGGCTGGCCGTGCCCTACCTGCTGACCGCCATCGTGGGCATGCTGCTGATCAACAGCCTCTCCATGTACTCGGCCGGCTTCACCGCGCAGACCATGGGCGTCAAGCTGCCGCGCGCCCTGGCCGTCAGCATCAACGCGGTGATCTCGCTGGTCGGCGGCCTGCTGCTGATGCTGGTCGCGAAGAGCTTCCTGGGCTCCTTCATCACCTTCCTGATCCTGCTCGCGGTCTCCTTCTCCGCGTGGATCGGCGTGTACGCGGTGGACATGTTCCGGCGCCGGTCGCGCGCGGTGCGCTACGACGCCGCCGCGCTGATGGACACCAGCAGGAGCAGCCGCTACTGGTACGCGGGCGGCTTCTGCTGGCAGGCGATGGTGTCCTGGGTGCTCGCGCTGCTGCTGGGGCTCGCCTTCACCAGGTGCGACTGGTTCGCCGGCCCGCTCTCCGACACCCCGATCGGCCGGTACGGTCTCGCCTGGGCGGCGACCATCGTGATCTCCGGCGCGATCATGGCCGTGCTCCCGGCTCCCCGGGAGAACACCCCGGCCGACGCCGCGTCCGCCGAGCGGGCCGAGCAGAGCGGGCGGGCCGAGCAGAACGAGCGGGCCGAGCAGAGCGGGCGGGCCGAGCGGGCCGCCGTCTGACCGCACCCGCCGCGCTTCCGCGGAGCGACGCGCTCGATCCCCCGTCCGGACGGCCTCGGCCACCGGTAGGTCTTTACCACGGCTTCATCCCAGCGTGGACCAGGGACTCGCCGGTGGCCATTA
>NZ_JBISAI010000010.1:0-233039 GCF_044391605.1 Kitasatospora sp. NPDC018619
GCGTCCGGCGTGAACGTCTGCGTCCACCCCGCGCTGTTGCCCGTCACGTCCCCGGCCCTGCCGTTCGCCGGATCGGCCGGGTCGTCCGACAGCGACCCCGGCGCGGCGGTGGTGTAGTACACCTTCGCACCCGCCACCGGCGTCACCGACTCCAGCCGGTACGAGCCCGAGTAGGACGTCCCGCGGCCGTCACCCCGGTACGGCAGGATGTCGATCGTGTCCGTGAACGCCTGCGGAGCCGGGTCGTAGGAACGCAGCGTCACCGTCCACGAACCCGAGCCCCTGCCGTCACCCTTGAGGTTCGGGATGAACGGACTGTCGGCACTCTTGCCGATCGTCGTCACACCGGTCGATGAGAGCGTCACCGATGCCGTCGCGACCGCGGAGTTCTGGCCGTTGTACGAGGCCACCGCCGAGTTGGTCAACGCCTGGCCGGGAGTCGCCTTGCCGTCGGCCACCGCCCGGTAGGTCAGCGCGTGCTCCGCGTTGGTGACCACCTTGTCGAACGTCCAGGTCAGCACCTGCCGGCCCGACCCGTCCGTCGTGACCGCCGGTTCCGGAGAAGCGGAGCCGGCCACGTACGTCATTCCCACCGGCAGCGTGTCCACGATCTTGAACCCGTCCACCGACGGCGGCACGCTGCCACCGCCGTTGGCCGAGTACCTGAGCGTGAACCCCGCGGGTTCACCCGGCCTGACGACCACCCGGTCGCTCGACTTGGAGATCGCGGGAGTCACCGAGATGACCCGGAGGATGTCCCGGCTCCCCGTCGTACTGGGGTACCGGGCGTTGGGCGTCGAGAGGAGGACCACCGGGTTGGAGAACCAGGTGCCTTCGCGGTACTGACCCCAGGTCCACACATCGGTGCCTGGCGGAACGGTGTCCTTGATCCGCAGTTTCACGAACATGTCGGTGGCCCACAGTGCCGCCACGTCCGGGCCGAGGTCGGAGCGCAGGAAGTTGGACCGTACGGCCTTCACGGTGCTCAGATCGGCCGGCGGCGTGGTCACCCACCCCGTCGCCCCGGGGTCCGCGCCGCCCGTCGCGCAGTCGAAAGCGTCAGGGTTGTAGCTGGCGGAGCTCGGGTCCAGGTACGGCGAGTTGCCGGTGTAGTACTCGAACGGGAGCTTGGCCAAGAGGGTGCTGCCCCACGAGACACCCTCGAAGGTCGCGTACTTGGTGTCGATGACGTCGCACACGCCGAGCTTCGTGTCGGCCGGCATGGCGATGGCACCGGCCTTGGTCATGACGATTCCGACGACCTCGCTGCCGGCGGAGACGCGGTAGGTGTCGTCGTGCCAGGAGCCGCTGGGGCGCGACTGCCAGGCCTGGTTGTAGCCACCGCTCTCGATGACCTTGCTGGACCGGTTGTTCGAGGGGTCGTCCTGCGCGGTCTGGCCGTTGACGGAGGTGTACGTCGGAGCCGACGCCTCCAGTTGCGTGCCGCCCTCCTGGGTGGTCAGGAGACGGAACCACACCGAGCCGCTGGCGACGGCCACCCGGTCGGTGGGGAGCGGCTTGCCGAGTGTGTCCTTGGTGGGCACCTGCGTCTGCGAGTAGTCGATGCCGGTCAGGGTCAGCTTGAACTCGTTGGCGTTCCCGGTCGGGGTCAGCGTGCAGGACTTCACGAACGGAGCTGTGTACTCCGGCGGGTGGGAACCTCCCGACCACGGGTGTTCGCTCGCCCACCCCGCGCTGAAGGGGGCGCAGGCGTCCGGGCCGACCTGGACGGTGCCGGCGGGGGGCGTCACCTTCAGGACGTAGCTGACCGAATCCGGTCCGGCCTCACTGCCCTTCCGCAGGTTCAGCGTCCACTCGAAGTCGAGGTCGAAGTAGCCCCGGCCGTTCTGGAAGACGTTGCTCGAGTTGTTCCAGAGCATGTCCATCCCGAACGCGTTCCTGATCGGGATCTCCGGCAGGATCGCGGTCTGCCCGTCGATGGTTCCGGTGGCGGACACCTTGTCGCCGGTCTGACCGTTCGCCACCACGGCGCTCTGGACAACCGTCGCGCTGCCCTGCTGCTGGGTGCCGACGTTGCACGTCAGCGTGGTCTTGTCGGCCGACAGTGACGACACCGGGGTCACACCTGTGGTCAGGCACGCCTCCGGGACCGCGCCGAAGGTGCCGTGCTGAAGCGTCACCGAGAAGGTGACGTTGTCCACCGGCTCATTGGACGGCGCCTGGGCGTCGTCGTTGACGTTCACCCGCCACTCGGCCGTCACCACCTCACCGTCGGCCAGCTGCGCGGGCACGGTACCCGCCCACCTGCCGGTGATCTGGTGCACCGTCTTCGCCCACGAACTGGCCGACAGGGCGAACGTCGTCAGCAGCATCGCCAGCACCAGTGCCTGCGCGATCCAGCCGATCCATCCGGGGCGGGATATCAGCAGTCCGCGCCCCCCTCCTCCGAACGCCGTACCGGCGGCACGCAGCCGCCATCTGTACGAACCCACCTCGGATCACCTCTTCAGTTCTCGTGACGCAGCACAGGCACACGGCCGCACGCAGCGGCCGGCTGCCACCAGCACAACTCTGTGGATGCCCGCCGGAATCGGCTCCTGGCGGACACAGGATCGGAGAGAGTTAAACACCCGATAAGGTGATTTGAGGATATTTAGGGTTGTTCATTGCGCGTGTCCTGCTCGGCTCGGTCGAGAATCCGGCCGCGGCCACGCCGCCCTGATGACCGGACGACGCCGCGCGAGCTCACCGATCCTGGACGAGGCGCCACGGGGGACCGCACGTCCGGCCCTGCAACGCCGGAGCTTCGGCTCCGCGGCGGCGACTGCCACGGCGTCATGACCGCGCGCTCCGACGGCTACGAGCGAGGACCTGAACGGACGGCGATCGCCCGCGACCCCGCCACCCGTCCCGACGGCATCGGCGTTGGCCTCGGCGCGGGCGGGACGAGGGGGCGTTGACCACGCCGCACCGGCTCTCCGCAGACCGGGATCCGCCGTCGCGCCTTCGCACTCCGCCCGGACCACCACGTCCTCTCGGTCGTGGACTTCGCGTCGCCCGTCCCACGGGCCGATCGTGGCACCGGCCTTGGCGTCCGGTCAGCCCGTCTTGGGCTAATTTCATCCGATTGGCGTACCGCCCTGGTTGTGGGCCGGTCGGGGCTGTAGAAAGACCGAGGTAGCCGCCGGCCAAGGAGGTAACAGCCGATGAGGGACGCGGACGTCTCGACGCCGGTCATGCAGGCCGCGTGGTTCGTGGAGTTGCCACCGTGCTCCTCCTCGCCCTCGAGGTGCTTCACGGCTGATGACCCCGATGTCTTCACCGGCGCGGCTCTCGTCGGCACGGCCGTCGGAGCCGGCATCCCCGAACCGTGCGGACACAGGCCATGAATTTCAGTCGGACGGGCGGGTCGAGGCCCATGACGAAAGCGGGCCGGTCCGCCGTGCACTGATTCGGAGTCAAGTCCGCCGGGCCACGAAGGATTTCCGTCCTTGACACAACTCCAATCCGGTCCTAGCGTTCAGCGCATTGGAGCCCGGTTCCGAATAGCCGAGGGAACTCCGACACGGTGGCCAGTCCTGCAGAATTCTCCTCCGGAGCCTGGGGCGGGATCCCTGTGAGTGGATATCGGGGATTGTCGATTGATTCGCCGATGGCAGGCCCGTACAGAGCACCGCAGGCCCCGGCCCTCCGCACAGCCTTGCCGGCCGTCCCCCTGTGTCGACGACCGGCCCACCTTCTCACCGTCGGCGCGGGCGCACCCGCCCCGGCACACCCTGCTCCACCCCTATCTTCGGCCCTTTTCCTTCGGGAGTTTCCTGATGTCCGGCACGAACAGCGAAGCCACCGTCTCCGACCCCGTGGTCGCCGTCATCGAATCCACCGCCCGGCCTCGCACCGGCACCCCGGCGCGAGGGAATCGACCGGCATCGGGACGGGCTCCGCCCCCCCTTGACGACGCCAACGGGCTGACCTGCCGCACGGCCCACTGGATTGCCCTGCCGGACGACCAGAGCACGCTGAAAAGAAACCACCCGCCGAACGGCGCATTCCGTTGGAGAGAACGTGGACGTGGAAATACGCACCGGCACCAGTGCCTTGCAGAGCCTCACCTGCCGCACTGCCGACGTCTACCAGGACTGGCCCCGCATCTGGCCGGTCTGGCAGCGCGTGGTGTCGGCAGGGGAAACCCACCCCTACCCCGTCGACGCCACCGAGAAAGAGGCCCGCGCCCTGTGGCTCGACCCGCACCGCTCCGTCGTCCACATCGCCGAGGCCGACGGTGAGCTGCTGGCCGCGATGATGACGAAACCGCTGCGGTACGGCCCCGGCGATCACGTCGCCAACTTCGACCTGATGGTCAACCCCGACCACTGGGGGAAAGGCGTCGGCCGCATCCTGGCCGACCACGTCATCGACGCCACCCGGACCGCCGGCTACCACGCCATGGAGGCGTACGCCGTCGTGGAGACCAACCACCGGGCCCTGCGCCTGTGGCAGAGCCTCGGCTTCCAGTCGATGGCCGTGGTGCCCGAGGCCTTCCGCCACCCGCGATTCGGCCTCACCGGCGTCCACCTCATGCGACGGTCCCTGCAGTCCTGACCCACTCAGCCCATGCCCGGAAGGGGAACCACCGTGTCCGACTCCATCAACTGCGCACCGTACGCCACCGAGTTGGAAGCGCTCGCCGCCCAGCTCCCGCAGCGGCCCCGGCAGGACTACCCCGCGTTCTTCGACGCGGCCACCGAGCTCTCCACCCGGATACCGGCACCGCTGCGCGACGCCGTCACCGACTTCCGCCGCAACGGCAACGAGCAGGGCTACCTCCACCTGACCGGCCTGCCCTTCGACCCCGCCGCGCTGCCGGCCACCCCCAGCAGCTACCCGCCACCCGCCGACCAACCGCTCATCGGCACCGAGCCCTGGGTGGCCCTGTTCGGCATGCTGCTGGGCAAGGCCACCGGCTACAGGGAGAACCGCGGCGGAAGCTGCTACCAGGACATCTTCGCCCAGCCGGGCGCGCACTGGACCACCGCGAACAACTTCAAGGTGTCGCTGCGGTACCACACCGAGATGGCGTACTGCGCGGACATGCAGCACTACGTCGTCATCGGCTGCGCCCGGCCCGACCACGAGCGGAAGGCGGCCACGCTCGTCGCCTCGGTGCGCCGCGCGCTGCCCCTGCTCAGCGAGGAGCACCGCGAGATCCTGCGGACCGTGCCCCTGCGGTGGCACGCCGACATGGCCTACCGCACCGCCTCCGAGGAGCGCGGCGGCGACCCTGACCCGACCACCTACATGCGCCTGCTCATCGACGGCGACGACGGCGTCCGGTACGACGGCGTCATGATCGACACCCCGGACGACCCGGAGGTGGCCGCGGCACTGGCGGCCTACACCGAGGCCGTCACCGCGACCGCAGCGCACGTCAACCTCGACGGCGGCGAGGTGCTGCTGCTCGACAACACGCGCACCTCGCACTCGCGTGCCCCGTACACCCCGCGGTTCGACGGCACCGACCGGTGGCTGCAGCGGATCTTCGTCCGTGACCCCGAGAAGCTGGGCCACCCGATCGGACAGGCCGAGGCACTGCCCTTCCGGATGCGCGAACCGGAGGCGGCCGCCCTGGTCTGACACCCGGACCCCAGCCCGTGGGGCCCCGGGTGCCGGGGGCCTGGCCTTCGTCAGGCCAGGCCCCCGGGCGGGCACAACTGCCGGTCCCGCGCACACGACGCGGTCTCCGCGGCAGGCGTGGACACTGACCGCGACCTGGCGGTGCGCCCGGTTCCCGAGCGCACCGCAGTGCGGCCGGGGGCCATCCGGCCGGGGCCCGGCCGCACCTGGGGAACGACACGTCGTCGATGACCCGCACCTGCGGCGCGACCGCCCCGGACAGGCGCCGACTCCCGCCACGTGCCCGGGGCCGCTGTGCCGCGCCCGGGCGTGCGCTCCGGCCGTGTCGGGCGGCTGTGGTCTGACGGGCGGTGGACGGGTGCCCACGTGTATCCGTCGTGCGGGCGGGCACACGGCCGCCGGGGGCGGCAGGCGCCCTCCACGGAGGAGGAGTCATGGTACCCACGGCACAGCACGCGCGGCACCGGCGCACGGGTTGGACGGAGTGGTTGCCGCGTTCCGCGGGCCGGGTCGGTTTCACCGCCCGCGGCGTCGTCTACGTCGTGGTCGGCTACCTCGCCCTGCGGATCGCCCTGGGCCGGGGCGGCTCGGACGAGGCGGACCGCCAGGGTGCGCTCCAGCAGATCGCGGACCAGCCCTTCGGCCGGGCGCTGTTGTGGTTGCTGGCCGCAGGTTTCGCCTGCATGGCGCTGTGGCGCGCCGTGGCCACCACGACCGGCAGGCAGGGGAACGGGAAGGCGGGCAGCAGACTCCTCAGTGCGGGGCGCGCGGTGTTCTACGCCTCGGTCTCCTGGGGCACCGCAGCCTTCGCGGCGGGAGCCGGCGCCGCCTCCGACAGCGACCGCGCGTCCAAGGACTGGACGGCCACCGTGCTCGGTCTGCCGGGTGGCGACGTGCTGGTCGGCGCGGCCGGCGTGGTCCTGACGGGGATAGGGATCGGGATCGCCGTCCGCGCGTTCCTGCGCACGTTCCTGCGCAAGCTGGACACGGGCGCGATGGGTCCGCGCACCCGCGGCGCCGTCACGGTCGGCGGAATCGCCGGCAACGCGGCGCGCGGCGCGGTGTTCGCCGGGGTGGGGGCCTTCGTCGTCGCAGCGGCCGTGCGTTTCGACCCGGACCAGGCCAAGGGCGTCGACGACACCCTCCGTTCCTTCGCCGCCACGCCGGCCGGTCCGGGGCTGCTCACCGCCACGGCGGTGGGCCTGCTGCTGTTCGGCGCCTTCTCGTTCGCCTCCGCCCGCTGGCGGCGCTTCTGACCCGCGGAGCGCGGCCCGCCGGCGACGTTGCGAACCGCCCGCCACCGGATGGATGCCGGACACCCGCAGGCCCTGCGGTTCTACGCCCGCGTCCTCGTCCGCGTCGGCCGCAACACGGAAGGCGCTCGCCCCGCTACTGCCGCACGACGGGGCCGGACCGGGCGGCTTCCATCGGGACGGCAGCGGCCCGCCGCCTCGGCGGCGGCCTCAAGAACGAGCGACCGCCCGACCGACCGGCACCTTCCGGGCGCCGGCCGCCCCGCCGGAGGCCGGCTCGCCATCAGCAGCCCCGGCAGCAGGCCGGCGGCGCAGCCGGGCGGGGCCCCGACGGCGACGAACCATCAGCCGGTGCCCCGCGGCGAACGGCAGGGTGCCGACGGCGGCCGATCGTCCGGGGCCGAGCCGGTGCACGAGCACGGCGCTGCCGGGGGCGACCGGCGGCACCGGCAGCGGTCCGGGGGCGACGGCGGGTCCGGTGCGCGGCGCCGAGTACCCCAGGCCTGCCGGCACCACAGGACCGGGGACGCGGCCTGGACCTGCCGCACCGGCGGCGAGGAGGTGCGGGGGCCGGACCTCGCGCTGGAGATCCGGCCGCACGTTGGGACCGCCAGGGCCCCACCCGGCGACACCCTGGAGCCGCTGCCCGCGCCCGCCACGCACCGGCGGGAGGTGGACCCGGTCCGGTCGGCGCGGACGAAGCCCCTGGCGAGCTTGTTCGCCAGGGGCTGGGTCTCCGGTGTCATCTGCCCCGGGGCGTCGGGCGCCGGCGCGTCGGCCCGTGCGCGCCGAGGACCGCCCGCGGTCGGCGCACCGTCGCGGAGACCACCTCGTCCACGTCCACGTCCACGGGGCGGGCGCGGCCCACCGTCCCGGGCCGGTGCGGGCGTCAGGCCGGCGGGGGCGGGACGGCGACCGGGGAGGAAGCACCGGGGAGCAGGAGGCGGGGCGTGCCGGTGCCGTCGGCGGGGGTGGCCCAGACGTCGGGAGCCTTGCCCGCCCGGGCCTGGAGGGCGTAGGCGAGGGTGGCGTCGTCGAGCCAGGCGGCCTGGTCGTCGACGCTGCGGGTCTCGGCCAGCGGGTGTTCGTGGAGGTCGGCCAGGTCGAGGACGTGGAGGCGCCAGGGCGCGGCGGGATCGGCGGAGACCTTCTTCTTGAAGGCGATCCGGGTGCCGTCCGGGGAGAGCGAGGGGCATTCCACGTTCTCCCGCAGGGTGCGGGCCGACCAGGCCTTGAGGTCGCCCTCGACGAGGTGGGTGCGGCCGGCGGTGGAGACGGTGGCGTAGAAGCGGTTGTCGTCGGCGGCGAAGTTGACGCCCCAGTAGTTGACGTCGGCGGCGTGGTAGCGGGTCCCGCCGATCGTCAGCGGGATCTCCTCGACGGACTTGATCAGGTAGCCGGTGCGCAGGTCGAGGATCGAGGTACGGGTGGAGAAGCGGTCCGCCGCGTAGGAGTCGCCGACGGCGAAGGTGGTCCAGGAGAGCACCTGGCCGGAGGGCGAGACCCGGGCCCGGTTCGGGGTCCCGGGGACGATCACCGACCGGAGCTCGGTGAACCGCCGGTCGTAGACCACGGCCTGGGTCCGGGCGGGGGTGCCCGGCAGGGCACGCAGGCACAGGGCGCGCTCCCCCGCGGCGTAGAAGCGGGCGCAGGACGGGCCGCCGGGCTCGCCGCCCGGGCTGCGGGCGACGCGGCCGGTGGCGGTGTCGCGGTAGTAGAGACCGGGCTGGTCGAGCGTGAACGAGGCGTCCGCGGCGACGAGTTGCGGTCCACCGTCGCGTTGGCGGGCGTGCACCACGTAGCCGAGGGAGCCGCCCAGGAGGACGAGGACGGCGAGGACCAGCAGGACCGTTCGCGACTTCATCGGCGCGTCTTCCTTCCCGGGAGGATCCGCCAGGCGGCGGTGAGTGCGGCGGCCAGGGCGAGGGCGGCCGCGACGAGGGCCGGGCGCGGCCCCCACCACGTCCAGGCCGCGCCGAACCCGCCCGCGCCGACCAGACGGGCCAGGGCCTGTCCGGTCTGCAGGACGGCGAGGCCGCTCGCCCGGCCGGCGGCCGGGAGCGCGGGCGCGGCGAGCGCCATCAGCACGCCGTCGGTGGCGGCGTAGAAGACGCCGAGGAGGACCAGGACCAGCACGGCGGACGGCAGGCCCGACGGGGCCAGGAGCGTCAGGTAGGCGGCGAGCAGCGCGCCGTGGCCGAGCAGGAACGGGATCCGCCGTCCGGCGCGGTCCGCGATCCGCCCGGCGGGGACGGCCAGCAGCAGGTAGCAGGCCGCCGCGCCGAGCGGCAGCAGGGGGAAGAGCGCGGCCGACAGGTCGAGGCCGCGCTGGAGCAGGAGGTAGAGGAAGGAGTCGCCGACGGTCGCGGCGCCCAGCAGCGCGGCGGCCGCCACCACCCGCCGGAAGGCGGGGTCGGAGGTCGACCGGGCCGCCGTGCCGGCCGGGCCGGGTGCGGCATTCGGCCCCGCGACCGGGGCAGCGGACCGGTCAGCGGTCGGGGCGGCGGTCGGCTCCGCGGACGGGAGCGAGGACGGGAGCGCGGACGGGAGCGCGGACGGGACCGGGCGGGTCGATGCGGCCCGCGGCGGCGGTGCCGACGGGTCGGCCGGGACGAAGAGGCCCAGCACCACCACACCGAGCAGGCCGGTGGCGAAGCTGACCACGAACACCGCGTCGTACGCGTCCGCCGTCACCCACAAGACCACGAAGGCGACCAGCGGGCCGAGCAGCGCCCCGGTCGTGTCCATCGCCCGGTGCACGCCGAACGCCCGGCCGAGGGTCTCCGGCGGTGCGCTGAGCGTGATCATCGCGTCCCGGGGTGCGGTGCGCACGCCCTTGCCGAGCCGGTCCGCGGCCAGCGCGGCGGCGATCCCGCCGGCGGCCCCGCCGGCCATCAGCAGGCCCAGCCGGGAGAGCGCCGACAGCAGGTAGCCCGCCCCCGCGACGGTCCGGTGCCGGCCGGAGCCGCGGTCTGCGAGCCGCCCGCCGAGGAGCCGGACCAGTGCCGTGGCTCCGTTGAACAGTCCGTCGAGGAAGCCGAACTGGAGGGGTGAGAGGCCGAGGCCCAGGACCAGGTAGAGCGGCAGCACGGCGGTGACCATCTCCGAGGAGACGTCCGTGACCAGGCTGACCGCGCCGAGCGCGACGACCGTGCCCGGGACGCGCCGCCCCACCCCGGCGGGGCGGGGCGGCGCGTCCGAACGACGGCCCGTGGTGGCCAGGTACATCATCAGTGGCAGCTGTAGGTCGGGCTGGTGTCCTTGGCCTTGCCGTCCGTCCCGACGAAGCTCCAGCCGTACCCGGAGTCGGTGAAGTCCAGCTTCAGCACGCCGTAGTCGCCGCTGATCCGCTTCTGGCTGTTCGGCTGCACCTGCTCGATCGGGTACGGCTCGGCGCCGCCCATCCCGCCGACGATCTCGACGATCCCGTCGGCGGTGGCCTTTCCGTCCGGGTCCTGCGGGGCGAACCGCTCGTAGTGGTGGTCGTGCCCGTTGAGCACCAGGTCCGCCCGGGCGTCGTAGAGGATCCGCCACACCGGCCGGGAGACCGGGTCGTTGCCGTGCCCGCCGGAGGAGTACAGCGGGTGGTGCCAGTAGGCGGCGACGCACTTGCGGGTGTTGGCCGCGAGGTCGGCCTTGAGCCAGTCGATCTGGGCGCTCTGGTCGAAGGAGTTGGAGTCGAGGGCGACGAAGTGCCAGTTCCCCTCGTCGAAGCTGTACCAGCTCTTGCCCTGCGGGTAGGCGATGCTGCCGAAGTACGCCTTGTACCCGGCGAGCGAGCCGGCCGGGTCGTAGGTCTCGTGGTTGCCGGGGACGGGGTGGGTCTTCGCCTTGAACGCGCCCCAGCTCTTGTCGTAGTAGGCGCGGAAGTCCGACAGCCGGGCGTCGTCGTACTGGTGGTCACCCATCGTCAGGTAGAACTTCGGGTCGATCCTCTGGGCGAGGGCGGCGGTCTTCGGGTGCGCGCAGGCGCTGTCCGAGGCGGTGCACTGTGCCGCGATGTCACCGGCCGCGACGACGGTGAACGCCCCGCCCGGGGCGGTGCCGGTCGGCGAGGGCGTGGCGGTCGGCGAGGGCGTGGTGTCCGTGACCCCGTAGACCTCCATCTCGAACAGCGAGTACCCGTAGGACGTGCCACGGGCCGTGCCGTACATCCGGACGTACCGGCCCTTGCCGGTCAGCCCGGTCCAGTCGTCCGTACCGCCGTTGCCGGCCTTCTCCTCGGCGACAGTGGTCCAGGTCGCCCCGTCCGTCGACACCTCCAGCCGGTACGCCTTCGCGTACGCGGCCTCCCAGGAGAGCTTGATCCGCGAGACCGTGGCGTTCGCCCCGAGGTCGACCCCCAGCCACTGCGGGTCCTTCCCCTCCGCGCTCGCCCACCGGGTACCGGTGTTCCCGTCGAACGCCTTGCCCGCCGCATAGGACGAGCCCTCCGTGGACGAGGCCGTGGCGGCCTTGCCCCGCGAGAGCAGCGGATCGGCCGCCGCTCCCGCCCGCCCGGACCAGCCGAGCAACAGTCCGCCGACCAGCACGAGCGCCGCGGCGAACACTCCGATGTGAACAGGCCTTACCGAGACTTGCGGACGCATCCCTGAACTCCCTGACCTCGAACGACGGCGAGAGCTGGACTCCGGCGGGCCCGCACGCGATCCCCGCCGGTCGAGCGGTGGTTCCCTCACCACCGCGGCGGCCGGGTCAGAGCTCTCGCTGAGCGCGTCACGCCCCGCTCCAGGGGGTGCCCCGCCAAGCCGCCGCCGAGAGCCTAGTGAAAAGTAAAGTTTCCTGACAATAGTCCGGACGCCGAAATCCCGCGCGGATCACCGGGACCGGTCTACGGGCAACGGCCTACGGGCGGGGGTGCTGCCGAACCTGGTCGGGCGAGCACCTCTCCCCCTGGCGGCATGGTCGTACGCACCACCGTGCACGAGCCGGCCTGCATGACCTCGACCGGCGGCGACCGCCGCCTCTCCGGGCCTCGGTGCCCCGTTCGCCGCCAGTTCTTCCACGGGGGCGCCGCGCCGTCCGTCCCGGCAGGACCGTCCGCCCAGCCTCACCGGCCGATCTCCGGCACCGGCTCCCGGCCCGATCCGGATCGGGACCCGGACCTGCTCGTCGACCTGGTGGTCGAGCCCGACCCGCCCTCCTGGACCGGAAGGACAAGGGCGAATACGCGCGCGGTAACGGCCGGCGGGCCGACGGCGGCCGGGGGGTCGGCCACCGAATCCGGTCGGGGGCTACCCCCCGTGAAGACGGCGGTCCGCCCCAGCGCGCGGCGGGCCCGCCCCGGCGAAGATCGACTCACCGAACGTCGCAGGCAGCGGCGTTCCGCGAGTCGAGGAGTGATCACAACGATGGCAGGCACCAAGGGGATCGGGCGGCGCGGACTGCTGACGGCGGTGATGGCCGCCGCGGCCACGCTGGTCCCGGTGGCGGCGGTCGCCGCGCCGGCGACGCCCTGGGCGGCCAACGCGGCCGCGGATCAGGTCGCGTCGCAGCGCTCCGCCGTGGTGCGCGCACTGGACGGCGTCGCCCAGCCCTTGCGGACGACCGAACCGGGCGGCCGCACCACCGACCTGCGTGCCCTGGGCGCGATGATCGGCGATGCCAAGGTGGTCGGCCTGGGCGAGGCCACCCACGGTTCGCACGAGTTCTTCGCGATGAAGCAGCGGCTGTTCCGCTACCTCGTCGAGGAGAAGGGCTTCACCGCCTTCGCCCTGGAGACGAGCTGGAGCAGCGGCCTGCAGATCGACGAGTACGTCCAGGGCGGCCCCGGCGACGCGCGGCAGCTCGTCAAGGACGCCTTGGGCGCAAGCCCGTGGGACCGTGAGGAGTTCGCCGACCTGATCGCCTGGATGCGGGAGTACAACCGGAGCCACCCGCAGAACCCGGTCCACTTCGTGGGCGACGACCTCGGCCTGCCGAGGCTCGGCGACCGGATCTTCGACCAGGTCACCTCGTACGTGCGCGGGGCCCGCCCCGACGTCCTCCCTCAGCTCGACGGCCTCTACGCGGGCCTGCGGCCGCTCGACGACGTCATCGCCTACCTGAAGAAGCCGCTGGCCGAGCGCCGGGAGAACGCCGCGAAGGCGCAGCAGGCGCTCGACCTGGTCACCGCGAGCGGCGCCGGCGCCTCCGACGACGCCCACGCGTGGGCGGTGCAGCACGCCCGGAACATCGCCGAGACCTTCGCCTTCGCCACCCTGGACATGTCCGACCCGGCCTCGGTCTCCGCCGCGGAGCAGCTGCGCGACCGGGCGATGGCGGACAACACCGCGTGGTGGCAGCGCCACACCGGCGGCAAGGTGCTGCTGTCCGCGCACAACGGGCACGTCGGATACCTGGCCACCGACACCTTCCTGTACCCCGAGCCGCAGGGCTCGCGGCTGCGCGACACCTACGGTCGCGACTACGCGGCGATCGGCTTCACCTTCGACAGCGGCTCCTTCCTGACCAACGACGCCGTTCTGACGGACGATTGGAAGACCGTCACGGTGCCGCCGGCCACCCCGGACATGAACGAGTACACCCTCGACCGGGTCCGCTACCGGGACTACTACGTCGACCTGCGCACCGCTCCCCGGGCGGCCCGCGACTGGCTGGACGCCTCCCGTCCCACCTACGAGGCGGGCTCGGTCTACGTCAGCGACCCGAAGCCGCAACTCGCGCTCGGCCGGGCCTACGACGTCCTGATCCATCTGAACCAGGTGACCCAGGCACGGAACTTCTGACCCCCCGACTACCCGCCACCCGGGCCGGCCGGCCGGTGGGTGCGGCCGAAGCGGCACCGGCGGGGCCCGCCGCGACCAGGGCCGCGGCCAGGAGGCCGGACACGAGCAGGGAAGGTCTCACGCGCCAGAGCGATCCGTGAGCCCCTCGAACAGGGCGGCCGACCCGCCCACCGGGTGGGTTGGGTGCGGACACGTCCCCGTGCCGGCCGTCGTCACGGCAGAGCGCGCTGCGCCGGGCGGGGAGCACGCGGGAGCCGGTCAGGAGCCCCTGCCCCGGGAGCAGGGCGTCAGCCGCGCGAGGCCGACGCGCTGCTCCCACGCAACGCACTCGCCTTGTCGCTGCCCGGGGCCCTGGCGGACCGCGACATCCCCTCGGAGTGGACGTGCGCCGGGCCGGCGGCCATCCTCCGCAGGCCGGGCCGGGCCGTCTCGCCTTGTCGGGGTGGGTGGGCCCGCATGCACGCGGCTGTTGTGGGCAGGCGCCCGAGGACCGTGCCGTGCTCGCGCGCGGCTTCCCCAGCTGCTGAGGAGGACCCGGTGATCGACACACCGTCCCTGCTGGCGCAGACGTCCAGCGGCCCCCCGTTGCTCGTGCTGATCGTGCCCGCCGTGCTGATCGGAGCGGCCCTGATCGGGGCGTTCGTCTGGGGCGGGCGCCGGCGGGCCGCCCGAGCCAGGCCGCCCGAGCCGGTGCCCCGCGCCGCCCCCGCCCAGGAACCCGACGGCCGCCGGCCCGACCCCGACTCCTGGCGGGTCGCCGGCACCGACGAGGGCCCGGCCTCAACCGGCACACCGGGCGAGTACGGCCAGGGCAACCCCGGCCCGCCGCAGTGAGCCACGGCACCGATCGGCGGCATCCCACCTGCGGGGCCGGAACGACGGCGGCGGGAACGACGGCGGCGGCAACGACGTGATGCTCCTGGCAGTCGCCGTCCCGGCCAGGCCGGGGTGGCGGCCGGACCGCGCGGTGGCGTCCTGTCGTGGTGGCCGAGGGCGTCCGCGACGACGGGGCGGGTGGTTCGAGGAACCGCCTCGGGCGGCGGCACCGCGGGCGGCGGCGACCGGGATGCCGGTCGCGCGCAGGAGCGCGGAGGAGTGGTCGGGGCGGGCCGGCCGGCCCGGTGCCGGAGACGAACAGCCCACCGCGCAGGCGGACCGTCCCGGTCACCGCCGTGTCCACGCCTCAGGGCAGGACCCCGTCGATCGTCCCCGGCTGTACGGTCCGCTGGGCTGCGGAGCGACAAGCCGTCTCACGAGCGAGGTCTCCTCGATCAGCCCCGCACGACGGCTCCCCGGGCAGCCCGCGGGAACCCGCCGACATTCAAGTCCGGATTCGGGGAACCCGAGGAGCAGACCGACCGACGAGGAGTGAGACCGCATGGGTATCGGTGGCTGCATCGTCCTGTTCGCCCTCGGCGCCATCATGGCCTTCGCGACCGACTGGCACGTGAACGGCGTCAACCTGCACCTGGTGGGCTGGATCCTCATGGCCGCCGGGCTTCTGGGATTGATCACCTACGTGAACGTGTTCCGCCGCCGACGCCTGGTCCGCAGGGTCGAGAGCGAGGAGCCGGTCGAGGAGCGCCGCTACTACGAGTAGGTGTCAACCGGACTCCACGACATCGGCCGAAGCCCCCGTACGGTCGGGTTCCGCGTTCGAGCGGGTCCCGGCCGTACGCCGGTGGCCGAGGCCTTCGGACCGGCGTCGGAGACCGGCCCACAGCTCCGGGGGCCAGGCGGCCCGCCGACGCTCAGGCCGGGGGCGGAGGCGGCGGGTTGTCGAGGACGGGGTCGTGGCCGACGTCGGTGAGGGTCTGGCGGACCTGTTTGCCCTCACGGCGGGTGGCGATCAGGCCGGCCGTGCGCAGGGCAGCGGCATGGGCGGAGGCGGAGGGCGGGGTGACGCCGAGCCGCTGGGCGAGTTCGGTGGTGGAGCAGGCGCTGACGCCGGTGGCGCCCAGGACGCGGGCCCGGGCTGGGCCGAGCACGGCAGCGAGGCCGTCGGCGGCCGGTGTCCGGGCCACGGGCTCGGCGGTCGGGGCGGCGATCGGGGGCAGCAGCAGGCTCTGGCGGTCCGGCCCCGCCAACAGGCTGATGCTCCGCTGAACGAAGTAGTCGGGCCGCAGCTCCAGGCCCCGGCCGCCGAGCCTCACCGGGCCGGGGGCGCCGCCGGGGCCGGACCGCTCGGGGGGACGGCCCCACGCCGTGTGCGTCCAGCGCCTGCCCGCAGCCGTCGACCGCACAGGGCGTGCCGCACGGTCCGTCGGCCGATGTCCGGTCAGGCGCGCCGGCGTTCCCGCCGCTCGGCGGGAACGCCGCAGGGCCCCGACCACCAGGTCGGGGCCCTGCGGGGTGCGCCGGTGAGGAGCGGTCAGAAGACCCCACCGTAGTACCCGCCGATCGCCTGGTGGTAGTCCGGGTCCGCGGTGTGCCGGTCCTTGTGGAACTCGGGCGAGTTCTTCACCTCGTCCTTCGTCCGGTTCACCCACACCGTCCGCTCGGCGGTGTCCACGCGCCGGACGGTGCCGGCGGGCAGCAGCACTTCACGGCCGAAGATCCACGGGCCGGTGTCGACCACGATGTGCGCGGAGTCCACCTCCTCGGTGTGCCGGTCGACCTTGCCGATGTGACCGTCCTCGGCCTCGACCCGGTAACCCGTCAGGTCGGTGCCCGGGGCGTAACCCTCGGCGTTGCCGTAGTCCCACAGTCCACTGGTCACAACTGCCTCCTCGTCGTCCGGAGTTCCCGCTTTCCTGGTACGCCGGTTTCCCCCGTCCCGGCGGAACATTCCCCCGCAACCCGCACTTTCCGTGCCGACGAAGGCGCTGCCCGGGCTCGTCTCCCCGCGGAGCTGCGCGGCCTCGACGGCGCGGCCTCTGCGCCGGGCCTCGTCCGGGACACCCCAGGTCTCGCACGGTGTGCCAGGGTGTTCGTGTCCGGGCGCCCCCACACGACAGCGCCGCGCGGCCGTCGGCGACCACCGCGAACAGGCCAGTGGCCCCAGCGCCCGGGCCCGGGCGCGCAAGGGCTCACCCGGACCGCTCCCTGAGGAGCGACCCCTAAGGGCTTAGACGCGTTCGCCGGCGGGCATCGCAGGTCGTAGTGCAACACCATCAGCCATGAGAAGGTACCGAGCATGAGCGCCCTGAAATTCGTCCTCAATGTCATCTGGTTGGTTTTCTGCGGAATCTGGATGGCCCTGGCCTATGCGCTCGCGGGAATCATCTGCTGCGTGCTTGTCATTACCATTCCGTTTGGCATTGCGTCGTTCCGGATCGCCGGGTTCATCCTGTGGCCGTTCGGGCGCACGGCGGTGGAGCGGCCGGACGCCGGGCCCGCGTCGTGCGTCGGCAACGTCGTCTGGCTGGTGTTCGCCGGGTGGTGGCTGGCGATCGGACACCTCGTCACCAGCATCCCGCTGTTCCTGTCGATCATCGGGATCCCCTTCGGGTGGGCCAACCTCAAGATGATCCCGATCTCGCTCATGCCGCTGGGCCGCGAGATCGTCTCCACCGACAAGGAGTGGGGCACCTACTAGGGCCCATCACCACCGACGGCCGACGAGGGCGGGGCCCTCGTCGGCCGTCGGTGTTCGCGCGTCCCCGGGCCTGGTCCCGTTGACTGGATGGCTGTACAGTCAACGCCCGAAGCGGCCACAGCCCAGGAGCCCGCGTGTCACCTCGCTCACCCCATGTCAACGCCCGGTTGCGGGAGGCGTCCCGCGAGCGGATCGTCGGCGCCGCGATCGACGTCCTGGCCCGGAAGGGCTTCCACCAGGCCACCGTCTCCGACATCACCGCCCAGGCGGGTGTCTCCCGCGGGCTGATCAGCTACTACTTCCCGACCAAGCAGGCCCTCGCGGACGAGCTGCTGAACCGCTACCTGGAGGGCGTCCACCAGCTCCTGGACGTCGAGGGCACCCCGGACGAACAGCTGTCCGCCATCATCGACCGCGCGCTGCTGGCCGCCCACCGCACGCGCCACATCCAGCAGATGGCCCTGGGCCTCATGATCGATCCGCAGACGCATCCGCTCTACGCGGCCGCGGAGGCCAGGAAGGACCGGCTGCTCGCCGAACTGGAGGAGCGGCTGCGCGCGTTGTTCCACGCCCGCGGGGCCGAGGACCCCGACCTGGAGGGGGTCATGCTGCGCAGCGTGCTGGAGGGCGTGACGGTCAAACTGGTCATCTACGCCGACCAGTACCCGCTGGAGCCGATCCGCCGCCGGATCCACGCGATGTACCACCTCCCGTGCCCGGCCGGCGCCCTGGTCGAGCAGGCCCCGGGCCCGGGCGGGCCGATGCGCGCCACCGGCGCACCGCCCGGGCCGGCCGACCCGTCACAGTGAACCCACCCAGCCAGGTCACCCACCGCGCCGGTACGTTCTGGAGACGCAAATGACGTCCGCTGATTTCGCCGTCGCCGCCTCGACGGCCGCCGCCCGGCTGCCCGAGGCCGGACCGCCGGGCACCGCCCTGGCGCCCGCCGCCACCGACCCCTTCCCGCTGGAGACGGTCGGCCGGGCCGGCGAGCTCGCCGAGGTCCTGGCCGTGCTCGAACGGCCGGACGTCGACGGCGTGCTGCTGTCCGGAGCACCGGGGATCGGCAAGAGCCGGCTCGCCCAGGAGGCCGCGCTCGCCCACCAGGCCCGCACCGGCGCGACGGTCGGCCGGATCGTGCCGGCGCCCGGGAGCGACTGGGCGGACGGGCTGCGCCGGTGGATCACCCGGGCCCGCGAGTCCGGCGACGCCCCGCCCGTACTGCTGTTGGACGGCGGGCGCCGCGACCCCGACCGGCGGGTCCTGGCCCGGCTGGCCCGGGCGCTGGCCGGGACGGGCGCCAAGGCGCTGGTCACCGCGCGGCGGCCGGTGGCGCAGGACGGCTTCGCGCACCGCAGCGTCCCCCCGCTCCCGGTGCCGCTGGACTGCTGCGCCATCGACGTCGAGGCGTTGGCCTCGGTGCCCTCCGTCGAGCTCTTCGTGGCCTGCCTGCGCGCCTTCAACCCCGCCTTCCGGATCGGGCGCCACAACCAACTGGCCGTCGCCCGCACCTGCGTGGAGCTCCACGGGAACCCCGGGTCGATCGGCCTGGCCGCCCGGATCGCGGCCCTGGAGGGGCCGGAGGTCCTGTGGGCCGCGCTCGACGGCCAGTCCCGGGCCGGAACGCTTCCGGACCGGCCCCGGCCGGGCGTCGACGGCCTCGCCCGATTACTGGACGCGTACGGCCCCGACGACCCGGACCCGGAGGCGCTGCGCGACCTGAGCCAGGCCGGGCGCCGACTGCTCGCCTGCGCCCGGGTGTTCAGCGGCGGCGCGGGGCCCGAGTCGCTGCGGCAGATCTCCGGGGTCGGCCTCGACGAGTACCCGGCCGCCCTGGAGGCACTGCTCGACCGGCACCTGCTCAGCCTCTCCGCGCTTCCCTCGGGCCGCCTCGACGGCTACACCCGCACCCGGCTGCACCTCTCCTTCGGCCGCCGGTCGTACCGGCCGCAGGAGCAGACGGCGGAGGCGGCGCCCGGGCCGGAGGACGTCCGGCTCGCCCACGCCCGGCACCACGCCCGGCTGGCCGCCTCCGCCGTCCGCCTCATCACGGACGGCCCGCAGGCGAGGGGCATCATCGCCTTCCGCAGCGAGGAGGGGAACATCCGCCGGGCACTGGACACCCTGGTCACCGCCGGGCTCGCGGACGAGGCGCTCGACCTCGCCGAGCTGTCCCGGGTGTACCACTACGCGATCGGCACCCCGTTCGACTGGCCCGCCGGACTGGCCTCACTGGGCGGCCCCGGCGCGGACCGGGAGATCCGGCGGCGGACGGCCCTGCTGCTGGCCGAGGCCGCCGTGCGCGACGACGAGCCAGAGGCGGCGCTGGCCGTCCTCGACGGGGTCGGGGCGGGCGGCGCCGGCCACGAGGCCCCGGCGGACGGCGGGTTCGCCGCCAGGACCAGGCACCTGCGCGGGATCGCCGTCACCCCGAGCCGCCCGGACGAGGGCCTCGCCCTGCTGCACCGGGCCGTCGAGCCGGGCGCCGACGGCAGCCACCTGGCCCGTCGCCGGCTGCTGGACGCCGCGCTGGCGGAGTTCCTCCACCGCTGCGCGGACACCGCGGCCACGCTGGCCACCCGCGCGCTCGCCGAGGCCATCCAGGCCGGGGACAGCCTGGTCGCCGGCCTCGCGCTGCTGCACCTGAGCGCGTTCGCGGCGGCCGCGGGACGCGCCGGGGACTCGGCCAACTACCTCGACCGCGCCGTGTCCGCGCTGCGCCCCCTCGGCGCCCCGGCCGCGCTCGGCGCGCTGCTCGCCCTGATGGGCAGCCCGCTGCTGCCGGGCCGCGCCGCCCGCGCCGCCGCGGTCGCCCGGGCACTGGGCTGCTTCCACGCCGTCCGGCGCCACCTGCTCGACGACCCGACCGAACCCGACTTCACCGTCGGCCGGGCCGAAGGGCGGCTGCTGCCCGGCGACCGCGATTCGCTGGCCGCCATGGCGGCCGGAGCGTTGGTCGAACTCCCGGAGCTGATCCAGGAGTTCGCGCTCGGCTGCGCGGCCGTCCGGACGCCCGGCGAGCGCCCGGAGCCCGTGCCGGGCCGGCCCGCCGCGCCCCCTTCGGCGACTGCGGCCGCGGCGGCCGTGCCGCCCTCCGGATCACCGCTGACGCGCCGTCAGATCGAGGTCGCCCGGCTGATCGCCGAGGGCCTGAGCAACAAGCAGATCGCCCGGCAGCTGGCCATCTCCGAATGGACCGTGGTGAACCACATCCGCGAAACCATGCGCAAACTCGACTGCTCCTCCCGCGTGGCGATCGCCGGCTGGGTCCACCGCACGGTACCGGCCCCCGGGGAGCGCTGAACGCTGAACGCGGACACCGAACACCGCCGCCGGTACGGCCCGAAGGCCGTACCGGCGGCGTGCCCCCAGGCGGCGGCTCAGGCCAGGGTCTGGGCGACGACGGAGACGATCCACGAGATGACGATGCTGGGCACGCTGATGCTCGCCTCGGCCCCGTCGGGGACCGACACCAGCTCGTCCCGGGCGGCGCCCGGCGTGGTGTAGGCGGAGTAACCGCCCATCAGGCTACTGGCGTTCACGCGAGGTCCCTTCACTCCGGATTGGGGCGGCGGCCGCCGGTACGGGCCGACGGCCGCGCCGACGGCACGACACGGCGCCGAGGGCTCAGTTGCAGCCCCGCACGATGACGGTGACCAGCACCGAGATCGAGACGGTGATCGAGACGGGGGTGAACCCCTCCGTCCCGTCGGGCACCGACACCAGGTCGTTGCGCGCTGCCGCCGGGGTGGTGTAGGCGGAGTAGCCGCCCATCAGGTCGCTGCTGTCCATGCTGACTCCATTCGTTCTCAACTGCTGCCGGGTGCAGCACCACCGGGATCCTGCCTCCGGACTCGGGCAGGCCGGCGGGCGGTACGGGGCGCGGAGCCCGGCCGCCACCGGATCGTGGCGGCACGGGTCCGTGCCGGACGGGCCCGAGCCGGACGCTCGGATCGGCCCCTGTTACAGGAGGGACATGGTGGCCGGGCTCACGATGAGCGAGATCACCGAGATGAAGGTGACGACGGGCGTGAACCCCTCCGTCCCGTCCGGGATCGACACCAGGTCGTTGCGCGCCGCACCCGGCGTCGTGTAGGCGGAGTAACCGCCCATCAGGTCGCTGCTGTCCATGCTGACTCCCATCGTTCACACGTCCGCTGCCGATCGCAGCGCCACCAGCACACCAGCCGCCGCCTCCGCCCGCCCAGAGGCAGACAACTGCGGCTCCCCGTCAGGGGAGTCACGACCTCACGCCAGGTCCCTGCCGGTCCGCTGCGCCGCACCCGTCCCCCGGCAGGGACCTGCGGGCGCACGGCCCCGCCCGGCAGTGCTCTGCCGGCCCCGGTGCGGGCCGTGCCTGGCAGGGCCGTGCGGCTGCCCGTCGGGGGGCGGGCCCGCCTACGGTGGCTCCCATGGCAGCGACGATCACCGCGATCCGGGACACGGCCGGAACGCCGACGGGGCCCGCCCCCGACACGGACCCCACCGGCGTCTTCGCACCGGTCCCCCTCGACCACGTCCCCGAGGTCGTCCACGCTCTCGAACGCCTGGGCGTGGCACCGTTCGCGGACCGCACGCTCACCAGCCGGGCCGGACGGAACGACAACTGGGCCGGCCCGACCACCGACGGCCGGGAGGTGTTCGTGAAGCGCCTCGCACCGCCGCTCGCCGCCGAACGGTTCGACCGGGCCCGCGCCTTCGAGCGGGCGCTGGCCGCCGGCCGCCCCCCGGAGCACTGGCGCTCGCCGGCCTTCCTCGGCGCCGACCCCGTGGCCCTGCTGCTGGTGCACGAGCGGCTGGCCGACGCGGTACCGGGCAACCTGCTCGCCGACCAGGGCCGCTTCGACGCCGCGCTGTCGCACCGGGCCGGCCTGGCGCTCGCGGAACTGCACCGGCTGCCGGTCGCCCCGGCCGACCTGCCCCAGCCCGCCACCGGGGGGCCGGAACGGGCCGCCGACCGGGTGGCGGAACTGACCGCCGAGAACTACGCCGCCGCCAGCGGGGGCGAGTTGGAGGTGTGGGCGATGCTCCAGCACGACAAGCGGGTCCGGGCCGCCCTGCGCGAACTGGCCGACGCGAGTGCCGCCGCGCCCGCGGTGCCGGTCCACGGCGACCTGCGGCTCGACCAGTTCCTGCTGTCCGGCGAGGAGTTGTACCTGACGGACTGGGAGGAGTTCCGGATCGCCGACGCGGCCCGGGACGTCGGCGCGTACGTCGGCCAGTGGCTCCACCGGGCGGCCACCGGGATGTTCGCGGGCCTCGGGCCGGACACCCCGGCCTCGCCCGCCGAGGTGCACGAGGCGCTGATGCGCAGCGGCACCGAGCAGCTCGACGCGGTGCGTCCGCAGATCGCCGCGTTCTGGTCCGGCTACCGCCGGGGCCGTACCCGGCCCTCCCCCGACGAGGAGCAGTTCACCGTCCGGGTGACCCGCTACGCGGGCTGGCACCTGTTCGAGCGCACGCTCGCCACGGCGGCCTTCACCCACCGCCTCTCCGCCGCCCTGCGCGGGGCCGCCGGGGTGGGGCGCAACGCGCTGCTCGACCCGCTCCGCTCCGCCGCGGTGCTCGGCCTCGTCCAGGACTGACCGCGGGCCCACGCCCACTCGTACGGATCGACAACGGGATCAGGAGACGATCGTGTCCCATCAGCATTCCCCGGCCCCGCTCTCGCCCGCCCTGCGCGAGGCGCTCGGCGGCCTGCGGATCACCGACGGCACGCCGCGGGTCGAGGTCGACGACGACCTGGTGGTGGCCGCGGACACCTGGAGCGAACTGCGCTCGGCGCTGGCCGGCCTGCTGTACGAACGCTGGCACGCCGGCATCGCCCGCCGGGAGGGCCCCGCGCGGCTGCCGCGGCGCAGCGCGTCCTTCGAGAGCGAGCTGATCGCGGCCACCGGCCACACCCGGACGGTCGCGGCGGGTGTGCTCCGCTCGCCGGTCGGGGCCGCCGAGGACGGGGCGGACGCTCCGGTACGGGTCGAGCTGGGCCGGGTGCTGGTCGGCGTGCGGGCCGGTGCGGTGCGCCCGGACGGGCCGCCGGCCGTCGGCCGGCCCTGCCTGGTCGAGCTTCCGGCGGTGCGGCCGGCGCTGTCGCCCGGCTTCCTGCTGGTCGACGGGCCCGGGGGCGCGCCGGTCGCGGCCGGCGAGGTGCTGCGGCTGTACGTGCACCTGGCGGAACCCGGTGCCGCCCCGCCGGTGTGGCGCGCCCTGCTGGAACGGCTGGCGGGCCTGGGTGTGCGGTACCGGGCGAAGGTGCTGTCCCGTCCGTGGACGTACCCGCGGCGGGACGCCGTGGTGGTCTACCTCGACGCCGGGGACGCGGGCGCCGCGCCGCTGCTCGCGGAGGCCGTCGCGGGCCTCCCGGGGATCGCCGCGGAGGCGTCGGTCTTCGCCTCGCCGCTGCGCCCCGGCGTCGCGCTCGCCTGGGAGCCGCGCGACGGGCGGGACGGCTGGGGCGGGCGCAGCTTCGGCCAGCACCGGGCGGCCGCGGTCGCCGACGGCGTGGTGCGCCGGGCGGCCGACCCGGCGGGCCCTCCGCTGGCGGAGCAGGTCGCCCGGGCGCTGCACGAGGCGTCGGCGTCCCCCGCCGAGCCGGCCCGCAACCTCGGTTCGCCCGCCCTGCCGGCACCGGCCGTGCCGGACGTGGACGTGCTGGTCTGAGGTGGCGGGGATGAGGAGTTCGCGCAAGGTCTCGGTGCTCTACCCCGCCCAGGTCCACGACCCGGGGGACGTCCTGCCGCTGGCCGAACTGGTCCACGGCGGGGCCGCCGCCCGGCTCTGGCTGGGCCAGTCGGTGGCCCTGGAGTCGCACCACGTGCTGGCGTACCTGGCGGGGGCGGGCTTCCGGATCCCGGTCGGCCTGTCCGTGGCGCTGACGGCTCTCCGGCACCCGTACGACGCGGCCGTGCAGGCCCGCACCCTCGGCGTGCTGACGGGCCGTCCGCCGGTGGTGGGGTACGGGGCGGGCGATCCCACCTTCGTCGCCTCGCTGAACGGCGCGCCCTACGCCCGGCCGGCCTCGGCGGTGGCGGAGTACCTGGACGTCCTGCGGCGGCTGCTGCACGAGGGGCGGCTGGACCACCACCCGGGGCCGCTGTTCCCGATGCGCGGAGCGGTGCTGCCCCCGGTGTCGGCGCCGGCCGGGAGCGCGCCGCCGGAGGTCGGGGCGGGTGTGCTGCGCCCCGGCATGGCCCGCGCGGCGGGCGCGGTGGCCGACACGGCGATCACCTGGCTGACGCCGCCCGACTACGTGCGGGACGTCCTGGCACCGGCCCTGGAGAAGGGCGCCCGCGACGCCGGGCGGGAGCGGCCGCGGATCGTCACCGTCGTCCACGCCGCGCTGGAGCGGCCGGGGCGCAACGCGATGGTGCTCGCCCAGCGCGGGACCAGGTTCCACCTGGCGGCGCCCCACTACGTGGACATGCTGCGCCGGGCCGGGCTGGACGTCGACGTGTCCGACCCGGTGTCGGCGGCCCGGGAACTGGTCGAGGAGGGCGTCTTCCTGTTCGGCGATCCCCGGGAGGTCCGGGCGGGAGTCGAGCGCCACTTCGAGGCCGGGATCGACGAGGTGGTGATCAACCCCGTCGCCGTCGCGGAGTCCTACGGCGTCCCGGCGGCGGTCGCCGACCTGCGGGAGATCCTGGCGGGCATGCACCGGGCTGCGCCCTGAGGACCGTACGCGCCGTGCCCGCCGCCGGGCGCAGCGCACGGCCCCGTGGGGGTGCGGGGGCGGCCCGGCCCCGGCGGCCCGGGGGCGGGGCGGTGGCCCTGCACCGGGCCGCCGGCGCGCCGGGGTCGCTCAGGGCCGACGGACGCCGGAGGCGGCGGCGGTGCCGGGTGCGAGGGCGGGGGCGCCCCGGACGGCGGAGACGGCGGGCAAGGCGGGGGCGGGGCAGCGGACCGCGCCGAAGGCAGGCACGACCCGGGGCAGCCGGCCCCCGGCGCTGCCGCAACCACTCACGCCCGGCGCGCGAACACCCCGCGGGCCCCGTACACCGCAGCACCGACGACGAGGACGACGGCACCCTGCACGACGGAGACGACCGGCAGGGCGAAGGCGAGGACGAGACAACCGACCACACCGAGGGCGGGCACGACGCGCGGCGGCCGGCCCTCGGCCGGGCTGAGGGTCAGGGCGGCGGCGTTGGCGACGGCGTAGTAGGCGAGGACGCCGAAGGAGGAGAAGCCGATCGCGCCGCGGACGTCGCCGAGGGCGGCGACCAGGGCCACCACGGCGCCGACGGCCAGCTCGGCGCGGTGCGGGACTCCGAAGCGGGGGTGGACGGCGGCCAGCGGGTGCGGGAGGTGGCGGTCGCGGGCCATCGCGAGGGTGGTGCGGGAGACGCCGAGGATCAGTGCCAGCAACGAGCCGAGGGCGGCCACCGCGGCGCCCACCCGCACCACCGGGGCGAGGCCGGGCGCTCCGGCGGCCCGGACGGCGTCGGCCAGCGGCGCGGCGCTGTGGGCGAGGCGCTCGGGGCCGAGGACGGCCAGTACGGCGAGGCCGACGGCGGCGTAGACGACCAGGGTGATGCCGAGGGCGAGCGGAATCGCCCGCGGGATGGTGCGCCCGGGGTCGCGGACCTCCTCGCCGAGGGTGGCGATCCGGGCGTACCCGGCGAAGGCGAAGAAGAGCAGGCCGGCGGCCTGGAGCAGGCCGTGGAAGCCGGTGTCCGCGCCGACGGCCCAGCGGCCGGTGTCCGCGCCGCCGGCGGCCAGGCAGGCGGTGACGACGGCGGCGAGCACCGCGAGGACGACGGCCACGACCACCCGGGTGAGCCAGGCGGCCTTCTGCACCCCGACGTAGTTGACGGCGGTCAGCGCGACGACGGCGGCGACCGCGACGGCGTGGGCCTGGGCGGGCCAGACGTAGGAGCCGACGGTGAGGGCCATCGCGGCGCAGGAGGCGGTCTTGCCGACCACGAAGCCCCAGCCGGCCAGGTAGCCCCAGAAGTCGCCGAGCCGCTCCCGGCCGTAGACGTAGGTGCCGCCGGACTGCGGGTAGCGGGCGGCCAGCCGGGCCGAGGAGGTGGCGTTGCAGTACGCGACCAGGCCGGCCAGCGCCAGCCCGACCAGCAGCCCGGAGCCGGCGGCCCCGGCGGCGGGCGCGAGGGCGGCGAAGACGCCCGCGCCGACCATCGAGCCCAGCCCGACCACCACGGCGTCGAACACCCCGAGGTGGCGCCGCAGCTCCCCCGGCCCGGCCGCCGTCGGCGACGCGCTCATCCTCTGCTCCTCCCGGACCGGCTGCGGTGTCGGCGCACCCTACCGGAGCGAGGGGAACGGCGCGTGCCGGACGGACCGCCACCGCCGGGCCGGGCGGCGGGCGCCGGGTCAGCGCGAAGCGGACGGGCCGGGGCCGGGCGGCGGGCGCCGGGTCAGCGCGAAGCGGACGGACCGGGGCCGGCTGCGGGCGGCGGGCGGCGGCCGAGGCGGTCCGCCAGGGTGCGCAGGTCCGCGGTGAGCGCGGCCCGTACCCGGCGGGACATCAGCGGGCCGGCCAGCCGGGGGCCGCCGCGGACGCGGAGGCGGGCGAAGGTGCCGGCCTGGGTGGGCTCGAAGGTGTAGGTGACCCGCATGGGCGTCGGCCCGGCGACGGAGACCAGGTCGAGCACCGTCGGCGGGTCGTGGCGCGCCACCCGCAGCACGTACGAGAAGGACCGGCCGAGGAAGCGCGCGGTCCGGGTGACCTCGGCGCCCACGCCGAAGCCTCCGGTGTCGGCCTCCCGGGTGAGGGCGGCGGTGCGGACGCCCCCGGCCCACTCGGAGTCGTGGCGCCAGTCCATCGCGTAGGCGGCCACGGTGGCGGGCGGGAGGGGGATCAGGCGTTCCACTGTGACGTCGAGGGGCATGATCACACTCTCCCGCCGGGCGGGCCACCGCGCCCCCCGGACTCGCCCGGGCGGAGGGGCGTGTCCCCGCGCGGCCCCGGTACGGCCCGGGCGCGTCCCGGGAGCGAGGCGTGTCGGGGCGGGGCGGGTCGCGGCCGCCGGTCTACAGCCCCAGGATCCGTCGGGCCTGCTCGCGCATCTCGACCTTGCGGATCTTCCCGGTGACCGTCATCGGGAACTCCTCGACCACGTGCACGTAGCGCGGGATCTTCACGTGGGCGAGCCGGCCGGTGCAGTACGCCCGGACGGCCTCGGCGGTGAGCGGCTCGGCGCCCTCCCGCATCCGGATCCACGCCATCAGCTCCTCGCCGTACCGGGCGTCGGGGACGCCGATGACCTGGACGTCGAGGATGTCCGGGTGGGCGTGCAGGAACTCCTCGATCTCGCGCGGGTAGAGGTTCTCGCCGCCGCGGATCACCATGTCCTTGATCCGCCCGGTGATGGCGAGGTAGCCCTCCTCGTCCATCACCGCGAGGTCCCCGGTGTGCATCCAGCGGGCGGCGTCCACGGCCTCGGCGGTGCGCTCGGGCTCGCCCCAGTAGCCGAGCATGACGGAGTAGCCGCGGGTGCACAGCTCCCCGGGTTCGCCGCGCGGGACGGTGCGGCCGGTGGCCGGGTCGACCACCTTGACCTCCAGGTGCGGCCCGACCCGCCCCACCGTGGCGACCCGCCGCTCGACCGGGTCGTCGACCCGGGTCTGGGTGGAGACCGGCGAGGTCTCGGTCATGCCGTAGCAGATCGAGACCTGCTCCATGCCCATCCGCCCGATGACCTCCTTCATCACCTCGCTCGGGCAGGGCGAGCCGGCCATGATGCCGGTGCGCAGGCTGCCGAGGTCGTAGCGGTCGAAGTCCGGGTCGGCGAGTTCGGCGATGAACATCGTCGGCACGCCGTACAGCGAGGTGCAGCGCTCGGCGGCGACGGCGGCCAGGGTGGCGCCGGGCTCGAAGGACGGGGCGGGGATGACCATGCAGGCGCCGTGCGAGGTGGCGGCCAGGTTGCCCATCACCATGCCGAAGCAGTGGTAGAAGGGCACCGGGATGCAGATCCGGTCCCGCTCGGTGTAGTCGAGCAGCTCGCCCACGAAGTAGCCGTTGTTGAGGATGTTGTGGTGCGAGAGCGTCGCGCCCTTGGGGAAGCCGGTCGTGCCGGAGGTGTACTGGATGTTGATCGGGTCGTCGGGGGCCGACTCGCCCTGGCGCTCGGCGAGTCGGGCCGGGTCGGCGCGCCGCCCGGCGGCGAGCAGGTCGTCCCAGGCGGGGCTCGTGGTCAGCAGGACGCGCTCCAGCCGCGGGCAGCGCGGCCGCACCTCCTCGACCATCCCGGCGTAGTCGGAGGTCTTGAACCGCTCGGCGGCGACCAGCAGCCGGATGCCCGCCTGGTTCAGCACGTACTCCAACTCGTGGGCGCGGTAGGCCGGGTTGACGGTGACCAGGATCGCGCCGAGCTTGGCGGTGGCGTACTGGGTGAGCGTCCACTCGGCGCAGTTGGGGGCCCAGATGCCGACCCGGTCCCCCTTGGCGATCCCGAGCTCCAGCAGGCCGAGCGCCAGGGCGTCGACGTCGGCGCCGAGTTGGGCGTACGTCCAGCGGCGGCCGGTGGCGCGGTCGACGAGGGCGTCGCGCTCGGGGAAGGCGCGCACCGCGCGGTCGAGGTTCTCCCCGATCGTGTCACCGAGCAGCGGGACCTCCGAGGTGCCGGAGGCGTAGCTGCGCGGGGTCGGCGTGGTCGGCACGGGCTGGCTCCTGGAGGACGGCGGTGCGGGTCGGGCACCATGCTCGCGGCCGCCGCGCCGCGCCGCCACCCCCGAACGGGGGTACGGACACGGCGCCGGGGCCGCCCGTCGACGCGCGACGGACGGCCCCGGCCCTGGGGCGGGCGGGACTACCCGTTGATGCAGACGTTGCCGAACGCCGGGTTGAGCAGCCCGATGACGTCGATCGAGTTGCCGCAGACGTTGGCCTCGACGTTGACCGGGACCTGGATGAGGTTGCCGGACAGGATGCCGGGCGAGCCGATGGCGGCACCGTTGGCGGTGGCGTCACCGGCGGAGGCGGTCCCGGCACCGGCGAGGACCGCCGCCGCGGCGAGGGCGGTGGCGGCGAGGGTGGTACGCATACGCATTGCGTCGCTCCTTGTGAGCAGGGCGGTTCGAAGTGTGACGATCACACTCGCCCACGATCACAAGCGATCCGCTCCGCCGCACGCCGGATTGGCCCGTCCTAGGGCGCGTCGGCCTCCCGCCCCACCGCCGCGGGCCCTCCGGAGCCGCCCACGCTCAGTGATTCCAGCAGCTCCCGGGCCGGGCGCAGCCCCGGCTCCGCCGCCACCGCCCGGTGCAACAGCCCGAGGGCGTACGGACCGTCCCCGGCCGCCAGGGCCGCCAGGGCCCGGTTGTAGTCGATCCGTCCGGCGTAACGCAGCCGGAACAGCACCGACAGGTCCTCCCGGCAGGACGGGCAGCGCAGCGTTCCCGGGTCCGCCGGCACCCGGCACAGCGGGCAGGGCACCTCCGGGGCGTCCTCGGCGCTCACCGCGGCCCCGCCTCCTCCGGCCGGACCGGGCCGAGCGACTCCTGGGCCGGCTCGCTGCCCAGCTCCCGCTGCGCCTGCGCGTACAGCGCCAGCAGGTTGGACATGTGGGTGTTGACCTGCGCCATGTTCGGCGCCTCCACCGCCTCGTCCAGCCCGCGCAGCTCGGCCATGATCAGCTGGGCCAGGGCGGGCGAGACCATGTTCTGGGTCACGTACACGTTGCACATGGTCAGCATCCGCATGGTGTGCCCGAGCGAGTCGCACAGTTCGTCCGCCCGCCGGGCCGCGCGCACCGCGCCCTCCCAGTCGGCGGCCTCGCGGCGCAGCCGCAGCTCGGCGGCGACCGACCGCAGCCGGTCCAGGTCGCTCGGGTCGAGGTGCTTCTCGCAGTAGTGGAGGAACAGGCTCAGGTACGCCTCGGAGCCGCGCACCCAGCGCTGGGCCTTGAGCTGCTGCTGGGCCCGCTCCAGGGCCGCGTCCACCGACTGGCCGCGGGTCTGCCCGGCCGCCAGGTCGTCCAGGGTGTCCATCAGCCGCTGCGCCTCCCGCCGCTCGGCCTCGGTCAGCTCGCCGCCCCAGCGGTCGGTGAAGGACTCGATCTGCCGCTGCTGCTCCTCGACCTGCACCTTCAGCTCGGGGTCGAGGGTGACCCGCTCCAGCTTGACGGTCTTCTCGGCGCCGCCCTGGATCCGCACCGACAGCGTGATGGTGCGGTCCCGGTCGAGGCCGAAGGCGACCTCCACCGGGGTGCGGCCGCCCAGGCCCTCGGGCAGCCGCAGGGTGAGGTGGCCGATCAGCTCGTTCTGCTGGGCGATCTCGTGCTCGCCCTCGTAGACCGCGACCTCCAGCCGCTGCCGGCCGCTGCCGGAGACCACGAACTCCCGGCTGACCGGCGCCCCGGTCGGGTAGCTGGTGTTCTTGGGGATGATGACGGCGAGCCGGCCGTCGTTCAGCTCGATGCCGAGGTTCTTCGGGGTGATGTCGAACGGGTTGGTGACCTGCGCCAGCTCGCCGCAGCCCGGGCAGACCTCGCAGCCGGGCGGGTTGACCACCCCGCAGGAGGCGCAGCGCAGGCCCACGTCCTCGGCGGCGGTGGCCACCCTGGTGCGGCCGGGGGCGGCCGAGTTCAGCGGCTCGCCGCACAGTTCGCAGGCGGTGACGCCGGCGGCGGCCGGGGTGCCGCAGCGCGGGCAGTTGCCGCCGTGCACCACGGCGGTGGTCCGGCTCTGCGGCGGGACGGCCGCACCGGCCCCGGCGGCGCCCGGACCGCTGAGCGCCTGCTCGCACTTGGGGCAGGACGCGGCCTCGGCGTCGACCGGCAGGTGGCAGGTCGGGCAGGAGACCCGGGCACCGCCGAGCAGGGTGGTGGCGCAGTTGGCGCAGTTGGAGGCGGACAGGTCCCCCGGGGCCCGGCACTCGGGGCACTCCACCTCGCCGACCAGCGCGGACTGCACGGCCGCGCCCAGCGCCACGCACTGCATCGGGTTGACGCCGCGGCGGATCCGGCGCGGGCCGAAGACCTCGCCGAGCCGGCGGGCGACGAGCGGGATCGCGGTCGAGCCGCCGACCAGCACCACCTCGTCGATGTCCCCGACGGTCAGGTTGGCCTGCATGATGGCCTTGTGGGTCAGCTCGATGGTGCGCTCGATCCGGCCCTCGATCAGCTCCTCGAAGCGGGCCCGCTCGAACTCCGTCTCCAGCACCAGCTGCCCGGCGCCCAGGCCCGGCAGGATGACCTCGGAGGACTCCTGGTTGGAGAGCTCGATCTTGATGCTCTCGGCGGTGGCGGCGATCTTCGGGCGGTCGCGCAGGTCGGGCTGGTACTGCGCGCCGTACTCCTCGCGGATGTCCTCCAGCAGCGCGGTGGTGATCGCGCGGTCGAAGTCGTCGCCGCCGAGCAGGTTGTCGCCCTCGATGCCGAGCACCGAGACCGAGCCGGGCACCAGTAGCAGGATGGAGATGTCGAAGGTGCCGCCGCCCAGATCGTAGACCAGGACGGTCCTGCCCTCGTCGCCCGCCTCCGAGGTGATGCCGTAGGCGAGGGCGGCGGCGGTCGGCTCGTTGATGATCCGCAGCACGTGCAGGCCGGCCATCCGGCCCGCCTCCTGGGTGGCCGCGACCTGCCGCTCGCCGAAGTACGCGGGGACGGTGATGACGGCCCGGTGGAAGGGCTCGCCGAGGCGCTGCTCGGCGTCCTCCCTGAGGCGGTGCAGGATGATCGCGGAGATCTCGATCGGGGTGTACGCGCGGCCGTTGAACCAGACGTTGACGTCGCCGTCGGTGCCCGCGGTGACCTTGTAGTCCACCTCCTTCAGGGCCGCCTGGACCTGCGGGTCCTTGAACTTGCGGCCCATGAAGCGCTTGACCGAGCGGATCACGTTGGCGCCGTCGACGGCGATCCGGCTGCGCGCGGTGGAGCCCACCAGCAGCTCGCCCCTGCGGCCGCTGCCGACCACGGAGGGCGTGGCCTCCTGGTTCTGCCGGTTGAAGATGATCTCCGGCTCGCCCCGGCGCAGGTGCGCGACCACGGAGTTGGTGGTGCCCAGGTCGATGCCGAGTGTGCGGTACATGTCGTTCCCCTCTTGCCCCTCGTGGTCCTGGCTACTTCTTGCGCTTGGCCTGCTTGGCCTGCTTGGCCGCGGTCCCGGCCCGGCGGCGGGCCCGGGGCGGGGCCGACCGGGGCTGGGTCCGGGTGACGGGCGCGGCGGCCTCCGGGTCGGGGGCCTCGGGCTCGGGGGCCTCAGGCTCGGGGGCCGGGCGCGGTTCGGGACCGGGCCCGGGGCCCGGCTCGGGTGCGGGCTGCAACTCCGGCTCCGGCTCGGGCTCCTGGCGCGGCTCGGACGCCAACTCGGGCTCGGGAACGGGATCCTGGCACGGACCGGTCTGCGACTCCGGCTCCGGGTCCGGCTCCTGGAGCAGCCCCGGCTCCGGTGGGGGCGCCGGATCGGGCTCCGGTGCGGCGACCACCACCTGGGCCCGGCGCAGCACCTCGTCCGCCCAGAAAAACCCGGTCACCACCGTCCGCACCACCGTCTCCGGCGCCACCCCGGGCCGGGCCTCGGTCCCGACGATCTCGGCCAGCTCCGGGTCGGCCGTCATGCCCTCCAGCCGCATCGGCCGCACCCCGGCCCTGGCGAGCTGCCCGAGCAGGCGCCGCCGGGTGGCCTCCAGCCCGGCACCGCGCCCGAGCGCCACCAGCTCGCGGTCCAGCCCGAGGGCGGCGAGCGCGTCGTCCACCTCGACCAGGATGCCGAGCAGTTCGCGCTGCCCGGCCCGGGCGTCCTCCTTCTGCTCCGTCAGCTTGCTCCCCAACAGGGAGGCCCGGAAGAGCAGTCGGCCGAACGCCTGCTCCAGGTCGACGTCCTCGACGCCGGGCGGGATCTCCAACGGCCGGTGGCTGTCGGCCGGTTCACCGGGGGATGTGTCGGTCATTCGGGGACCTCGATCTGCGGGAGCACGGACAGGTCCGCCGCGTAGCGCGCGGGGACGGGCGGTTCGGGGTCGGCGCCGCCGGGGGCGGGCTCGGCGAAGTCGGCGGCCAGCTCGGCCCGGTGGAGGGCGAGCAGGGCGGCGGGCGGCAGCGGCGGGCGCTCGACCAGCAGCAGCGGTTCGGCGAGCGCGGGGGCCAGCAGGTCGCCGGCCCGGTCGGCCGGCTCCGGCGGCAGGGGCCGCTGGAGGTCCGCCTCCAGGCGCCGGTCGGGGTTGCGCAGCAGCGCCGCGGCCTCCTGGATCTGCTGCCGGGTGTACCGGCCGGCCTTCATCGCCGGCCCGACGGCGAGGTTGATCTCGCGCACGCCGACCGTGAGCGCGACGCCCAGGACCTCGTACGGTGACGGTTCGTGCAGTGGCATGGCGGGCGGTCCCTCTCCTCACGGTGGCGGTGGGCGGCTCGTCGGCTGCTCGGACGGTGGGGGCTCGGACGGTGGCGGCTCGGACGACGGCTCCGGCGGGCGGTCCGCGGCGTACCGTCCAGGACGCCCCCGGGTACGGTGCGGTTGCCGTCAGTACAGCGAGTTGATCCGCAGCTGCATGGCGCGCAGCTCGATGTCGTCCGGGCTGTACTCGACGGCCCGGCGGGCCAGGTCCCGGGCCTCCCGCAGCTTCCGGGCGTTGGCCTGCTGGACGGCGAACGAGCCGTAGACGATACCGAGTTCGCGGTGCAGCTGGTCGGTGTCCTCCGCCGTGGCGGACAGCTCCAGGGCCTCCTCCAGCAGCTTGACCGCCGCGCGGTAGCGGCGGCCCTCGTAGTGGCCGATGGCGTTCCCGCGCCAGACGCTGACCATCAGCCGACGGATGTCGGTCGAGTCGTCGTAGGACCTGGCCTTCTGGAGCATCGCGGCCTGGTCGGCGAACGGCTGGTCCTGCATGGCGTCCACGACGTGGTTGGCGAGCAGCACCGAGACCCGCCGCGGGGCCTCGTGCTCGACCCCGCCCGTCCAGTCCGGGTCGGCGCGCAGCGCCTCGGCCATCCACGCGACGGCGCGCCGGCGGTCGTCGGCGAGGGCGGCCGAGCGGGAGAGCTGGCGCAGCACGAAGACGAGGCCGATCCGGTGGTCCGGGTCGGGGTTGAGCTCCAGCAGCGCCCGCCAGGCCCCGGCGGCCTCCTCCAGCTCCGCGTCGCTGGCGTCGGGCCGGCTGAGCTGGCCGGCCCGGTTGCCGAGGGCGGCCTCCAGGAAGTGCCGGGCGGTCGGGTCGCCGGGGGCCAGCTCCAGGCTCTTCTCCAGCAGCGCGAGGGCGCGGGAGTAGTCCTTCTCCTCGTTGTTGACCTTGCGCGCCCACTGGGCGTAGGTGGCGCCGAGGTCGCCCCGCACCTCCGGGTCGTCGGGGGCCAGCGCCAGGGCCTTCTCCAGGAGTTCGGCGGCTCCGGCCTGGTCGTCCAGGCTGCTCTTGAGCAGCGCCCGGGCGGCCCGCACCCCGGACTCGGCGGCGATCGCGGCGGCGTCGGCGGGCAGCCGGGCACCGGGGAGGGCACGGGCCCGGGTGAGGCTGTCCAGGGCCTCGCGCCAGTCCTGGTTGCGGTGGTGCTCGCGGGCCTGGCTGGCCAGGGCCTCGCCGAGCAGCTCCTGCCAGTCCTCGCCGCGCCGCTGCTCGGGCACCGCGTCCAGGGCCGCGACGGCGGCGGCCTGCCGGCCCTGGAGCTGGAGGTAGCGCTGCGCGCCGAGCTCGCCGAAGAGGCCGAGGGCGCGGGCGGGCGCGGGCGCGTCGGGGCCCGCGGGCCGCCGGCGCCAGGGCCGGACGGCCAGCTCGAAGGCCTCGGCCCAGCTCGCGGGGCCGGGCCCGGCGCGCAGCAGCCGGTCCAGGGTCGGGCCGTGGGCGAGGCGGCGGGCCGGGCGTCCGGGCAGGGTGACCCGGATGTCCTCCCGGGCGAACGCGTCCGCGCAGTACGTCTCCACGCCCAGGCGCAGCGTCCAGGCGGCGACCTCGTCGCCGCTGCGCCCGGCGCCGCGGTCCAGGGCGCGCAGGTCGTCGCGGAGGCGGTCGAGCAGCCCGGCCCGGGCGGCGGCCAGCCGCCGGGGGTCGGCGGTGCGGCCGGTGGTCCGCGCGGACTCCGCCCACAGTTCGGGCTGGTGCAGCGCGGCGACCAGGCAGCCCAAGGTCCAGTCCCAGACCTCCTCGCCGGAACCGCCGGGACCGCCGGGACCGCCGGGGCTGCTCGGACCGCTCGGATCACCCGGGTCACCGGGACTGCTGGGATCACCCGGACCGCCCAAGGCCCCGGAGGCGGCGGCGAGCCGGTAGCCGGCCAGGCCCAGCGCGTGCAGCAGCCGGGGGTGGGCCGGGTCCGTGCGCAGCAGCTCCCGGTAGGCCTCCCAGGCCTCCCGGTGGCGGCCGTCGAGGACGGCCTGGTGCGCCTCGTGCTCGGCGAGCAGGACGAGCGCGCCCGCCGCGTGCGGCTGCTCGGGGGCGAGCCGGAGGGCCTGGCGCAGGTCCACGGCGGCCGGCCCGGGCCGGCCTGCGGCGAGCGCGGCGGCGGCCCGGCGGACCAGGACGGCGGCGCGGGCCGTCCGGGCGTCCTCGGGCAGGCCGTCCAGCGCCTCGTCCAGCCGGCCGAGCTCGGCGCGCAGCAGGGCGAGGTCGAGCCGGACGGGCGCGGCGGCAGCGGCGTCGCCGAGCGCCTCGGCCCAGCGGGCGAGCACGGGCTCGGCCTGCTCGGGGGTGCCGGCCCGGCGGGCGCAGTCGAGGACGGCGCGCAGCGCGGGGGCGGCGCAGCGCACGCAGCGGGGCGAGCCGGCGGCCCCGGGGGCGTGCTGGTGGTCGGAGCAGGCCTCGCGGCCGCACCCGCCGCAGGCCGCGGCGGCGGGGCGGTCGCAGAGCGCGCAGTCGCCGGTCGGTCGGCCGCTCGGGGCCGGGCCCGAGGCCAGGAAGTGCCGGTACCAGTCCAGCGCGGCGGCCCAGTTGCCGGCCCGTTCGGCGAGCACGGCACGAAGCCGGGCGGTCGCCGGGTCCCCGGCCGGGTCGGGCGGGCCGAGCAGGGCGATGGTCCGGGCCGGACGGCCCGCCGCCAGGGCGACGGCGGCCAGGTGGTAGCGGTCGCGCGGGCCGCGTGCGGCGTCGAGCAGGGTGGCGACGGGCTCCGGGGTGCCCTCGGCCAGGGCCAGGGCGGCGCGCAGCCGGGCCTGGCGGTGGGTGAGGGCACCGGGCAGGCTGTCGGCGAGGGCGAGCGCGGCGGCGGCACGGCGGCGCGGTTCGGCGTGGTCGCGGCCGGTGACGAGCAGGTGGGCGGCCTCGCGCAGGGCGGCCTCGCGCAGCGCGGCGCGGTAGCCGGGGGCGTCCGGGTGCTCGGCGGCGGCGCGCTGCCACAGCTCGCGGGCGGCCGTCGGGTCGGTGGCCAGCCGGGCGCGGGCGAGCCGGTCACGGGCCAGGGCTCGGCGGGGCCCCGACTCCTCGTCGCCCAGGGCCTCCCAGCGGGCGAGGGCGCCGGCCGGGTCTCCGGTGCGGGCGAGGGCGAGGCCGTGGTGGAAGGCGGCGACGGCACTCCAGCGGCTGCCCGGTTCGGCGTCGGCCTCGGCGCGCAGGACGGGCCCGGCCTCCTCGGCCCGCCCGGCGGCGAGCAGCGCGGCGCCGAGCCGGACCCGGGCGGGCCGCCAGTCCGGGGCCAGGGCGAGGCCGGCCCGGTACTCGGCGACGGCCTCGGCGGGGCGCTCGGCCCGCTCGTGCACCAGGGCGAGGCCGAACCGGGCCGGGGCGTGGTCGGGTCGGACGGCCAGGGCGGCGCCGAACTGCTCCCGGGCCTGCTCGTCGGCGCCGAGCAGCAGGGCGAGCCGGCCCAGCGCGTAGCGGGGGCGGGGGTCGGCCGGGCTCTCGACGGCGGCGGCCGCGAGGTCGGCCCAGGCCCGTTCGGTGGCGCCGGTGCGCTGCGCGGCGAGGCCGCGGAAGAGCAGGGCGTCGGTGCGCAGGGCCGGGCCGCGAGCCCACGGGGAGGGCTCGCCGGGGCCGCGCCGCAGGGCCTCGTCGAAGGCGGCGACGGCGGGCGCGTCCCGGTGCCGGGCGTACAGCTGGGCGCCCCGGCGGAACCAGAGTTCGCCGCTGCCGCCGGGGGCCGCGTCGGACACCAGGCGCTCGGCCTCGGCGGCGCGGCCGGTGGCGGTCAGCAGGGCGGCGCGGGCGAGCACCGGCCAGTCCCGGCCGGGCAGGGCGGCGAGGGCGCCGGCGGTGGCCTCCTCCCGCTGCTCGACGGCTCCCTCCCGGCACCGGTGCTGCAGCCAGTCCAGGGCGCGGGCGGCGGCCTCGGCCTCCTCTCCGGGCTCGGCACCGCCGGCGGTGGCCCGGAGGAAGGCGAGCAGCGGGCCGAGGTCGCCCTCGGCGGCCCGCATCCGGGCCTCGGCGAGCCGGCGCAGGCTCCAGCGGGGCAGCTGCCGGGCCGGGTCGGCGAGCAGCGGGTAGGCCTCGCGGTACAGGGCGAGGGTGGCCTGCCGGTCGCCGGTGGGGACGGTCGCCTCGGCCTGGCCGAGCAGGGCGAGGCCGCGCTGGGGGCCCGACTCCCCCGGTGCGTCGGCGAGTCGGCGGGCCAGCCGGGCGTAGCTGCGGCGGGCCTGGGCGGCCTTCCCGGCGGCGAGCCGTTCGGCGGCCGCGGCGAGGGCCTTCGCCACCGTCTCGGCGTCCAGGGCCCGTCGGCGGCGGGCCAGGACGGCGGCGGCCGCACCGGCCAGCGCCACCACGGCGAGCAGCACCACCAACAGCGCCATGCACCCTCCCCCAGGGTTCGGACACCATCCATCTCATGAACAACTGGCTTTCCCAGACCATGAGTTGACGTTGTGTCGTGATGTTGCTCGGGCGCCATCAGAATAGGCCCTCGGTCGGACGGACGAACAGCGAAGAGCACTATCCTGGGCATCACCGCTCCAGGGGAACGGCGGCACGGCAACAGCGCCGCGGCAGCGCGTCGCCGGCGCGTCCACAGGGATCAGAACCGTCGGGGGTCGAGTGTCCGAGTCGCGTTGGGTGCCCGGGCTCCGGTTCGGGCCGGAGTTCGACCCCGAGCAGTACGAACTGCTGGAGTTCCACCACCGGGGCGGCGAGGCCGAGGTCTGGCGGGCGGTCCGCACCGGGCACAACGGGCGCAAGGAACTCGTCGCCGCGAAGATCATGCTGGAGCGCGACCCGGCCGAGGTGCGGCGCTGGCTCGGCCGCTGGGACGACGTCTCGCACAACGCGCACCGGCTGGGCGTCACCGACCTGGTGGTGCCCAGCTTCCTGCTCGGCCCCTCCCCGCACCGGCCCGGCAGTCCGCCCGGCGGCGCGCTGCTCGGCTACCAGATCTCGCCCTGGGTCGAGGGCGTGCCGCTGCACACCTGGGCGCGCGGCCAGCGCGGCGGCCCGTCGGCGGCGGCCGAGGTGCTGACCCGGCTCTGCGGGATCGTCGACGAGCTGCACCGCAAGCGCTGGGTGCACCGCGACATCTCCCCCGCCAACGTGCTGGTGGACGGCCAGGGGCAGGTCAAGCTGATCGACCTGACCTTCCTCGCCCCGCTGGACCACGCCCTGACGGTGGCGGTGTTCACCCCCGGCCACGTCCCGCCCGAGGCCGAGCAGGTGGGCGGCTTCCCGACGACGGCCAAGGACCTGTTCGCGGTCGGCACCCTCGCCCGCACCCTGCTGCTGCCCGACCACGGCCGTCTGGACCACCGGCTGGCCGCCGAACAGGCCCGCGCCGAGCTGCTGGCGGCGGGCTACGGCGAGGAGCTGGCGCACTGGGCCTGCGAGCCGCTGGCCCGCGACCCGGACCGCCGCCCCGCCCCGCTCGGCCCCTGGGCCGCCCGGGGCCGCGAACTGCTGCGCGCCCACCGGCCGGTGGGCCGCACCGCGGGCCTGGCCGTGCTGCCCGACCCGGCCGGGCGGCCGCTGGTGGTCACCGGCGGCGCCGACGGCACCGCACTGGCCGGGCCGGGCCGCCTCGGCCGGCGGCTCCCGACCGGCCAGGGGCCCTGCGGGGTGCGGGAGTTGGCGGCGGGCTGGGCCGGCCCCCAGGGCGAGCTGGTGATCTGCGCCGAGGACCGCGCCGGCACCCTGTGGGTCGGTACGGCGGCGGGCTGGTGGGAGGCGGCGCGCGGGGTCGGCGGGCTGGCGGGCGCGGTGGGCCCGGCCGGGGAGATGACGGTCTGGACGGCCGTCGGCGGCGCGCTGCGCTCGTACCGCTGGGCTCCCGGCCGCACCCTCACCGGCCAGGAGCACCCCGGCTGCCCGGCCGACCGGGTGCTCGCCGCCGAGGAGGAGCGGCCCGGCGCCTGGCTGCTGCTGGTCGAGCACCGCGAGCGGGTGCTGAGCTGGCGGCCCGGCGCCGGGCGGCCGCCCGCCCCGGTGGGGCCGCCCGGCCCGCTGCGCGCGGGGGCGCTGGCCCGTACCTCCGCCGGTCCGCGGGCCGCCACGCTGCGGGCGGACGGCTCCGTCCAGCTGCACGCCCTCGGCACGACGGGCGCGGGGACGGAGATCGGCGACGGCGAGCCCTCGCTCGGCCTCGCCATGGTCGGCCACCGCGGCGGCCCGACCGTCGCCCTGGCCGGCGCGGGCGGCGTACGGCTGCGGCTGCCGGCCGGCGGGGCGTCCCGGCGGCCCCGCTGGTGGCGGCCCACCCTGCGCCCGGCCACCCGGGTCGCGCTGGCCGTCGGCGACGACTGGCGGCTGTGCCTGGCGGCGGTGGTGGAGGGCGAGTTGCAGGCCTGGCAGGAGGGCGCGGCGTACCGCTGGCAGCCGGTGGAGCTGCCGGAGGAGGGTTAGCCCCGGGCTTGCGGGCAGCCGTCGAGGAGTTCGGCGAAGGCCGCCCCGGCGGCGCCCCGCGGGTGGATCCGCTCGGCCCGCAGGCCGTCCGGCGTGCTGGTCACGTAGTGCTCGGCGTGGAACGAGAAGTCGTCCCAGGGCTCCCAGGTGTGGGCGCGCAGCAGGGTCCGCCCGCAGCGGGTGCAGCCGATCCACGGCACCAGGACCAGGGCGGCCAGCTCCGGCTCGCTCCAGCCCGTCAGCACCTCGGCCTCGTCGCCCTCGCCGTCCAGCAGCCGCACCGGGGCGGGCGCGCCGTCGCCCGGGCAGCGCAGGAGGCCGGGGGTGAGCCGCTCGCGCTCGCCCCACTCCTCGGCGAGCACGGAGATCCGGGCCCGGTCCGCGCCGCCGAGCGGGACCTGGCGGGCGAGCAGGCCCTCGACCAGCAGCGCGAGCCCGCTCTCTCGCTCGCCGATCGCCCAGCTGTCCTTGACGCCCCGGGCGGCGTCCTCCGGCAGGAGGTCGGCGATCCGGTGCCAGAGCGCGGTGTCTTCGTCCATGGGTCGGACTCTAGTCGCGGGCGGGCGGCGCCGGTCGGCCAGGGGTGCGCGGCGGCGGGGACGCGCCGAGGCCCCGGAGCCCCTGGTGGGGGTCCGGGGCCTCGGCCGGCGGTGCGGCTCGGCGGCTCAGCGGAAGCGGCGCAGCCGCAGGCTGTTGCCGACCACGAAGACCGAGGAGAAGGCCATCGCGGCCCCCGCGATCATCGGGTTGAGCATCCCCGCCGCGGCCAGCGGCAGGGCGGCGACGTTGTAGCCGAAGGCCCAGAACAGGTTGCTCTTGATGGTGCCCAGCGTCCTGCGGGAGAGCCGGATGGCGTCGGCGGCGGCCAGCAGGTCGCCGCGGACCAGGGTGAGGTCGCCGGCCTCGATGGCGGCGTCGGTGCCGGTGCCCATCGCCAGGCCGAGGTCGGCCTGGGCGAGCGCGGCGGCGTCGTTGACCCCGTCGCCGACCATCGCGACGACCTTGCCCTCGGCCTGCAGCCGCTTGACGGTGTCGACCTTGTCCTGCGGCATGACCTCGGCGATCACGTGCTCCGGCCCGATGCCGACCTCGGCCGCCACGGCCTCGGCGACGAGCCGGTTGTCACCGGTGAGCAGCACCGGGGTCAGGCCGAGCGCGCGCAGCCTGCCGACGGCCTCGGCGCTGGTCGGCTTGACCGCGTCGGCGACCTCCAGCACCGCCCGGGCCTCGCCGTCCCAGCCGACCGCGATCGCGGTGCGGCCGGCTGCCTCGGCGGTGCGCTTGGCCTCGGCCAGCGCCTCGGGCAGGTACTGCGACCACTCGTTCAGCAGGGCCTCCCGGCCCGCCACCACGGCGTGGCCGTCGACCACGCCCTGCACGCCCAGGCCCGGGACGTTCTCGAAGCCCTCGACGGCGGGCAGTTCGCCGGCCTTCGCGGCGGCCTCGGCGACGGCCCGGGCGATCGGGTGCTCGGAGGCGTGCTCCAGGGCGCCGGCCAGGCGCAGCACCTCGGCCTCGGTGGCGGCGCCGGCGGTGTGGACGGCGAGCAGGGTCATCCGGCCGGTGGTGACGGTGCCGGTCTTGTCCAGCACGATGGTGTCGACCTTGCGGGTGGACTCCAGCACCTCGGGGCCCTTGATCAGGATGCCGAGCTGGGCGCCGCGGCCGGTGCCGACCAGCAGGGCGGTCGGGGTGGCCAGGCCGAGGGCGCAGGGGCAGGCGATGATCAGCACGGCGACGGCCGCGGTGAAGGCGGCGGCCCAGCCCTCGCCGGTGCCCAGCCAGTAGCCGAGGGTGGCCACCGCGAGGATGATCACGATCGGCACGAAGACCGCGGAGATCCGGTCGGCGAGGCGCTGGGCGGCGGCCTTGCCGTTCTGCGCCTCCTCGACCAGCCGGGCCATCCGGGACAGCTGGGTGTCGGCACCGACCCGGGTGGCCTCGACCACCAGCCGGCCGCCGGCGTTGACGGTGGCGCCGGTGACGGAGTCGCCGACCCCGACCTCGACCGGAACGGACTCGCCGGTCAGCATCGAGGCGTCCACGGCCGAGGCACCCTCGACCACCGTGCCGTCGGTGGCGATCTTCTCGCCCGGCCGGACCACGAAGCGCGTCCCCACCGCGAGCTCGGCGACCGGGATGCGCACCTCGGCTCCGCCGCGCAGCACCGTCACGTCCTTGGCGCCGAGTTCCAGCAGCGCCTTCAGCGCCGCCCCGGCGGTGCGCTTGGAGCGGGCCTCGAAGTAGCGCCCGGCCAGGATGAAGGCGGTGACGCCGGCCGCCGCCTCCAGGTAGATGGCGGACGAGCCGTCGCCGCGGGCGATGGTGAACTCGAAGCCGTGCCGCATGCCCGGCATCCCGGCGTGGCCGAAGAACAGCGCCCACAGCGACCACAGGAAGGCGGCGAGGGTGCCGAGCGAGACCAGGGTGTCCATGGTCGCGGCGCCGTGCCGGGCGTTGGTGAACGCGGCCCGGTGGAAGGGCCAGGCGGCGTAGGTGACGACCGGCGCGGCGAGGGTCAGCGAGAGCCACTGCCAGTTGTCGAACTGGAGGGCCGGCACCATCGCCATCGCGACCACCGGCACGGCGAGCGCGAGCGCGGTGAACAGCCGCTGGCGCAGCGAGGCCAGCTCGTCGGCCGGCCCGGACGCCTCGGCGCCCTGCCCGGTGGCCGTGACCCGGGGCCCGGGCAGCTCGGCGGTGTAGCCGGTGGCCTCGACGGTGGCGATCAGATCGGCGACCTCGACCCCGTCCGCGAAGGCGACCTTCGCCTTCTCGGTGGCGTAGTTGACGCTGGCCGTGACCCCGTCCATCCGGTTGAGCTTCTTCTCGATCCGGGCCGCGCAGGAGGCGCACGTCATGCCGCCGATCGAGAGTTCCACCTCCGCTGAGGCGGGTGCCTGCGTAGTCATCGTCGCTCCTCGTGACGTCGTCGTGCGGTACGTGTCGCGGCCGGGCCCCCTCTCATACCGCAGAGGGGTATCGGTCAGCGTCGGTCTCATTTGTACCCCCTGGGGGTATGGTCCGCAAGGCTCGGACGCAGGGGCGCGGGAAGCCCGCCGGGCCGGCTTCCCGCGCCCGACCGGACGCCAGGCGGTCCCCCGGTTCGACAACGGACCGGCGTCGGTCCGCTAGGCCGCTGACGCCGGCGCGGGCGCGGCGGTGGCCGGGGTGCTCGGGGCGAGGTTGCGGTGGATCTCCAGGGCGGCGGTGGAGCGGTTGAGGGTGATGTAGTGCAGCCCCGGGGCTCCCTCGTGGAGGAGGCGCTCGGCCATCCGGGTGGCGTGGTCGACGCCGATGCGGTGCGCCGCCGCCCGGTCGCCGCGGGCCGCCTCCAGGCGCCGGGCCAGGCCCGCGGGGAAGGAGGCGCCGCTGAGTTCGGCGAAGCGGCTGATCTGGCGCACGTCGGTGGCGGGCATGATCTCCGGGATGACCGGGGTGTCGCAGCCCGCCGCGGCCAGCCGGTCGCGCAGCCGCAGGTAGTGCTCGACGTCGAAGAACATCTGGGTGACGGCGTAGTCGGCGCCCGCCCGGCACTTGGCGACGAAGTGCCGGATGTCGCCGTCCCAGTCCGGCGAGCGCGGGTGGCGTTCGGGGAAGGCGGCGACGCCGACGGTGAAGGCGCCGCACTCCTTGACCAGCCGGACCAGTTCGGCCGCGTACCGCAGCCCGCGCGGGTGCGGCTCCCAGGCGCCGTTGGGGTCGCCCGGCGGGTCGCCGCGCAGGGCGAGGACGTCGCGGATGCCGACGTCGGCGTAGCGCCGTAGGACGGCCTGGAGTTCGGCGGTGGAGTGGCCGACCGCGGTGAGGTGGGCGACCGGGCGCAGGGTGGTCTGTGCGGCGATCAGCTCGGTGGTTCCGATGGTGCGGTCGCGCGAGGAGCCGCCGGCGCCGTAGGTGACCGAGACGAAGGTCGGCGCGACGGCCTCCACCCGCCGGATCGCCGCCCACAGGGCGCGTTCGCCGGCCTCGTCCCGGGCGGGGAAGAACTCGAAGGAGTAGGTCCGTTCGCCGGCCGCGAGGATCTCGCGCAGGCCGCGCGGGGCGCGCCGGGTGGTGGGGTCCATGAGGTCACCTCGTGTGGTGGGCGGGGGCGTGGTCCGGGTTGCGGGGCAGCGCCTCCACCCTGCCCGGGCACCCGCAACAGGACTGCCACACCGCCTGGTTGGGAGCGTCGGAGGAAAGGGGCAGGCCGCTCCCGACAGCCTGGCGGAGCCCTTCTCATTACCCCAGGGGGGTATGGTATGTTCGCCGACGAGGCGGCCGCCCGGACAGTCCGGTCGGCGCCGGACACCCACCCCGGGAGCACCCATGAGCGAGACCACCGTCACCGTCGAGACCCCCGCCGCCGAGGCCTCCTCCTGCTGCGGCTCGTGCGGCACCGGCGCCTCCGCGGCACCGGCCGCCGAGGCCGCGCGGTCCGCGGTCTTCCGGGTGGAGGGCATGACCTGCGGCCACTGCGTCGCCTCGGTCACCGCCGAGCTGAAGAAGCTCGACGGCGTCGGCGAGGTCGCCGTGGACCTCGCCGCCGGCACCGTCACCGTCGGCAGCACCGGCCCGCTGGCCGACTCCGAGGTGGCCGCCGCCGTCGACGAGGCCGGCTACGAGCTGGTCGGCCGCGTCGAGGGCTGACGCCCCGGCGCCCAGGCACCGGTGGCGGCCCCCGGCGGCGACCGCGCCCCCGAGGCCCCCCGCCGGGCCCCCGGCGCCGGGGGCCGGCCCGCGCCGCCCCCCCCCCACCCGCGCGCGCGCGCCGCGCCGCGGCGCCCCCCGCCCCCGGGCCCCCCCCCCCCCCCCGGCCCGGGGGGGCCCCCCCCCCCCCCGGGCGGGCCCCCCCCCCCGACCAGCCGCCCCCGGTGGGCGGGAGCCCGCCCCGGCGCACAGGAACCGGAGCCGGCCGCGGTCGGCTACTGCTCCCCCGAGGACGACGTCCGGGACGCCGTCGCCGAGGGCGGGCCGGAGCCGGCCCCCGGCATTACGGGGCGGGGGTATGGTCGACGCCCGCCGGCACCTTCACGACCTGCGCCGTCCCGACGTCCTCAGACCCGGTCGAGCGGCCGGTGCGGGCCGTCCGGCAGCTCGACCACGACGGTGTCGCCGGGCCGGACCGGGCCGCCGGTGCGGACGACGCCCATGATGCCGGCACGGCGCACGACGGTGCCGTCCTCGGCGCGGCCGACGACCTGCTTGAGCAGCCCGGGCCGGTAGGCCTCGATCTGGGCGCACGGGTTGCGCAGGCCGGTGACCTCCACCTCGGCCTCGGGGCCGATCCGCAGCACCGCGCCGACCGGCAGGCCGAGCAGGTCCACGCCCTCGGTGGTGATGTTCTCGCCCAGCGCGCCCGGGGCGACGTCGAAGCCCGACTCGCCGAGCTCGGTGAGCAGTTCGCGGTGGATCAGGTGGACCTGCCGCAGGTTGGGCGCCGTCGGGTCCTGGGCGACGCGGGAGCGGTGCCTGACCGTCACCCCGGCGTGCACGTCCCCCTCGACGCCCAGCCCGGCGAGCAGCGTGATGCCGTCGCGGTTCGGCTTGGTGAACGAGTACTCGGCGTTGCTGCTGACTGCCACCACGGTGCCGTTCATGTGCCGGTTCCCCTCTCGCGGACGTGCGTTCGACCGGTGCGGAGCATAACCCCTGGTACGGCCGGCCCTCCCGGAGGTCAGCGAGCCGGTGCGGCGGCCCGGTGGCCGCCGTGCGCCCGCTCGTCCGCGTCGGCGAGCCACAGGTGCACCGGCGCGAGCCCGAGTTCGATCCCCATCAGCACCAGCTGGAACCAGTGCGGCCGCCCGTCCGCCACGATCGACAGCACCCGGGCGAGGCCGCCCAGCAGGAAGACCGCCGCCAGCCACCGCACCGTCCGGGCCGGCACCGGCGCCCGCCGGGCGGCCTGGATCCAGGCCACGCCGTACCCGGCGAAGACCGCGCCCATGAAGCGGCCGAAGCCGGCGACCGTCGGCCCGGCGTCCGCGGCGCCGGGCATCGCGGCGTTCCCCAGCAGGATGTGGAGGAACCCGATCGCCACACAGGCGATCCCCGTCGTCCACGCGAGCACCCGCAACGCCTTGGCCATGACCCGGCCACCCCCTCGGTGAAAGTCTGGTTGACACGCGTCTACTAAGCTGCGCCAGCCGGTGGACGCGTGTCAAGTAACCTGGCGCCCATGCCAGTCCACGAACCGCGCCGACGGCTCTCCCCCGCCGAGCGACGCGCCCAGCTGCTCTCCGTCGGCGCCCGGATGTTCGCCGAACGGCCGTACGAGGAGGTGCTGATGGAGGAGGTGGCCGCGCGGGCCGGGGTCTCCCGCGCGCTGCTCTACCGGCACTTCGCGAGCAAGCGTGAACTCTTCGCCGAGGTCTACCGGGAGGCGGCCGCGGACCTGCTCGCCCGGAGCCGCTTCGACCCGGCCGACACCCTGGTCGAGCAGCTGGTCGAGGGCATGGACGCGCACCTGGACTACTTCGTCGCCAACCGGCACGCCGTGCTCGCGGCCAACCGCGTCCTGGCCGGGGACCAGGTGATCCAGACCATCATGACCGAGGAGCTCGACACCCTGCGCGGCCGACTGCTGGGCGTCCTCCCGCTCGCGGACGAGCGGAACCGGCAGGCGGCCTCGCAGGTCCTGCGCAGCTGGCTGGTGTTCGTGCGGGTGCTGGTCATCGACTGGCTCACCGAGGAGAGCTGCACCCGCACCGAGCTGCGGGACGCCTGCATCGGCGCCGTGCTGGGCGCGCTCCGGCCGCTGCTGCCCGTCGATCCGGCACCCGGCCGGGGGCACGGAGGGCATACCATCGGGGCGTAACGGAAGAAGCGTCACAACCGTCCAATTCCTCATGAAGATAAGACAATTGGATGCCCGGACGCTTCCCGACCAGTCGGACCTCCGAACCCCGCGAAGGGACCCATGGACTCCGTCACAGCCGACCTCCGGGCCGCCCTGCCCCCACTCCACCGGCTCCCCACCACCCCGGCCCAGCCGCCCCACCCCACCACCCTCCCGGACGGCACCCCCGCGTGGCTGATCACCCGCTACCACGACGTCCGGCAGGTCCTCGGCGACCCCCGGGTCACCCGGGCGGACCTGCACGAGGTCGGCACCGCGGGCGCCACCGCCGACGTGGCCGCCAACCCCGCCTCCCTGTTCAACCAGGACGGGCCCGCCCACCGCCGGCTGCGCGCCACCGTCCGACGGGCCTTCACCCCGCGCGCCATCGCCGGCTGGCAGCCGTGGGTCGCGGCCGCCGTCCAGCAGTCCGTGGACCGGCTGGTCGCCGCCGGCCCGCCGGCCGACCTGGTGCCCGCGTTCGCCCGGCCGGTGCCGTTCGCCGTCACCACCCGGCTGATGGGGCTCGACGGGGACGGGCCGGACCGCCTGGACGACGAGCGGCTCCAGCGCTGGACCACCGCGCTGCTCGCCCAGGGCGGCGAACAGGGCGGAGAGCAGAGTGGAGAGCAGGGCGGAGAGCAGGGCAGGGACCAGGGCGAGGAGGGGAACCGGGGCCGGCGCGGCGCCGGGGCCGGGGCCAGGGCCGGGCACGACGCCGCCCTCGCCGAATTCGGCGCCTTCATGGGCGAGTTGGTCGCCCGCCGACGCCGCGAGCCAGGCGACGACCTGGTCAGCCGACTGGTCCGGGCCGCCGACCAGGACGGCGGCGTCCCGGAGGACTCCCTCGTCTTCCTGGTCGCCGGACTCACCGCCAGCGGCAACGAGAGTGTCGCCGGGGCCCTCGCCAACGCCCTGGTGTACGTGCTCGGCGAGCGCCCCGGGCACTGGCCGCGCCTGGCCGACCCGGACGTCGCCGAGCGCACCGCCGAACGGCTGCTGCACTACATCCCGCTCGGCGACGACGAGGCCACCATCCGCCGCACCACCGCGCCGGTCGACGTCGGCGAGGTCACCGTCCCGGCCGGCGCGGTCCTCGCCGTCAGCCTCGGCAGCGCCAACCGCGACCCGGCCGTCTACCCCGAGGGCCTCGACACCGACCTCGACCTCCCGCTCCCCGCGCCGACGCTCGCCTTCAGCTCCGGCCCGCACTACTGCATCGGCGCCTGGCGGGTCCGCCTGGAGATGCGCGAGTCCCTGCACCGCCTCGCCACCGCCCTGCCCGGGCTGCGCCTCACCACCCCGGTCGCGGAGCTGGCCTGGCAGCTCGGCGGCACCACCCGCAGCCCGTCCCACCTCCCGGTGGACTGGTAGCGGCTCGCGGCCCGGCCGCCCGGCCTCAGTCCAGCAGGGCGGCCGACCACCGCTCCAGGCGCTGCTCGACGTACTCCGCGTCGGTGCGCCAGACCTCCCCGTGCCCCTCCGCCCAGAGCCCCGCCCAGGGCTGTTCGCCACGGCCCGCGCGGTCCCGCAGGAAGTCGTGCATGGCCCGGGTGCGCGGGCCCAACAGCGGTACCAGGGACCGCCGTTCGCCCTCGTCCAGCCCGTAGGCGTCGACGAAGACGCGCAGCCGGGCCGCCGCGCGGGCGTCGGCGAGCCGGAGGCCCGGCCGGGCCGACAGCGGCAGGAAGCCGTGCAGGGCGTAGGCGAGGTCCCAGAGCCGGGTGCCGGGGGCGGCGGTGTCCCAGTCGATGAAGGACCAGCGGTGCCCGGGGCCGGCCACCAGGTTCCACGGGGCCAGGTCGTTGTGGGCGATGGTGTCGGGGGCGCCGTCGGGCGGCATCAGCACCCGCCACCGGGCGTCCGGCGGGGGCGTGAAGTCCCGTACCGCGTCGTGGAACTCCCGGACCAGCCGGGCGATCCGGGCCAGCCGCCCGGCCGGGCGCAGCAGGTCGAAGCGGTCGGGCCAGACCACCTCGCCCGGCTGGTACGTCAGCACCTCGCGGCCCTGCCCGTCCAGGCCGAGGGGGCGCGGCGCCGCCCGGAACCCGGCCGCGTGCAGGTGCTCCAGCAGCGCGTGCACCGCGGGCGTCCACGGTCCGGCCGGGCGCCGCACGGTGTCCCCGACGCGGACCACGCCGGTGCTCGTGTTCCCGCCGGAGAGCGGCTGCTCCTCCACCCCGCCCGCCCGGGCTCCGGCACCACCGGACGCACCGGTTCCCGCCCCGCCGCCGGACGCCTCCCTCATCCGAACAGCCCCTCCCCCAGCGTCCCGCCCTCCGGCGCGCCCGGCAGCACGTAGGCCACCGCCGAGGCGGTGTGCTGGACGAAGGCGTTGAGGGCGTCGCGCTCCGCCAGCCGGTTCTGGACCCTGGTGAACTGGGCCGGATCGCGCATGAAGGCGCAGAACAGCAGCCCGCGGTCGTCCGGGCCGTCGTCGTAGCTGTAGCCCCGGCGCAGCATCCGGGCGCCGCCGTCCAGCCGGGGGCTGGAGAGGCGGACGTGCGCGGTGGCCGGGAGGACGTACGAGCCGTCCGGGTTCTTGGTGTAGATGTCCGGCTCGTCGTGCTCGGCGGTGCCGGTGAGCGGGGCGCCGTCGCCGATCCGACGGCCCATCACCTGCTCCCGGCGCTCCTCGGGCAGGGCGGCGAAGGCGGCGGTGTCCATCCGGATCCGGCGGTAGACCAGGACCGTCCCGTGCCGGTGCGGTCCCGGCGGGCCCCAGACCCACTGGTCGCCCTGCTCGGCGTCCGGGTTCGCCGTGCCGTCCTTGAAGCCGAAGAGGTTGCGCGGGGTCGCGCCGCCGGTCGTCCGGGCCAGGAAGCCGGACTGCGTCCACCGCGCCGTCGCGCCCGCCGCCCGGGCCGCCGCGTCCACCTGCTCGGCGACCACGGACAGCGGCCAGCGGTCCGCCGCGCACAGCTGGACCACCAGGTCGCCGCCGCCGCGTGCCGGGTCGAGCCGGTCCCCGGGGAAGGCGGGCAGCCCGGCCAGCAGGGCGGGCGGGACGTTCAGCCCCAGCCGGGCGGCGAGGTCGGGGCCGACGCCCACCAGGCTGCTGAGCCCGGCCGGGCGGGCGTCCTGCAGCCGGGCGTCCGTCGGGCCGCCCCCGGCCGCGGCGGCCAGCACCCCGGTCAACGCGCCGAGCAGGGCGCGCAGCGCGGCCCGGCCGTCCGAGGTGGAGGCCGGCGCCAGGTCGAGCGCCAGCAGTTGGGTGGCCGGCTGCTGCGCGGCCGTCACCCCGGCCTGCCGTTCGCCGTGGAAGGGCACCGGCGCCGGCTCCGGCGCCGCCGCGGGCCGCCGGCCGTGGCCGCCGCCCCGCAGGCCCTCACCGCCCAGGGCCAGGGCCGTGACCCCCGCACCGAGCCCCGCGGCCGCCACCACCCCGCCCGCGAGCAGCCCCCTGCGGTCCAGCCCGCCACCGCGGGCGGTCGACGGCCGGCCCTGCGCCTTTCCGGTTTCGGCATGCATGGGCGACATTGGAGACGATAGAACACGCCGTATGCAACTTCTGACCACACGTCACCCGCACCCGGGCACGGCACCCCGGACCGCGGGCCGGGCCGCCAGGCGGCTGCCCGCGCTGCTCGCCGCCGCCGTCCTCGCGCTGGCCGGCTGCTCCTCGGGCGGCTCGTCCTCCTCGGACGCCAAGCACCCGGAGGGCACGGTCGTCCGCGTCCCGCAGCACTTCCCGACCATCCAGCAGGCCGTGGACGTCGCCCGCGAGGGGGACACCGTGCTGGTCGACCCGGGCACCTACCGGGAGAGCGTGCGCCTGACCAAGCCGAAGATCGTGCTGCGCGGCACCGACCGCAACGCGGTGGTGCTGGACGGCGGCCTCAGGCTGGTCAACGGCATCACGGCCTCCGGCCCCGGCACGGTGGTGGAGAACCTCACCGTCCACGGCTACCTGGCCAACGGCGTGCTGTTCACCGGCGTCACCGACGAGAAGCTCCAGCAGCACGGCGCCGGCGGCTCGGCCTACGACCCGCTGGACACCGTCCGCTTCCCGCCCGTCCAGGGCTTCCGGGCCAGCAGCGTCACCGCGTACAACAACGGCCTGTACGGCATCTACGCCTTCGACGCCCGCGGCGGCGTCATCGAGGACTCGTACGCCTCCGGCGGCGCCGACTCCGGCATCTACGTCGGCCAGTGCAAGCCCTGCGACACCCTGGTGCGGGGCAACACGGTGGAGCGCAACGCCGTCGGCATCGAGATCACCAACGCCTCCGACAACCTCACCGTGGTCGGCAACCGGGTGCACGGCAACCGGGTCGGCGTCACCGTCAACTCCAACGACCTCGAAGCGCTCGCACCGCAGCACGGCGCGGTGATCGCGGGCAACGTCGTCACCGACAACAACGCCGCCGACACCCCCCAACAGGCCGACGGCGCCTGGGGCATCGGCATCGGGATCGGCGGCGGCACCGCCAACCAGGTGCAGCGCAACCTGGTCCAGGGCAACCGCTCGGCCGGGATCATCGTCACCGACCCGCCCGGGCACCCGGCGAGCGGCAACCGGATCGAGGGCAACCGGACCACCGGCAACGGCACCGACCTCGTGCTGGCCTCCGCCGACCCGGGCAACTGCTTCTCCGGCAACCAGCCGGCCGTCCAGAGCCCGGACGGCCTGGAGGCGCTGGCGGGCTGCGCCGCCGCTGGCCGCACCGCACCGCCCTTCGGCCGCGGCAGCCCGGTCCAGGCGCCGCCCGGCGTCCCGTTCAGCCAGGTCCCGGCCCCGCCCGCGCAGCCCTCGCTGCCGGACCCGGGCGCGCCCGGCCGCCCGGCGACCGACCTCCCGGGGCCGGTCGACCCCGGCGCCTACCCGCTGCCGGAGTCCGCGGACGCCGTTCCGAAGCGCTGAGCGGCCCGGGGCCGCTGCCGGGGACCGGGGCCGCTGCCGCCGTGCGGGGCGGGCGCGGTCGGGCGGGGCGGGCGCGGTCGGGCGGGGCGGGCGCGGTCGGGCGGGGCGGGCGCGGTCGGGCGGGGCGGGCGCGGTCGGGGGGGGGCGCCCGGGGGGCCCCCCCCCCCCGGCCCCCCCCCCCCCCCCCCCCCCCCCCCCCCCCCCCCCCGCGCCGTCGGCCGACCAGGGCCAGCGTGCCGCCCGCGCCCACCAGGGCCGTCGCGCCGGCCAGGCCGAGCGGCAGCAGCGGGCCGGCCCCGGTGCTCGGCAGCGGGCCGCCGGCCCGGGGCGGCGATCCCGGCAGGTCCGCGAGGTCCGGCGCATCCGGCAGGCCCGGCGCGTCCGCCAGGTCGGCCGGGTCCGGCGCATCCGCCAGGTCCGCCAGGTCAGCCGGGTCAGCCGGGTCGGCCAGGTCCGCCGGGTCCGGCGACGGGAGCGGCCGGGCCGTCGGGGCGTCCACCGTCCAGGCCGCGGCCCGCGCCGGCGCCGGGCCGGACGGCGGCGCCGGCGCGGGCACCGTCGCGATGGGCGGCGTGGCCAGCGGCGGCGAGGAGGTCGCCGGGTCCGGCGGCGGCGTCGGCAGCGGCGGCCACGGGAGGCCGATCCGCCGGTTGACGACCGTCACCGTGATCCCCTCGCCCAGGTTGTCGCAGGTCAGCACCAGCGGCCCGATCACCGTGGCGTCCGCGGCGTAGCCCTCCGGCGGCCTGACCTCCACCCAGAAGTACGTCCCCGGCCCGCCACTGGCCCGGCAGATGCCGTCGGCTCCGGTCGTGCACGGCTCGCCGACCGGCGTGTCCCGGTGCCCGCCGGTGGTCCGCGGCCGGCCGGGCCCGCCGGAGGTGCGCCACAGCTGGAACGTTGCCCCGGCCAGCGGCCTGCCGTCCTGGTCGTGCTTGACCAGGGTCAGCACGCCCCGCCGAGGCCGGAAGCCGAAGTCGAGGGTGTGGTCGTTCTCGCCCGGGCCGCCGGTGGTCAGCTCCCGTTCGGGGAAGGTGCCGCCGCGGGGGACGACACCCTTGGAGTTGAGGGCCGGATCGTCGCCGACGTCGTGCCGGGTGGGCGCCCACTGGTACAGCGGGCCGCCCTGCGCGTAGTCGGCCGGCTCGTCCAGCCGGACGGTGTACCGGGTGTGCGGCCGCAGGCCGCCGGTCACGTCCGAGTCGTCGAAGTAGTACTCGCCGCGCGCCGAGGTCCGCGTCGTGCCGACCAGCGTCCCCGCCGCGTCGTACAGGTGCACGGTGACGCCGGGGACGGGGCGCTGGCCCGGCCGCTGGACGCCCGTGCGCCCCGGGTCGTACCAGACCCGGTTGCCGATCTGCAGCGGCGCCCGGTCGCAGAGCACCTCCAGGTCCCCCATCGAGGCGCCCTTGCCGAACGGGGCGGGCCGGTCCGCCGGGTTGAGGCGCAGGCCGGGCTTCGCGTCCGGCGTGCCGTCCGTCCGCCGGAGGAACGCCGTCCCGTAGCCGAAGGCCGTGTTGTTCGGGTCGTACCCGGAAGTCCCGACGGTGCTCTCGACCTTCGACAGCGCCATCCCCGCGTAGTCCGCGTTGTGGTGGACGCCGAACCGGCTGGTGTCGAAGAAGCGGGTGCCCCGGGGCGAGAGCCCGCAGCCGTTGTCGGCGTCGAGCACGTACCTGCCGTCCACCGGGCAGGCCTTGTTCAGGTCGCCGCCCGACAGCACCTCGCCGACCGCCGCGCCCGCCGCCGCCTGGCCGGTCGCCCGGTCGGCGAGGCGGTCGCGGAAGGAGAGCAGCATCGAGCCGTCCGTCTCGAAGCCGACCTCGGCCAACTCCGGCTCCGGCTGGGCCCGGTAACCGGAGCAGGCCTGGCCGTGCTGCTCGGTCGGGTAGGTGTCCGTCCACGGGAACCAGCCCGCGCCGTCGCACGGGCCGCCGCCGACGGTCGACTGGCGCGGGTAGTCCAGCGGCTGGTCGAGCACGGCCGGCCGGAACAGCCCGGTGGCCGGGTCGAAGGGCAGCACGACCGCCCGCAGGTCCGCTGCGCGGCCCGTCGACTCGCCCGAGCAGACGCCGCCCAGGTAGCCGACGCCGTCCTGGAGGCCGAGGCCGAACGGCCGCCAGTCCCCGGCCGCGGGGCAGCCCGGGTCCGGGATCGGGTAGACGGCCTCGGGCGCCGCGGCCGTCGCCGCGGTGGCGTCGTAGCGGTACAGCGCACGGGTGTGGAGGTTGACGACGAACAGGTGCCGGCCGTCCTCGGTGACCTTGAGCCCGCCGAGGCTCTCCCGGCCCGGCACGGCGAGGAAGGCGTCGTCCGTCCCCGGCCCGTGCGGCGTCGCGCCCGCGTCCGGGACGGTGGTGAACAGCGTCGTCGCGCCCCCCGCCGGGTCGGTGACGTAGATGCCGCCGGAGCCGCCCGGCCCGTAGTCCGTGGTGCGCTTGGCCGCCGCCGAGGCGAACACCCGCCGGTCGGCCTTGTTCCACGCGACGCCGAACAGCGTGCCGGTCTGCGCGTCGGTGGCGAGGCCCGCGACGTTCACGTCCACGCCGTCCTGGCCGCGCGCGCCGTACGGGAACGACACCAGGGTGCGCTGCGCCCCGCCCTGCCAGGTGGTGTTCTGACAGGCCGTCACCAGCGGCGCGTTCTGCTGGCAGTAGTCACCCGGGTACCACAGGCCGGTGGTGTACCGGACGTTCCGGCCGTCGGAGAGGTCGACGAACTCCACGTCGGAGCCAAGCTGGTCCGGCGCGCCGTCCAGGCCCTGGCGCGAGGCGAACGCCGGGAACAGGACGCCCGGCTGCGGGTTCACCACCTGGACGCGGTACGTGCCGCCGGCGGCGCCGCCCGCGGCCGGGGCCAGCGTCACCGTGCCGTCGGTCGCCGTGGTGCCCTCCGTCCGCACGCCCGCGCCGTCCGTGAGCGTCACCGTCACGCCCGCGATGCCCGGCTCCAGGGCGGGCGTCCACACGCCGGTGGCGTCCACCGCCCGGACCACCCGGACCGTCACCGTCCCGTCGGCGGCCTGCGAGGAGGCCGGCGGGGCGGCCGCCAGCCCCCCGCCGGTCAGCACGGCGGCCAGCGCCGCCGTCAACGCGGCGTACCGCGTTCGCTTTCTCGTCCCCACCACGGTCCCCTTTCTCGTCGTCGGCGGGCCGGGCCCGACACGCGCGGAGCCGACGGGCACGACCCGGTCCGGACAGGACCCAGGAGAGCGGCCGAAGGGCGATCGCACCGGGCGGCCGGCGCACGTTCACCGGTGCGTGTGACCGGGGAGCGCCGGGAAATCGCATCAAGTTCGGACACGACCTCACCCGTTCGCATGCGGCCGAAGCCCGACCCGGAGCGCACGGGAGCCCCCGGGCGCGCCCGGACACTCCCGGAGAAGCCCGACACCCGTGCCGACACGGGCAGTTCGGGACACCTCCGGCACTTCGGAATCCGCCCGAACGGTCCTCCGCGGACATGACATACTGCGTCGGTGACCTCAGCAGACCTGGCTGCGAAGCCCTCCGAGAGCCGTCCCCGACTGGGCCGGAAGTTCCAGCTGCTGTGGTCCGCCTCGGCCGTCTCCTCGGTCGGCGACGGCATGCGCGACTCCGCCCTGCCGCTGCTCGCCGTGGCCGTCTCCGACTCCCCCGGCGCCGTCTCCGTGGTCTCCGTCGCCGCCTCGCTGCCCTTCCTGCTGATGTCCCTGTACGGCGGGGTGCTCGCCGACCGGGCCGACCGGCGGCGGCTGATGTGGACCATCGACGGCGCCCGCGCCGTCGTCGTCCTGGCCTTCGCCGCCTGGGTCTTCCTCGCCGACCCGCCGCTGGTCGCGCTCGCCGCCCTGGCCTTCCTGCTCGGCTGCGGCGAGACGGTCTTCTCCAACGCCGCCACCTCGGCCGTCCCCGAACTGGTCCGCCCCGACCAGCTGGACACCGCCAACGGCCGGATGCAGGCCAACATGCTGGTCGGCGGCAACCTCGTCGGCCCGCTGCTCGGCTCCGCGCTGTTCGCCGCGGCCGCCGCCTCCCCCTTCGCCCTGGACGGCTTCTCCTTCGCGCTCGCCGCCGTCCTGGTCGCCGCCACCGGCCGCTCCACCAGCCCGCGCGCCGCGGCCGACCGCCGCCCGGTGCTCACCGAGATCCGCGAGGGCGTCGACTGGCTGCTCCGCCACCGCGACGTGCGGATGCTCGCCGTGCTCTCCACCCTGGGCGCACTGGCCTGCTTCATGGGCACCACGATGATGGTCCTGATGGTCACCCGGGTCATCCGCGCCCCCGCCGCCTCCTACGGCATCGTGCTCGCCGTCGGCGCCGTCGGCGGCACCGCCGCCAGCACCCTGGCCGGCCGGCTCAGCCGACTGCTCGGCCGCGGTGCCCGGATCGCCCTCTCCTTCCTGCTGATGGGCGTCGCGCTGGTCCTGATGGGCCTGAGCACCTCGGTCGCCGAAGTCGCCGCGCTGTACGGGGTGGTCGGCTTCGGCATCGTCACCTGGAACATCCAGGCGATCTCGCTGCGCCAGCAGGCCGTGCCGAAGGAGCTGCTCGGGCGCGTCAACAGCTGCTACATGCTGCTGACCCGCCTGGGCATCATGACCGGCGCCGCCCTCAGCGGCTGGATCGCCTCGGCCGTCGGCGTCCGCACCCCGCTGCTCGTCGGCGGCGGGCTGCTGCTGCTCCTGCTGGTCGCGGTGCTGGTGCTGCTGCCGCGGATGACGGCGATGGAGGCGGGTTCGGCCGGGGCGGGTCCGTCGGGCGCGTCGGAGTCCCCGGGACCGTCCGAGCCCTCGGGTCCGTCGGAGTCCCCGGGACCGTCGGGCTCGTCGGGCTCCGCGTAGTCCCTGCCCGGCCGTTGCGCGTCCTCCCGTCCAACGGGCCCCGCCCGCCGGTATGGTGACCGGGGGGTGTGCCGGGAAGACTCGTCGGCGAGGAGTCGCCGCCAGCCCTGAGGAGAGCCGTGACCACCGAACGCCCCGCCGCCTCCGACCGTTCGACCGCCACCGAGCCCGCCACCCCGCCCGCCGGGCCCGCCGTCGGGCTCGGCCTCGGCCCGATGCTGAAGGTCGACGGCACCTGGTACATCGGCGACCATGAGAGCAGGGCCTGCCTCGCCGTCCTCCCGGAGGGGTTCGAGCACCGCGTCGCCGGGCGCGACCCGTTCCTGGTGCCGTGGCACCGCCTGATGAGCCTCGAACTCGGCGTCACCAGCAGCCGGTTCCTCAGCTCCCCGGTCGGCGGCCTCGTGGCCGGACGCCACGAACCGGCGATCGGCACCCACGGCTCCTGCCTGCGGGCGATGGTCCGGCACCCGTACGACCTATGGAGCCCCCGGTTCGTCCACCACCGCTGGTGGTACCCGGCGCCCGAGGTCACCCTGCTGCACCAACTCCTGGGCGCCATCGTCGACCTCGGCCGCGTCCACCGCCTCGGCGACGACGCCTGGCTCACCGCGACCGTCGAACTCCTCGCCACGGACCGCTTCCTCCGCCGTTGGCGGACCAGCAAGGCCGTCGCGGACGGCGTGCGGGACATCGTCGTGCGCGAGGCGTGACGGCAGCCGACGGCCCGGCTCCGTACTTGTCCGCACCCGAAGGCCGCCATGGTTCGACGAGTGCCGGGCTGCCGTGGTCGCGGCAGGTTCCCGCCCCGGCAGTCGGAAGGGAAGGGGTGGTCATGGGCGACGCGGTGTCGGCGGGCGATCCGGAGTGGGAACCGGACGAGCAGGTGCGTTTCCTCTGCTACCGCAGGCCGTTCGACGAGGTGGCCGCCGAGGAGGCACCCGCCCTCGTCAGCCGTGGCTCGCCGACCCTGACGCGGCGATGGCCGGCAGTGCCGTGTACGAGTGCCTCGACCGACGGGCCGCCGAGCTGCTCACGGATCCCGGCTGTCCCTCCTGGTGCCGGGAGATGACCGGGCCCGTGGCGGTGGACGACTTCTCCGCCCGGCGCCTGCGCGAGTGGACCGTGCTGCGAGCGGTGGCCTCGGACGAGCCGTGGGGCACCGAGGCCCTGCTCGCGGCCTCGAACTGGCTTCAGCTCCGGTCCGCCGAGGAGTCCTCGTCCGCAACCGCCCTGGCGGCGCTGGCCGAAGGCGGCCGAACCCGGCGCATCCGCACCGTCGCCGCATCCCGCCTGGCGGTCCTCGGTCGCCGGAGCCGGCCCGACCGGACCGCTTCACAGCGGGAGGTCGACCGGGCCCGGTAGCCGTCCAGACCGTGCCTCGACGACGGAGGGCGGGCCATCAGGGCCGACCGGATCCGGCCGTTTGGCCAGGACGCGCCGGATGGGCCACGCACGAGAAGTCGGTCGGGCCGACTTCTCGCGCCACTCCCACCTCACGCCCCCGGCGGGCGGGCGCACGACGCCGGGAGGCCCGGCGGGGTGCGCCGGCGGCGGCCAGACTTCCCATGGACAGGTCAACATTCCATCTGTAGCATTCTTCTGACGGGTCGCCAGGTTCGGACCGGCCGTGACGGTGCGCTCGCACCGGGTGGCGCGCCGAGGACGCGCCCCGTCGCCGAGCCGGGCGCCGGATCGCTCCCCCGTCGATCCGGCGCCCTTCGCGTCCGGGGCGCCTCCGTCACACGTCGCGCTCCGCCCGCTCCCGCTGCGCCCGGTCCTCGCGGAGGGCGGCGACGACGGTGTCGGCCGTGACATGGATCTCGAACGGGGCGAGTTCGAGGAACCTCATCGCCTTGCCGTCGTCGGAGAGTTCCAGCGCGCCGGCGACGAGACCGGCGTGTTCGAGCCGCTCCAGGTGCATGTAGAGCAGCGGCCGGGAGATGCCGAGCCGTCGGGCCAGTTCGCTGACGTGGACCCGGCCCCGCGCGAGTTCACCGATGATCCGCAGGCGCTGGGTGTGCCCCACGGCGGCCAGCAGGGACAGCAGTTCCGCGCTCGTCAGCACCCCACCCCTCTTCCTCCCGACCGGAAAGGCGAGACTGACAGGCGTGAGCGTGCACTGTCAACCGATCAACGCCCGCCACCTGCCCGCCGGTTCCTCCGACCGGGGGAACTCCCCCCTCCGGAGGCGGGTGTCAACCCCATGGCCGCCGCCTCCGGCAGCGCGGTAGCGTCCTGGCACCGCCCCTCGACGGAGCCCGCCCCACGACGGGGCCCCTCCGCGGGGCTTCCGGATCCGGGGGAACACGACATGCGCCAGCAGTCCGGCCGCCTCGCGTACTTCGCCGCCTTCGCGGCCGTCGCGACCGGCATGGCCGCCTGTGGAGTGGCTCCCGGCAACGGCTTCGACGACGACACCACGGTGGGCGAGCGGATCACCGCGGTGCGGCTCGACACCACCTCCGGCGGCGTCACCCTGCGCGGCAAGGACGGCCTGGACCAGGTCGCCGTGCACCGCTCGGTCAGCTACCGGGACGACCGGCCGGGGCCGACGAGCCGGGTCGAGGACGGTGTCCTGGTGCTCGGCGGCTGCGGCCGGCACTGCTCGGCCACCTACACCGTGGAGGCCCCCGCGGGGCTGCCGGTCAGCGGCCGGACCTCGTCCGGAGCGGACAGCCTCACCCGGGTGGGCGGCGTCCGGATCTCCACCGGTTCCGGGTCGGTCCGCCTCGACGGGGTGGCCGGTACCGCGGAGGTGAAGACCACCAACGGCGCGATCACGGGGCGCGGGCTGAGCGGCAGCCGCGTCCGCGCCGAGACGAGCAACGGGGCGGTCGACCTGGCCCCGGCCACGCCGCAGGACGTCTCCGCCACGACCTCCAACGGCGCCGTCACCCTGGTCGTGCCGGCCGCCGCCTACCGGGTGTCCGCGAGGACCGGCAACGGCCACCGGGACATCGGGGTGCCCGACGACCCGTCCGGCCCCTACCGGCTCGACCTGAGCACCGGCAACGGGCGCATCTCGGTCAAGCAGGGCTGACGGGCCGACGCCCCGGGCACAGGGGCCCGAGAGCCCCACCGCGGGCGCCCCCTACGCCCCCAGGTCGACGGCGAGGCAGTTGTAGAACCTCCAGGAGCCCTCGGGGTCGTACCCGCCGTTCGTCGCGCCGCCCGGGCCGGCCGCCGCCGCCTCGGTCATGTCCTCGAAGCGGATGCGCTCGGGCAGGGCGCCGAAGCGTGCCCGCCGCGCCTCGGCGGCGGGGTCGTCCGCCGGTTGCCTGCTCATGGCCACTCCCCTGGTCGGCAGTCACGGCGCCTGCCTCGGCGCCGGGGACGGCCTTCAGGGTGCACCTCGCCCGATCACCTGTCAAGGCGGTGACGGGCGGCGGATGAGACACGTGCCACTCACACGTGTTTGGCCGATTCCGCACTCCCTGGCCATTGTTGAAGATGCAAGGATCTGACATCGGGCCGGCCTCCCCCGAGGGGCCACACGCCGGCCTCCGAGCAGTTCCGCCACACACGAGAAGGTGGGTTGCATGTTCACACCCCAGGCGAAGCTCCGCAGCGCAGCCGTGACCACCGCCATGGCCGCGGCCCTGATCGCCCTCGGCGCCGGTGCGGCCGGAGCCGCCACCGGCTGGCCGCCGCTGGAGCCGGGCGCACACCTGTACGCGGCCGCCGACGGGCGGGGCACCGCCACCACCATCGACCTCGGCGACCTCGGCACCTGCCACACCCTGTCGGCACCGGCCCGCTCGGTGCAGGTGGTCAACGGCGCCGCGTCGGTGGTGCTCTACCCGGGCGCCGGCTGCACCGGCACCCACGCGTGGGCCAGCGGCTCGCTGGCGCAGTCCAACCTCCCGTTCCCGGCCCTGAGCTACCGGGTGGTCCCGGCCTGAGGCCTGCCACCGGGGCGCGGCACCCCCCGGGTGCCGCGCCCCACCCTCGGCCATCACCTCCTTGACAGGTGACGCATGGGCGCGGCAATCTCATCACCTGTCAGGGCAGTGACGGTCTCGTCGAGGCCGGACCGCCCCACGCCGACGACCCGGGAGGGACCTGTCGTGGTGAGCATCAAGGGCCGACGCGGACGGCCGGCGGCGAGCGCGGCCACGGCACTCCCGGCGGGCCTCGCCCTCGGCCGGGTCGGGGGCCCCGAGGTCCTCACCGGCCGCTCCTCCGGGGGCACCTCGGCCGGCCAGGCAGCCGCCGACGACCCCGAGGCGAGGGTCCCCGGCCACGTGGCCGCCTTCCTGCCCGCCCCCGGGCAGAGCGCCCCGGAGCCGACCGACCGGGACCCGGGCCCGCCCCTCCCCGACGCGCTGGGCCCGGCCGCCCGCCGGCAGGCCGACGGCACCGCCGCCAGCGACCCGTCCGTCCGGCGGGCGGCCCGCCGCCACCGGTCCGCCGCCGACGCCCCCGCCGGGAAGGCCGCCTCCGCCGCCCGGCCGAGCAGACCGGGCCGGGCCGTCGTCACCACCGGCGACCTCGGCATCCCGCCCGCGGCACACCGCTCCCCGGCCCGGCGCACCCACGCCGAGGCCCCCGCGGGCGACGCCCCGCACGCGGTCGCGGCCTCCCGCCCCCGCCTCGTCGCGGAGGTCGTCGGGCGGGCCGCCCGCACCACCCCCCGCTGACGCCCCACCCCGCGCCCGGTGCCCGGTGCCGCCCCGACGGCGGCACCGGGCACCGGCGCGCACCGACGCCGGGGGCACCGGGCCGCCGGGGGCACGGCGCAGGACCGAAGGACAGCAGAACGAACCGACAGGAAGGGGCACGGGGCCGCGGTGGCATCGACCAACGGAGGGATCGTCGGCCGCGAGCGCGAGCAGCGGCTGCTGTCCGGGTTCGCGACCAGCACCGAGGGCCGGGCTCTCGTCCTACGGGGCGAGGCCGGCACGGGCCGGAGCACCCTGCTGGAGCACGCCGCCGGGCTCGCCGCCCGGGCCGGCCACCGGGTGGTCCGGGCCTGTGGGGCCGAGGCCGAACGGGAGCTGCCGTTCGCCGGGCTGCACCAGCTCCTGCACCCGCTGCGCCCCGACGCCGACCGGCTGGACGACGGCCGCCGCGGGGCGCTGGACGTCGTGTTCGGCCGCGGCGGTGGGGCGCCGCCCTGCGTCCTGACGCTCGGCGCCGCCGTCCTCGACCTGCTCCTGACCGCCGCCTCGCGCCGGCCGCTCCTGCTGGTGCTCGACGACGGCCAGTGGCTCGACGGCCCCAGCACCGAGGTGTGCGGCTTCGTCGGACGACGGCTCGCCGGCAGCCCGGTGCGGTTCCTGGTGGGCCTGCGCTCCGAACCGCCCTCCGGCTTCGACGCGGCCTCGCTGCCCGTGCTGCCGCTCGGCCCGCTGTCGGAGACGGCCGCCGAACAGCTCCTGGACCTGCGCCACCCGGGCCTGGAGCCGCGGCTGCGCCGACTCGTCCTGGACGAGGCCCAGGGCCATCCGCTGACCCTCGTGGACCTGCCGCCGCACCTGCGGCGCGCGCCCCGGGCGGCCGGGTCCGACGACCCGGTGGCGGCCGACCGCCCGGAGCTGCCGTGGCCGGCCGGCGTCCCGCTCCCCCGGCGGCTGCGGCACGTGTACGGCCCCCGGATCGGGGCGCTCGACGACGCCGTCCGGGCCGAGCTGCTGCGCGCCGCCCTGGACGGCGCGGGGGCGGCCCCGCCGCCGGGCCGGGTCCTCGGCGCGCGCTACCGGATGACGCGGGCCGAGGCGGCCGCGGACAGCGGGCTGCTGGTCGTCGACCCGTTCAGCGGCGAGTTCGTCTTCCGGCACCCGCTGGTGCGGTCGACGGTCGTCCAGCTGGCGACGCCCGGCGAGCGGCGGGCGGCGCACGCGGTGCTCGCGCGGGTCCATCACGAGGACCCGGAACGGCACGCCCTGCACCTGGCGGCCGCGGCGGTCGGCCCGGACGAGGGGGCCGCGGCCGCGCTGGAGGCCGCCGCCGACGCCGCCACCCGGCGCGGCGGCGCGGCGGCCGCCGTGGCCTGGCTGACCCGGGCCGCGGAGCTGAGCGGGCACCGCCGGGAGCGGTCCCGGCGGCTGGGCGAGGCGGCCTTCGTCGCCTGCCAGGCCGGCCTGCCGGACCTGGCCCGCCGCCTGGCCCGCTGCGACGGAGCCGCCGAGCCGGGCGGGCCGCCGAGCCCGGTGCCGGCGGACGGCCCGGACGGATCCCCGGCCGCGGTGTACGCGGCGGCGCACGGCGCGCTGCACCAGGACGGGGACGTACGGTCCTCGCGCCCGCGGATCGTCGCGGCGATCGAGGCGCTCCGGGACGCCGGTGCCCGCGAGCCGGCCGGGGACCTCGCCCGGCTCGTCGACCTGCTGCTGACCGTCGACCGGTACGCGGCCGACCGGGCCGGCCGCGAGCGGACCCGCGAACTCCTCGACTCCCTGGGGGACCTGGTGCCCCCGGCCATCAGGCTCTGCCGACAGGCCGGGGACGACCCGGGCCGGCAGGACGCCGGCGTCCGGGAGCGGGTGGAGCGCGCGTTCGCCACCCTGCGGGCACCCGAGCCGTGGCACCTCGCCCGGCTGTCGGTCGCCGCCTCCCACCTGGACACGCTCGGCCCGTACCGCGCGCACCTGGAGCGCACCGTCGAGCGCGAGCTGGCGGCCGGGGCCCGGACGGCCGGTCTGACCGTGCTGCACGTGGTCATGCTCGACCAGCTGGCCGCCGGGCAGTGGACGGAGGCCGAGCGGACCGGCGAGCGGGGCCTGGAGCTGGCGACCGCGCACCACCACCCGCTGCTCGCCCACCAGTTCCGCGCGCACCTCGCCCTGCCGGCCGCGCTGCGCGGCCGGACGGACCGCGCGCGGGCCCTGCTGGCCGCCGTCGACGCCTGGGCGCGCCCCCGCGGCATCGGCCTGCTCGTCCAGGCCACCGAGGCCGTCGGCGCCGCCGCCGCGCTCGCGGACGGCGACTACGAGGGCGCCTACCGGCACGCCACCGCCCTCACCCCGCCCGGCTCCTTCGCCCTCGGCGCGCACCAGGCCGGCCGGACGCTGCTCGACCTGGTCGAGGCGGCCCTGCACACCGGCCGCACCGAGCAGGCCCGGCGGCACGCCCTGGCCGCCCGGGAGGCCGGCCTGCCCGAGCGCTCCCCCCGGCTCGCCGTGCTCAGCCACGGCGCACTCGCGATGACCGCCGCCGACCCGGCGGAGGCCGCCGAGTGGTACCGCCGCGCCGAGGGCCACCCGGCGGCCGCCCGCCTCCCCTTCGAGCTCGCCCGGATCCGCCTCGCCCACGGCGTCCGGCTGCGCCGGGCCCGGGGGCTGCGAGCCGCGCGGGCCGCGCTGGGCTCCGCCGCCGAGGCCTTCGAAGGGCTCGGCGCGGTCGCCTGGGCGGCCCGGGCCCGGGCCGAGCTGCACGCCGCCGGTGCCCGGCCCCAGGGCCCGGCGGCCCGCGGCGCGGCTCTGACCTGGCAGGAGCGCCGGATCGCGGACCTCGCGGCGGGCGGCCTGACGAACAAGGAGATCGGCGTGCGGATGCGGCTGTCCCCGCGCACCGTCGGCTCCCACCTCTACCGGGCGTTCCCGAAGCTCGGGATCACCTCCCGGGCCGCCCTGCGCGACGCCCTGACCCGGGTGCCCGCCGTCCCGGAGGCGTAGCCCCGACGACCTCCATCGTCACCGCCTTGACAGGTGACGAGCCGTCATGGAAATCTACCGTCACCGGTTGGAGCAGTTACTTTTCGATGAGGGGCACCCCACCATGGCCGTCGTACGCTTCCATCTCGTCTCCGCACTCGACCCGGCGGACGTGCTGGCGGTGCTGACCGACTTCAGCCCCTCCCGGGCCCAGGCCTGGCCGACGATCGACGCCGAGCACTTCGAGGTCCACGCATTGGGCGACACCTGGGCCGAGGTCACCGAGGGGACCGCCGCCGCCTGGGAGCGCGCCCGCTACGCGTGGGAGCCGGGCGGCGACACCGTCACCGTCACCACCCTCGACTCCAAGCTCTTCGGCCCCGGCGGCGGCTGGGTGTTCCGGATGACCCCGCAGGACGGGGGCACCCGGGTCGACGTCCAGCTGACGCGGCAGCCGGACACCCTCAAGGGCCGGATGCTCGCCGCGCTGCTCCCCCTCGCCGCCCCCGCGGCCCTGCGCAAGTCCTTCGCGGGGCCCCTCCGGGCCGCGTGACCCACCGCCCGCCAAGGGGCGGGCAGCACCGGCCGCCAACCCCTTCGTGCGTTCCGCCCGGCGACGCGAAAGGCCCGGCCCGCGCCGCGGGGCGCGGGCCGGGCGGGCCCGAGCGGGTCCGGTGCCGGGAGGCGGCGGAACCGGGGAGGTTCAGCGCCGGGAGGGCGGGACGCAGCGGAAGCCGGAGGCGGCCGCCCGGTCCCCGTGGCCCCGGCAGCGGGACACTTCGGGGCAGCGGCACGGCTCGCACCGGACACTGCCGCCGGTGGCGACGGCCGGATGTTCGACGGCCGGGGCGGGTGACAGCCGGCGGCAGCTCACACGTGTGAACACCTTCGAGCCACGCCCGCGTCTCCGCCACCGGTTCAACCGGTGACGATGCCGACACGGCCGCCCCGGGCTGCCAACGGCACGGCCGCCCCGGGCTGCCACGGCACGGCCGGCGGCCCGGGCCGAGCCGAACGGGGGTGCCGGAAAAGGACGTTGCCGTCCACGAACGGCCTGCTACAGTGGCCGGGACCAGTAGTCGTGTGATCGAGGAGTGGCAGACGTGGCGGGTGACGACGACATCTCCGGGTGAGATCCGGATCTGACGGCCACCGGCCGGTGCCTCAGCAGCGCCGCCGCCGGAGTGGTCGGCTTCGTCGTACCCATGTTCCGCACGTCTGCCCAGGGCAGAGCTCCGTCTTCCTGCCCTCATTCCCTTCGAGGTCATCCCCATGTCCGACGCTGCCGTCGTCTGCTCCAACCTCTCCTTCGCCTGGCCCGACGACACCCCGGTCTTCCACGACCTGTCCTTCACCGTGCCCGCCGGCCGGACCGGCCTGGTCGCCCCCAACGGCGCCGGCAAGAGCACCCTGCTCAAGCTGATCGCCGGCGAACTCAAGCCCGCCACCGGCTCGGTGACGGTCACCGGGCGCCTCGGCTACCTGCGCCAGAGCCTGCCGCTGGCCTCCGGGCTCACCGTCGCCGAGGTGCTCGACGTCGCCGGGATCATCCGCGCCATCGACGCCGTGGAGTCCGGGGACGTCGACGAGCGGCACTTCACCACCATCGGTGACGACTGGGACATCGAGGAGCGCACCCGCGCCCAGCTCGACCGCCTCGGCCTGACCGACCTCACCCTGGACCGCAGCCTGAGCACGCTCAGCGGCGGCCAGATCGTCTCCCTCGGCCTCGCCGCCCAACTGCTCAAGCGCCCCGACGTGCTGCTGCTCGACGAGCCGACCAACAACCTCGACGCCGAGGCCCGGCACAAGCTCCACGACGTGCTCGCCGACTTCAACGGCTGCCTGCTGCTGGTCAGCCACGACCGCGCGCTGCTCGACCGGATGCAGCACACCGCCGAGCTCGGCAGCGGTGAACTGCGCTTCTACGGCGGGAACTTCACCGCCTACGAGGAGGCCGTCCGGGCCGAGCGGGAAGTCGCCGAGAAGAACGTCCGCAACGCCGAGCAGGAGCTGAAGCGGGAGAAGCGGGAGCTGCAGCAGGCCCGCGAACGCGCCGAGCGGCGCCAGAGCAACGCGGCCCGCAACCTCAAGAGCGCCGGGCTGCCCCGCATCTTCGCCGGCAACATGAAGCGCGGCGCCCAGGAGTCCGCGGGCCGGGCCGGCCAGATGCACGCCGCCCGGGTGAGCGAGGCCAAGGCCCGGCTCGACGAGGCCGGACGCGCCCTGCGCGAGGAGCAGCGGCTCTCCCTGGAGCTGCCCGACACCCAGGTGCCCGCCGGGCGCAACCTCTTCCTCGGCGAGGGCCTCCAGGTCAGCCACGGCGGCCGGCCGGTGTTCGCCGGGGGCGGGGTCGACCTGAGCGTCCGCGGGCCCGAGCGGATCGCGCTGACCGGGCCCAACGGCGCCGGGAAGAGCACCCTGCTGAAGCTGGTCACCGGCGAACTCGTGCCGGACAGCGGGGAGATCAAGCGCAACGACGGGCGGATCGCCTACCTCTCGCAGCGCCTGGACCTGCTGGACCTCGACCGCACCGTGGCGGAGAACTTCGCCGCGTTCGCCCCGGAGCGGCCCGAGGCGGAGCGGATGAACCTGCTGGCCCGCTTCCTGTTCCGCGGCGCCCGGGCCCACCTGCCGGTCGGGGTGCTCTCCGGCGGCGAGCGGCTGCGCGCCACCCTGGCCTGCGTGCTGTGCGCCGAGCCGGCCCCGCACCTGCTGCTGCTCGACGAGCCGACCAACAACCTCGACCTCGTCAGCGCGGGGCAGTTGGAGAGCGCCCTGAACTCCTACCAGGGCGCCTTCCTGGTGGTCAGCCACGACGAGCGCTTCCTCGCCGAGATCGGGGTGACCCGCTGGCTGCGGCTGGCCGACGGCACGCTGCGGGAGACGGGGGCGCCCGCGGTGTGAGCCGCCGGTGCGCGAACGCGGCCCGCGCCCGGCGGGCCGCAACCCCCTCTCACCCCGGAAAGGCCCTCCCGTGCCCCAGCCCGCCCTGCTCGCCCATGACGTCGTCCGCAGCCTCGGCGGCCGGCGCGTCCTCGACGGCATCTGCCTGACCGCCGCCCCCGGCCACCGGATCGGCCTGATCGGGGAGAACGGCGCCGGCAAGTCCACCCTGCTGCGGGTGCTCGCCGGTGTGGACGAACCCGACGCGGGGAGCGTCTCGCGCCCCGCGGACCTCGGCTTCCTGCACCAGGAGATGCCCTTCGAGGCGGGCGCCACCGTCACCGCCGTCATGGACGACGCGCTGCGCGAGGCCCGCGAGGACCTCGCGGAGCTGGAGCGGCTGGGCTCGGAGGTCGCCCGCGTCCCGGCGTCCGCCCCCGGCCACGCGGAGCTCCTGGAGGCCTACGGCCGGCGGCTGGAGCAGGCCCAGCACCGGGAGTCCTGGGACGCCGAGCGCCGGGCAGCGCTGGTCCTGGACGGGCTGGGCCTGGGCGCGCTCGGGCCCGACCGCACGCTCGGCTCGCTGTCCGGCGGGCAGCGCGGGCGGCTGGCCCTCGCCGCGCTGCTCGTCCGGCGGCCGTCCGCGCTGCTGCTGGACGAGCCGACCAACCACCTCGACGACGATGCGGCCGCCTTCCTGGAGGAGCAGGTCCGCGCGCTGCCCGGCACCGTGGTCGTCGCCGCCCACGACCGGGCGTTCCTCGACGCCGTCTGCACCCACCTGGTCGACCTCGACCCGGCGGTGGACGGGCCGGTGCGCTTCGGCGGCACCTACAGCGCCTACCTGGGCGCCCGGCGCGCCGAGCGGGAGCGCTGGGAGCAGCGCTACGCCGAGGAGCAGGAGGAACTGGCCCGGCTGCGGCACTCGGCCGGGGTGACGGCCCGCCGGGTCGCCCCGGACCGCGGGCCGCGCGACAACGAGAAGATGGGCTACGGCCACCGGGCGGGCCGGGTGCAGAGCCAGGTCTCCCGCCGGGTGCGCAACGCCGCCCGGCGGCTGGCGGAGCTGGAGCGCGCGCAGGTCGCCGAGCCGCCGCGCCCGCTGCGGTTCGCGGTGGACGCCCTGGTCGCCGCAGCCCCCTCGGCCCCCTCGGCCGGAGCCGACTCCGCCCCCCGGGCGGAGGGGGCCCCGCAGCCGCTGGTGTCGCTGCGGGACGTCCGGGTGCCCGGCCGGCTCGCGCTGGACCGGCTGGAGGTCGCGGAAACCGACCGGCTGCTGGTGACGGGCGGCAACGGGACGGGCAAGTCGACGCTGCTGGCCGTGCTCGCCGGGCGCCTCGCCGCCGGGGGCGCGGTGCACCGCAGCCCGGGGCTGACGGTGGGGCTGCTCACCCAGGACACCGTGTTCGACCGGCCCGACCGCACCGTCCGCGACACCTACCAGCGGGCGCTGGGCGCGGCGCGGGCCGAGCGGGTGCCGCTCGGCTCGCTCGGCCTGCTGCACGCGACGGCCCTGGACGCGCCCGTCGGGCGGCTGTCCGTCGGACAGCGGCGACGGCTCGCGCTGGCGCTGCTGGTCGCCGACCCGCCCCGGCTGCTGCTGCTCGACGAGCCCACCAACCACCTCTCCCCGCGGCTGTGCGACGAACTGGAGGAGGCCCTCGGCACCGGCCCCGGTGCGATCGTCCTGGCGAGCCACGACCGCTGGCTGCGCCGGCGCTGGCAGGGGCGCGAGCTGCGGCTGGCCCCGTCCGGGACGGGACGTCATTGCGCCCCGACGCAGTCACCTGTCAGCATGGTGATGTGAACCTTGACCATGTCTTCGTCTGCGGGCACCCCGCGCTGGACTTCGCGGCCACGCTCCGTGCCCGGCGCACGGTCCGGTTCGAGATGTTCGCGACGCCGGAGCGCCTGAACGCCTGGTACCTGGACTCGGGGCTGGTGGACACCATCACGCCCGGTGACGAGCAGGACGTCCACGCGGCGCGGACCGTCCGCGAGGCGGTCTACCGGCTCGTCACCAACCGGCGGCTCGACGAGGCCTTCGACCGCGAGGCGCTCGCCGTGCTCAACGCCGCCGCGCGCAAGCCGCCCGTGACGCCGCAGCTCACGATGGCCGGGCGGCACAACGAGGCGACGCCCGAGCAGGCGCTGGCGACGGTCGCGCGGCAGGCCGTCGAACTCCTCAGCGGGCCGGACGTCCCGCTGCTGAAGGAGTGCGGCAACCCGGAGTGCACCCGGATCTACATCGACCGCTCCCGGGGCATGCGCCGCCAGTGGTGCGGCATGGAGTCCTGCGGCAACAAGATCAAGGCCGCCGCCTACCGCGCGCGGAAGAAGAGCCCCTCCCCCGTGGGCAGCCGGTAGCCGACCGCGCGGGGGCCCGGCACGGGTACCATGCAACACCACCCATGCCGAGGGAGTGACCGGTCGTGACCCGCCATCCTGCCTCCACGCTCCGGTCCCGGTACGTGGAACAAGCCGCGTCGGACCTGGAGAAGAACCACCGGCGCCAGCAGGAGCTGGCGGAGGAGCTCCGGGTGCTGAAGCAGGAGGAGGCCCTGCTGGGCGAGATCCTGAGTCTCGCCGAGCGGTACGAGGCGCCGGCCGGCCGTGCGGCGAAGGCCGGCGCGGCACGGGACGAGGCGGCACAGGGCGACGCGGCGAAGGGCGACGCGGCGAAGGGCGACGCGGCGAAGGCCGGCCCGCACGGGGCTCCGCCCCGGCCCCTGCTCGGCGACCTCCTGGAGGAGCTCCTCGGCCGGCACCACGAGCCGTGCCCGGCGAAGGAGTTGCGGGACGAACTCATGGCGGAGCACCCGGGGCGCAACCCCACGCCCCAGGTGGTCCGGAACACCCTGGAGTCACTGGTCGCCAAGGGGCGCGTCCGGCGCCACAAGGAGCAGCGCTCCGTCCGGTACACCCTGGTGCGGCCGGGCCCGGACGGCACCGGCTGACCCCTCACCCGAAGAACCGGGCTCCCGGGCCGTACCCCGTCCGTACCCCGTCCGTACGACGGTCTCCGCCCAGCCCCACAGCTGGGCTCCGTCCGGCAGCGGCCGCTCCCCCGGCCCACCAGGGCACCGGTCCGAGGGGTGACGAAGCCGTTCGAGCATGCGGACACACGTGTGCGCCCAGGAGGCCATGGGCCGACCCCTCTCCGTGGCGGAGGTGTGAGCGGGCCCCGTGCCGGACGGGGGAAGCCGGCACGGGGCCCGCGGTCCCGAGGACACGCCCGGAGGCGGGTCAGGCGGCGACGCCGGCCCGGATGACGACCGGGAGGGTGCCGCGGGTGGCCTTGGAGTACGGGCAGATCCCGTGCGCGGCCCGCGCCGGCTCCTCGGCGGTGGCCTGGTCCACGCCGCCGAGCACGGGGCGCAGCACCGCGGAGAGCGAGAACTCGTCGTCGTCGCCGTGGGTCAGCCTGATCTCGGCGGTGACGGTGGTGCTGGTGAGCCGGATGCCGCGCTCCCCGGCCGCCCGGCGCAGGGCCCCGAGGAAGCAGGCGGCCCAGCCGGCCGCGAGCAGCTGCTCCGGGTTGGTCGCGGTGCCGGCCCCGCCGAGCTCCTCGGGGATGGCGAGCCCGGTGTCCAGCAGACCGTCGGAGGGGCGGACCCGGCCGCCGTTGCGGCCCTCGCCGTCGACGTCGACGACTGCGGTGTAGCCCACTGCCATGACTCGTGCCCCCCTCTGGATCGGATCGGTCGGCGGCCGCCTCCGGCGACGCGCTCGCACCCTTCGAAGCGTCACCGATCCAGCCGGTGACGCAATGATGGCAAGCCCATGCGTCACCAGTCAAGCCAGTGACGAATGTCGAACACGGTACGGCCTGCCCGCCGGCCGCGTCAGACCGCGACGCCGTACCCGGCCGCGCCCGCCTGCCACTCCCGCGGGGAGACGCCGTAGGCCGTCCGGAACGCCCGACTGAAGTGGCTCGCGCTCACGAAGCCCCAGCGGGCGGCGACCGCCGCCACGCTCGCCCGGGCGGCCCCTGGGCGGGCCAGGTCCCGGCGGGACATGTCCAGCCGCTGGCGCTGGATCCAGCGGGCCACCGTCACCCCCTCGAAGCGGAACAGCTTGTGCAGGTAGCGCACCGACACGTGGTGGGCCGCCGCGATCCGCTCCGGGGTGAGGCCCGGATCCCCCAGGTGCCGCAGGATGTGGTCCTTCACCCGGGCCAGGGTGGCGAGCGCCGCCTCGGGTGCCTCCGGGACGGACCGGCCGCGCCGCTCGTGGGCGAGCACCCTGAGCAGGTCGAGCGCCGTGGCGGTGAGCCAGCCCGCCAGCTGCGGCTCCATCGAGCCGGCCGAGCGGGACAGGCACTCCAGGTACGAGGCGACCAGCCGGGCGGTGCCCTCCCCGGCGTCGAAGGCCGTCGCGGTCAGCGCCCGCAGGTCCTGCTCGCACAGGCCCCCGACCGACCGCGGCCAGTGGAAGGCCGTGAACCGGAAGGGCTCCGGGAACTCCATGACGAACGGCCTCCCGGCGTCCGGGACGGCGAAGGTGCCCGGGCGCAGCTCCACCCGCCGGCCGTCCTGGAACAACCGGGCGTTCCCGCGGTGCTGGAGCGCCAGGGTGAGGTGGTCCTCCCCGCCGCGGGCGATCAGCTCGGCGGTGCGCTCGATGCGCTGCGGGCCGGCCTGCACCAGGGAGACCTGCGCGGCGCCCAGGCCGTGGCTGGAGATCCTGGCCGGGGCCGGCGTGCTCTCCAGCAGGGCCACGTCCAGCGGGACGAAGGTGCGGGAGAGGGCCTCGCGCCAGGACTCGGCGCGGTCGGCGGGCGGCACCTGGGCGGTGTCGAGAACGACGGTCATCGGTCCTCCTCGGACGGCGCGCGGCCGGACCGGCCGGTCCGGCCGCGCGGTGTCGGGCGGGTACGGGGCCACGGCGGGACGGCGGGCGGTCACCAGGCACCGCCGTGCAGGGCCACGTGCACGGTGTCGACGGCCTGGACCAGCGCGGCCCGGGCCGTGGCGGTCGGGCAGACCGCGTCCAGCAGCAGGAAGCCGTGGACGGCCCCCTGGTAGCGCATCGACACCACCGGGACCCCGGCCGCGCGGAGCCTGGCCGCGTACGCCTCGCCCTCGTCCCGCAGCACGTCGGCCTCGGCGGTGACGACCAGGGCCGGGGGCAGCCCGGCGAGCTGCTCCAGGGAGGCCCGCAGCGGCGCGGCCGTGGCCTCCGTCCGCCGGTCCGCGTCGGGCAGGTAGTCGTCCCAGAACCGGCGCATGTGCTCGCGGTGCAGGAAGTACCCGGTCGCGAACCGGCGGTAGGAGGCGGTGTCGAAGTCGGCGTCGGTGACGGGGTACAGCAGCACCTGGTGGGCCAGCGGCTCGTCGCCGCGCTCCCGGGCCAGCAGGGTCAGCGCCGCCACCAGGTTGGCCCCGGCGGAGTCGCCGACGGCGGCCATCCTGCGGCCGGTCAGGCCGATCTGGTGGCCGTGGGCGCGGATCCAGCCGGCCACCGCGTGGCACTGCTCGACGGCCACCGGGTAGCGGGCCCCGGGGGCCCGGGCGTAGTCCACGTAGACCACGGCGGCGTCGGTGCCCAGGGCGAACTCCCGGACCAGCCGGGCGTAGCAGTCGGCGTCGCCGAGCGACCAGCCGAGGCCGGGCAGGAAGAGCACCACGGGGCTGGGCACGGCGGCCCCGACGGGCCTGGTCACCTGGACGTGCACCCGGCCGGTCGGGCCGCAGGGCAGGGCGAGCCACTCGGAGGTGGTGCCGCAGGGGTCCTCCGGGTCCTCGCCGCCTTCGCCGAACGGCCCGCCGGCGAAGGGCCCGTCGGCGAAGGGCCCGTCGGCGAAGGGCCCGTCGGTGAAAAGCCCACTGCCGTACGGCCCGTCGGCGAACGCCCCGCCGGCGAACGGCCCGTCCCCGGGCGGCCCGACCGTCGGGGGCCCGCCCTCCGCGGCCCCGGCGCGGAGGAGGAAGGAGAGGTCCGGCCGGTCCGGCGCTGGCCGGCCGGCTCCGGCGTCCAGGAACTCCTGGAGCGCCCGGTCGAGGACCGGGCGCCGGTCGGGCTGGGGGGTGGGGTCGGACAACTCTTCGCTCCTGGCTTCGGTCGGCGGGCACGGCCGCTCCGTGGGTGCCCCGTCCGTGGTGGCCTGTTCGTTCCCGCGGCCGGCGGGCGGCTGCTCAGCCGGTTTCCCCCTGCGGGCGTGCGCGCCACTCGCGCGGCGAGACGCCGTACGCGGCGCGGAAGGTCCGGCTGAAGTGCGCCGGGTTGACGAAGCCCCACCGCTGGGCGACGGCCGAGACGGTGGGCGCGGTGCGGCCGCGCCGGGCCAGCTCCCGGGCACAGGCCTCCAGGCGCAGCCGCTGGACGAGGCGGCTGACCGTCACGCCCTCGCCCTCGAAGAGCCGGTGCAGGTAGCGCACGGAGATGTGGTGGGCATGGGCGATCCTCTCGGGTGACAGGTCGGGGTCGCTCAGGTGGCGCTCGACGTACTCCCGCACCCGCCGGACGAGGTGCGCCTGCTGGGCGTCCGGCTGCTCGGCGGCCCGGGCCGGCGCCAGCTGGGCGATCAGGGTGCTGAACAGGTCGGCGACGCTGCCGGCCAGCCGGTCCCCGAGCGGGGCGGGGTAGGAGTGGGCGGAGTCGGCGAGGACGCCCAGGAAGGGCAGGAGCACCGGGCCGCACCCCTCGGTGGGGCCGACGGCCGTGGCCGACGCGTGCCGGAGGTCGCGCTCCGGCACCCCCAGCAGACGGCGCGGCACGTGGAACAGGTGGGTGCGGAACGGCTCCGGGTAGTCCACCGCGTACGGGCGCGCGGTGTCGTACAGGACCAGCCCGCCGGTCGGCACCCGGGCCCGGCGCCCGTCCTGCTCCAGCACGGCCTGCCCCGCCACCTGGACGCCGATGCCGACCTGCGGCTCGCTGCGCGGCGTGCGCGCGATCAGCGCCGCGGTGCGGGAGAGCCGGGCCGCGTCCGCCTCCAGCGTGGAGATCCGCACGTACCCGAGGCGGTGCGACTCCAGGAGCCCGCGGAACGGGCGCCCGGTCAGCGGGTGCACCTCCAGCGGCACCAGCGACCGCGACACCGCCCCGCTCCAGAAGGCCGCCTTGTCGCCGTCCGCGACCGACGCCGTCGTCACCCGCACGCCCATCTGACCGTCCTTCCGCCGGAGTCCTGCGCACTCTCAGCGTGGCCCGTGCGCGCGGCGGCCCGGTAGGTCATCTGACTGACGTCGTCGGCAGGTGCCGCTCCGGGCCTGCCGGCGCGGTCGGCACGCGCCCGCCGGACGGGCGTTCGCGCAGGTCAGACGCCGTCGAGGGCATGGGCCAGGGCGGCCCGGGTGGTGATGCCCAGCTTCGGGAAGATCTTGTACAGGTGGGCCCCGACGGTGCGCGGCGACAGCTGGAGCTGCCGGCCGATCTCCTTGTTGGTCAGCCCGGTCGCGGCCAGCCGCGCTATCCGCAGCTCCTGGCCGGTCAGCCGGGAGGCGTCGGCGGCCGGTCCGCTCTGCGGCAGGGCCACCGAGTCGCCCGCCGCCCGCAGCTCCTCCTCGCACTGGGCCGCCCACGGGTCGGCCCGCAGGCGGCGGAAGACGTGGTGGGCGGCGCGCAGCGCCTCCCTGGCCCCGGGCCGGTGGCGGCGGCGCAGCCACGCGCCGTGGGCGAGCCGCAGCCGGGCGAGGTCGAAGACCCACTGCTCGGCGCCCGGCACGGCGTACGCGGCGCGGTAGGCGGCGTCGGCCTCCTCGTCGTCGGCGGCCAGGGCGGCGGCGGCCGCGCACAGGAAGGCGTGGCGGGCGGAGACCTCCGCCGAGCGCGCCGCGGCCGCGGCCGCGAGGTGGTCCCTGGCCTCCTGGTGGCGGCCGGTCTGCACGGCGGCCGCCACCAGGTCGAGGACCAGCGAGTGGTGCCAGGGCCGGCCGCCGGGCAGCTGTCCGGGCGGGGTGAGCTCGCAGAAGTGGGCGTACGCCTCCTCGTGGCGCCGGTGGGCGAGCGCCGCCAGGCCGCGCAGGTGGGTCAGGCGGTCCAGGACGTACCGCATCCGGGCCCGGGTGGCGATCGGCCGGACGCTCCGCTCGATCTCCCGCAGGCCGTCCTCGTCGCCCCGGCCGGCCAGGAAGTGGGCGTGGTACTGGCGGAACAGCAGGCCGTTGGTGTGGTAGCCGAGCTCGTCCGCCACCTCGGCCTCGCGCAGGCTGACGGCCGCGCGGTCCCAGTGCCCGAGCAGGAAGTCCTGGTGGGCCCTGGCCTTCGCGATCGAGCCCTGGGTGGCGTAGCCGTGCAGCCCGGAGAAGCGCTGCCACAGGTCGCCGGGGCAGTCGAGCGCCGAGGCGGTCCACAGCAACAGCCAGGCCGCGCCGGCCTCCTGCTCCTCGGTCATGCCCTCGGCCATCGCCAGCAGGCCGTCGAGCACGCCCGGGCCGGGTTCGGTCCAGGCCCGCAGGCAGAGCCGGCCCGCTTCGGAGACGTCGTCCCGGTGCTTCTCCAGGGCGCGCCAGGCCCAGGGGTCGTCGGTGTAGGTGGCGGCCAGGAGGAGCTTGAACCAGGCCTGTTCGACCAGCCCGCCGAAGGACTCGGCGCCCGGCTCGGCCAGCGCGTCGAGGGCCGCGGGCAGCAGGGCGGCGGAGGACTCGAAGTCGACGTGGTGGCTCTGGTCGGCGTACACCACCGCGTACGAGAACAGCGGGGTGGTGTCCGCCGGGACGGTGCTGCCCTTCAGCTCCTCCACCAGGGCCGCGGTGTGCCGCAGCTGCCCGCCGTGGGCCGCCATCACCGCGGCCCGGGTGAGCCGGCGGACGCGGTCGCAGGAGCTGGGGCTGAGCACGGCGGCGCGTTCGAGCAGCAGCGCGCCCTCCGCCGCGCCGCCGCGGCGGGCGAGGTCGTGGCCGGCCTCCTGGAGGCGGCGCGCGAGCTCCTCGTCGGGCAGCAGCGCGGCGGCCGCCTCGTGGGCCAGCCGCCGGGGGTCTTCCGGGGCGAGCGTGTCCGACAGCGCGCGGTGCGCCTCCCGGAGCGCGGTGTCGGAGGCGGCCGAGACGACGGCGGTGCGGACCAGGGGGTGCCGGAACACCAGCTGCCCGGCCGGGTCGAGCCGGGCCAGGCCGTCCGCCTCGATCCGTTCCAGGATCTCCCGCGCGTTCTCGTCCGCGAGGGCGCGCAGCCACTCGGCGCTGCCGGAGTACGGGCCGGCGGCCAGGGCGCCGAGCAGCAGCAGGCGTCCGACCTCCGGGGCCACCGTGCCCAGCCGGTCGGCGAACATCCGCTCCAGCTTCCGGCCCAGCGGCAGCCGTTCGGGCAGCGGAGCGGCGCCCCGCTGCTGGGCGGCGGCCAGCTGGCGCGGCAGTTCCACCAGCGCCAGCGGGTTGCCGGCCGCCTCGGCCAGCACGCGCTCCCGGGCGGGGGCGGCGAGTTCCGGGTAGCAGGTGCCCAGCAGCCGGGCGGCGTCCTCCCGGGGCAGCGCCGGGACGTCCACGGCCTCCGCCGACCAGGTCTGGGCGGCCGGGCCGTCCGGGCGGCTGGCCCCGACGATCACCACCGGCAGCTCGGCGCACCGCCGGTGCAGGAAGGCGAAGACGGTCGCGCTGGAGGAGTCCATCCAGTGCAGGTCGTCCAGGACGAGCAGGACGGGCGCCGTCCGGACCGCCTCCTCCAGCAGGGCCAGCGCGGCGGCACCCACGGCGAAGCCGCTCGGGGTCCCGGAGCGGACGCCGAACGCGCTCTCCAGGGCCTCGCGCTGGTGCGCGGTCAGGGCGTCGGAGCGCTGGAGCAGCGACCAGAAGGCCTGGTGGAGGGCGCCGAACGCGAGGTCGGTCTCGGCCTCGGTGCCGACCGCCCGCAGGACGGTGAACCCGCGGCCGCGGGCCGTCCGCTCCACCCAGGCCACCAGCGTGCTCTTGCCGACGCCGGCGTCGCCGCGCAGCAGGACGGTGGACCCGCTCGCGCCGTCCACGGCCTGCACCAGCGCCGCGGTCAGCAGCTCCGTCTGCGGCTGCCGCCCGAGCAGGACCGGAAACCGACTGTCCTCCGCCACTGGTACCTCTTCCTCGAACCGGCCGCTCCGCCCGCCGGGCACCCAAGGCTACCGCCGGGGGCCGGCCCTGCCGGGGCCGGTCCGCCCGCCCTCGCCGGGGGCCGGCAGCCCGCCTAAGCAGGGCGACGGGGGCACCGGGCAGCAGCCCGGCAGGGCGGCGCGGCGGAGGCCGGGCGACGGCCCGGCGGAGCGGGGCGACGGGGGGCACCGGGCAGCAGCCCGGCAGAGCGGGGCGGCAGGCGGCAGCCAGGCGGAGCGGGGCGGCAGGCGGCAGCCAGGCGGAGCGGGGCGGCAGGCGGCAGCCCGGCAGAGCGGGGCGGCAGGCGGCAGCCCGGCAGAGCGGGGCGGCAGGCGGCAGCCCGGCAGAGCGGGGCGGCAGGCGGCAGCCCGGCAGAGCGGGGCGGCAGGCGGCAGCCAGGCGGAGCGGGGCGGCAGGCGGCAGCCAGGCGGAGCGGGGCGGCAGGCGGCAGGCGGCAGCCAGGCGGAGCGGGGCGGCAGGCGGCAGCCAGGCGGAGCGGGGCGGCAGGCGGCAGCCCGCCTAAGCAGGGCGACGGGGGCACCGGGCAGCAGCCCAGCGGGGGGCACCAGGCAGCAGCCCGGCAGAGCGGCGCGGCGGAGGCCAGGCGACGGCCCGGCAGAGCGGGGCGGCAGGCGGCAGCCCGCCTAAGCAGGGCGGCGGAGGCCGGGCGACGGCCCGGCAGAGCGGCACGGCGGAGCGGGGCGACGGGGGCACCGGGCGGCAGCCCGGCGGAGCGGGGCGGCGGGCACCGCTCACTCGCGGTAGAGCAGCACGGTGAGCCCGGCCAGCGCGGCGGCGGCGACCAGGGCCCAGGCGGTCTGCCCGTGCAGCACGAGCACGGCGCCGGGGGCAGCGCCGGCGAGCATGGTGACGACGGAGAGGACCTTGCGCCGCCGCCGGGGGGCGGTGCCGCCGGCCAGGCGGGAGTCGGTGGCCAGGCCGGTCAGGGTGAGGGTCAGCACGGTGGTGGTGAGGTCCGGCACGCCGAGGCCGCGGACGGTGCCGTTGCGGATGCCCATCGCCAGGGCGAGCAGGGCGATCACCGGGTACTGGGCGGGCCCCTCCAGGCTCCGGGCGAAGGCGAGGGCCGCGGCGGCCCCGTACAGAGCGACCTCCAGGACGAGGGCCGTGCGCAGCCGCACGGCCCGGTGCCGCCCGCCCTGCCGGATGGCCAGGCGGCCGGCCGCCCCCGCCCCGAGCAGGAAGGCGGCGAGCGAGGTCAGCGAACCGGCCACGGAGAAGCCGGGTGCGCCGGCGAGGGCGAAGGCGACGACGACCACGTTACCGGTCATGTTCGCGGTGAAGACGTGGCCGAGGCCGAGGTAGCTGATCGCGTCGATCAGGCCGCTGACCACGGTGAGGGCGAACAGGGCCAGCGCCAGCGGGTGGCGGTCGTGGATCTGCGGCCCGGACGGCTGCGGCGGCGGGGGTGTGGTCACGACGGTTCCTCGTGCGGGGAGGGAAGGGGGGAGAACGGGGCGCCGCCCGGTCCGGGCGGCGCCCCGGGGCGGGACCGCGGGGGCGGGACCGCGGGCGGGTCAGAGGAAGCAGGGGTCCGTCAGCGGCTGGGCCTGCCCGGGCAGGGCGAGCCCGCGGGCCGCGCGCCAGGCGTGCTGCTCCTCCGAGGCCGCCACCGCCTCCAGGACGCCCTCGGCCTGGTGGACGCCGGCCCGGCCGGGGGCGGGGGTCGCCCGGTAGCCGCCGAAGCGGGCGACCGGGCTCCAGGAGGGCGACACCTCGGGCAGCTCGGGCGCCAGGCCCTCGTACTCCCCCGCGGCGTGGACGATGCGCCCGCCGACGACGGTCAGCACGGACTCGATGTGCGGGATGTCGCCCTCGGGAACGGTGAAGTAGTCGGCGCTCAGCAGCGCGAGGTCCGCGTAACTTCCCACCGCCAGACGCCCCTTGACGTCCTGCTCGCCGGTGAGGCGGGCGCCGCCGAGGGTGTAGAGCTCCAGGGCCTGCTCGCGGCTGAGCCGGTTGTGCGCGGCGGCCAGGCGCCGCCCGGAGACGGCCCGGCCGGAGACCAGCCAGTGCAGGGCGACCCACGGGTTGTAGGAGGAGACCCGGGTGGCGTCGGTGCCGGCGGCGACGGTCAGGCCGCGGTCGAGCATCGCGCGCAGCGGGGGCGCCTCGGCGGCGGCGGGGGCGCCGTAGCGGGAGACGAAGGCCTCGCCCTGGAAGGAGAGGCGGTTCTGCACCGAGACGGCTCCGCCGAGGGCCGCGATGCGGTCGAGGCTGTCGGGGCTGACGGTCTCGGCGTGGTCGAAGAGCCAGCGGTTGCCCTGGGGGAAGAGGCCCTCGGCGGCGAGCTTCTCGAAGACGGCGAGGTCGCGGCGGATGGTCTCGTCGTAGGTGGCGTGCAGCCGGAAGCCCCAGCCGTTCTCCGTCAGGAGCCGGACGGCCTTCTCGAACTCGGTCTCGTAGGCGCCGAGTTGCGGGCGGGGCTCGGTGAAGTTCTCGAAGTCGGCGGCGGCCCAGGTGAGGTTCTCCCCCGCGCCGTTGAGCCGCAGCCACTCGTCGCCCTCGCCGGGGCGCACGGTGTCCACCCAGCGCCTGAGGTCGTCGAGCTCCTGCCCAGCGGTCTGCGGGAAGAGGTGGTAGGCGATGCGCAGGCTCAGCTCGCCCCGGCGGGCCAGCTCCATGACGGTGCCGTAGTTCTCGGGGAAGCTCTGGAAGCCGCCGGCGGCGTCGATCGCGGAGGTGAGGCCGAAGCGGTTGAGCTCGCGCAGGAAGTGGCGGGTGGAGCCGATCCGGTCGGCCTCGTCCAGCACCGGCGCCTTGGCCAGGGTGGAGTAGAGGAGCAGGGCGCCGGGGGCGGCGACCAGCAGGCCGGTGGGCTCGCCGTCGTGGCCGCGCACGATCTGGCCGCCGGCCGGGTCGGGGGTGTCCCGGGTGAAGCCGGCGGCGCGCAGCGCGGCCTTGTTGAGCAGGGCCGACTGGTACAGGTGCAGCACGAAGACGGGGGTGTCGGGGGCCGCGGCGTTCAGCTCGGCCAGGGTGGGCAGGCGCCGCTCGGCGAACTGGTCCGCCGACCACCCGCCGACCACCCGCACCCACTGGCCCGGCGGGGTACGCTCGGCCTGCGCCCGCAGCATCGCCAGCGCCTCGCGCAGCGACCGGACGCCGTCCCAGCGCAGCTCCATCACGTAGTTGAGGCCGCCGCGGATGACGTGCAGGTGCGCGTCGTTGAGGCCGGGGACGGCCCGGCGCCCGAGCGCGTCGACCACCCGGGTGCCGGGACCGACGAGCGCGGCGACGTCCGCGTCGTCACCGACGGCCTGGATCCGGCCGTCGCGCACGGCCAGGGCCGTGGCCTGCGGGCGGCGCGGGTCGTTGGTGTGCACCTTGGCGTTGCGCACGACCAGGTCGGCGGGGTGTTCGGGGGTGCCGGGACGGATCCCGGCAACGGGCATGGTGGACAAGGGAAGTCCCTTCGATCGGCGGGAGGTCGGCGCGAGGCCGCCCGTCGACCGTAGGCAGCGGACCGGCGGGCGGGGTTCTCCGCAGCGCATCGCCGGTTGCCCCGCAGCGCACTGCGGCGGCCGGCCGGCCCGGTGCGACGGGCGGTGCGTTGTCGGGACAGTGCCGGGCGCACAGCGAGCAGAACCGTCCGTCCACCGCGCACTAGTGTCGTCGAACGTGAGGCAGCGCCGATCCGGCCCATGCCTGACGCAGTGTCAACTACCTGCGTTACCACCCACATTCAGAAGAAAGAGAAGACCCATGGTCGACTTCGCCACCGTGCACGCCGCCCCGAGCCCGGACCTGCTCACCCCCGACAACGCGATGATGCTGTTCGTCGACCACCAGCCGCAGATGTTCTTCGGCACCGGCAGCGGCGACCGCACCGCGATCATCAACGCCACCGTCGGCCTGGCCAAGGCCGCGAAGATCTTCGACGTGCCGACCGTGCTGTCCACCGTCGCCGCCGAGTCCTTCTCCGGCCCGATCCTGCCCCAGCTGCGGGCCGTCTTCCCCGACCAGGAGGTCATCGACCGCACCTCGATGAACGCCTGGGAGGACGAGGCGCTGGTCGAGGCCGTCAAGGCCACCGGCCGCAAGAAGATCATCCTCTCCGGCCTGTGGACCGAGGTCTGCCTGGTGCTGCCGGCCCTGTCCGCGCTGGACCAGGGCTTCGAGGTCTACGTCGTCGCCGACGCCTCCGGTGGTGTCAGCCCGCTCGCCCACGAGCACGCCCTGCAGCGGATGACCGCCGCCGGCGCCGTTCCCGTCACCTGGATCCAGGTCCTGCTGGAGCTCCAGCGCGACTGGGCCCGCGCCGAGACCTACGTCCCGGTCACCGAGCTGGTCAAGGAGCACGGCGGCGCCTACGGCATGGGCCTGGTCTACGCCCAGTCCATGATCGACCCGCACGCCGCCGGCTGACCTCCCGGACGGAGTCCGACATGAACACGGGTCTACTCCTGCTGCGCCTGGTCGTCGGCCTGCTGATCGCGGGCCACGGCGTCCAGAAGGTCAGCTTCCACCTCGGTGGCGGCGGACTAGACGGCGGCAGCGCCGAGTTCCGGGGAGACGGCTTCCGCGGCGGCAAGCTCACCGCGCTGGCCGCCGGCGGCACCCAGATCGGGGCCGGGCTGATGCTCGCCGCCGGCCTGCTCACCCCGCTGGCCGGCGCGGGTGTCATGGGGGTGATGACCGTCGCCCTGACGGTCAAGTGGCCGCACGGGCTGTGGGTCCAGCACGACGGGTACGAGTTCCCGTTCGTCCTGATCGTCATCGGCGCGGCGCTGACCGCCACCGGCCCCGGACAGTGGTCGGTCGACGGGGCCCTCGGCCTCGCCTCCTGGCCGCTGTGGTGCCTGCCCGCGGCGGTGGCCGCCGGAGTGGGCGGCGGCCTGGCCACCCGCCTCGTGCTGCACCGCCGCTGAGGCGGCCGGCGCCCCACGGGCTCGGGCCCCTGGAAGGGAGACCTTCCAGGGGCCCGAGCCCGTCGGCGTGGACGGCGCAGAACGCCGGCCGTCGGGAGGCGGACGCGGCGGCCGGGGCGACGGCCACGGCGACGGCGACAGCGACAGCGACAGCGACAGCGACAGCGACAGCATGGGGAAGCGTCGGGACGAGGGCACGCAGAAGTGCCGGGCCCGCCGACGAACGGGCCCGGCACCGAGCGGGACCGGGCCTGCCGACGAACAGGCCCGGCCCGCGGTCACTGCCCGGTGTCGGGGGTGACGACCAGGTGCTCGGCGAGGAACCAGACCTGGGTCTCGCCGGTGCGGATGACCTGGGAGACCAAGAGGTCCTGGGTGCCGTCGTCGCCCAGCTCCGCGGTGCGGGCGGCGGCGTCGCGGACGTCGGCCAGGATCGTCTCGTGCGCGTCGAGCAGGCGCGAGAGCATCGACGGCACGCCCTCGATGCCGTCCGGCGGGCGCGGCACGCCCGTGATCAGGGCGGCGTGGCGGGGGTCCCCCACGGCGACGCCGCCGAGGCTCTGCACCCGCTCGGCGAGCGCGTCGATCAGCTCCAGCTGCTCCTGGGCGTGCTTGTCGAAGAGCAGGTGCAGCTGGTAGGCGGTCGGCCCGCGCATGCCCCAGTGGTACTTCTTGTACAGCGCGTACAGGAACTGGGTGTCCGCGAGGACCCGGTTGAGCCGCTGCGCCGAGTACTGCCGGGCGTCGTGGGAGAGCGCGATCGGCAGCTGGGTGACGGTGCCGAACTCCTGAAGTTCGGGGCCGTGCCGGTGGAGGTGCGGCTGCTGGCTGGTCATGATGCTCCTGGGTCTGGGTGCTTGCGGGGGTGGTCAGTTGGTGACGGACCGGACGGCGTCGCGGATCACGTCGGCGACGCACTCGGGGTGGGAGAGCATCACCAGGTGCGAGGAGTCCACCTCGACGGTGGTGGCCCCGGCGCGCCGGTAGCCGAACCGCTGGACCTCGGGGTTGAGGGTCCGGTCGGCGCCGGCCACGACCCCCCAGGACGGCTTGGTCCGCCACGCCGCGGTGGGCGCGGCCTCGCCGAACGCCGCCGCGGCGAGCGGGCGCTGGGAGACGGCGAGGACCCGGGCGAGCTCCTGGTCGACGTCGGCCGCGAAGATCGCCGGCAGGCGGTCGACCTCCACCGAGACGTCGGTGCCCTCGCCCTGGCCGCCGTCCAGCGGGAACGGGCTGTACACCAGGGCGGTGGCGAGGTCGGAGTCGGGGAAGCCGCCCTGGAGCGCACCCAGGCTCTCCCCCTCCTCCAGTGCGTAACCCGCCAGGTACACCAGGGCCTTGACGTTCTCCTCGGCGCCCGCCACGGTGATCACGGCGCCGCCGTAGGAGTGGCCGACCAGGACGACCGGCCCGGGGATCCGCCGGACCACCGACGCGATGTACGCGGAGTCCCCGACCAGACTGCGGTTCGGCACGGCCGGCGCCACGACCCGGAGTCCGTCGCTCAGCAGCTCCGGCACGACCCGGGCGAAGCTGGAGGCGTCGGCGAAGGCGCCGTGCACCAGCACGACGGTGGGCGTGTCGTTCGTCGTCATGACGGAGAGTCCTTAACTGAGGCCCCGCGAAAGACTTTTCGCCGGCCTCGGGATCGATCGCTGTTGGTGGCCTCCAGGCTAGGAAGGCACCGCCCGGGGCCTGTTCCGACGGCGCACTGGCTGCGGTCGGTCCGCGCACCGGGCGGGGCGGGGCGGCCTCCTCGGCGGTCAGGCCCGCGCCTCAGCGCTCTCGGACGACACGGGGTGCTCTCACAGGCAACCCTCCGGCCCGGACCGCGGCTAGCGTTCAGCCCGTCGCAGCCGTTACCGCTGCCGCCAGAACCACTGCCGCAGGAAAGGCACACCCATGCCGTACATCACCGTTGGCCAGGAGAACTCCGCCCCCGTCGAGCTCTACTACGAGGACCACGGCACCGGCCGGACCGTCGTCCTGATCCACGGGTTCCCGCTGAACGGCGACTCCTGGGAGCGCCAGAGCGCCGCCCTGCTGGACGCCGGCTACCGGGTCGTCACCTACGACCGCCGCGGCTTCGGCCGCTCCTCGCACCCGACCACGGGCTACGACTACGACACCTTCACCGCGGACCTGAACACCGTGCTGGAGACCCTCGACGTCCGGGACGCCGTGCTGGTCGGCTTCTCGATGGGCACCGGCGAGGTCGCCCGCTACCTGGGCACCTACGGCTCCGAGCGCATCGCCAAGGTCGCCTTCCTGGCCTCCCTGGAGCCGTTCCTGCTGAAGACCGGCGACAACCCGGACGGCGCGGCCCCGAAGGAGTTCTTCGACGGCATCGTCGCCTCGGTGAAGGCCGACCGGTTCGCCTTCTACACCGCCTTCTTCAACGACTTCTACAACCTGGACGAGAACCTCGGCACCCGGATCTCCGAGGAGGCCGTCCGCAACAGCTGGAGCGTCGCGGCGAGCGGCGGCGCCTTCGCCGCCTCGGCCGCGCCGAGCACCTGGTACACGGACTTCCGCGCCGACATCGCCCGCATCGACGTGCCGGCCCTGATCCTGCACGGCACCGGCGACCGCACCCTGCCGATCGACAGCACCGCGCGCCCGTTCCACAAGGCGCTGCCGGCCGCCGACTACGTCGAGATCGAGGGCGCCCCGCACGGCCTGCTCTGGACCCACGCCGAGGAGGTCAACGAGGCGCTGCTCGCCTTCCTCGCCAAGTAACCGGGCAGGCCGCCGCACCCGACCACGGCGGCCCGCCCCCCTCACCGGTACCGCCACCGCCTTCCGCGCCAGGACGACGGTGGCGGTGCCGGTCCCGGCCCCGCGCCCGACGTCCGTCCCTGCGCCCGGCCGCCCCGCCCAGCCACCCATCCGGCCGTGCCGTGCCCGGCCGGCCGGGCACGCACCCGACCAGGAGGTCGACCATGAAGCTCCGCCCGGTCCGCCGCATCGTCCCGCTGGTGGCGGCACTCGCCGCCCTGACGGCGGTGCCCGTCGCCTCGGCGGCCCCGCACACCCCGCCGGCCGCGTCGGGCACCCACCGGCCGTTCGCCGTCGGCCCGCAGTACGACTCCACCCACGTCTACGTCGAGCCCGGCACCGAACAGGCCTTCGTGGCCTGCTGGACGTCCACCTTCGGCGGCACCACGATCGGCCCCGTCTCCACCCAGGTGACGCCGACGCCCAGCCGCACGCTCTCCGAACTGGTGGTCTCCCCCGTCGGCACCCTGTCGGTGTTCGACTACACCACGCCGATCCCGTACCCCTTCGGCACCGAGCGCACCGGCTGGCTGGTCACCGACCTCGACCAGGCCGTCAAGGCGGCCCGCGCCGACGGCGCGACCGTCACCGTGGCGCCGTTCGCCGACCCGATCGGCCGGGACGCCGTCGTCCAGTTCCCCGGCGGGATCAGCGCCCAGCTCTACGTGCACACCACCCCGCCCAGCTACCCCGCCCTGGAGAGCGTGCCGGAGAACCGGCTCTACCTCTCGCCGGACGCGGTCGGCGACTTCCTGCACAGCTACCTCGCCTTCACCCGGGGCCGGATCGTCTCCGACGACCGGAAGGCCGACGGCGCCGCGCTCGGACTGCCCGGGACGACGTACCGGCTCGTCCGGCTCACCTCCGGCTTCGGCACCACCACCGTCGCCGTGACGGACGGCCACCTGCCCTACCCGTACGGCACGGAGCTCACCGGCTACGGCGTGGCCGACCTCGGCGCCACCCTGGAGCGTGCCCGGGCCGCCGGCGCCACCGTGCTGTCGGGGCCGGTGCGCACCGGTGCCCGGGACAGCGCCATGGTCCGCTTCCCGGGCGGCTACGTCGCGGAGCTCCACTCCGACCGCTGACGGACCGTGGCACAGCCGCCGACGGGCGGTGGGGCTCCGGTGCCCGGCCGCCCGTCGACGCACGCGTCCGTACGCCCCCGCCTCACCGCCCGCCCGGCGCCGGCCGCCGCCCGGACGCCGCCCCGGCCGCCTCGTGGATCAGCTCCGCGACCGCCGTCGGCCGGGAGACGGGCACCGCGTGGGAGGCGTCGGGCAGGTCGAGGACGGTGGCGCCGGCCCGCTCGGCCGTGAAGCGCTGGACGGCCGGGGGCAGCGCCCGGTCCGCACCGGCCACCAGCGCCCAGGAGGGCCTGGCGCGCCAGGCCGCCACCGTCACGGCGTCGGTCAACACCCTTTCGGCGGCGGGGCGTTGGACGGCGGCGAGCACCCGGGCCACCTCCGTGTCGAGGTCGGCGGCGACGAACGGCCGGAAGCACTCCGCGGGGACGGTGAGCTCCGCCGCCCGGTCGGCGCCGCCGGGGCCGCCGGGGCCGAACTCGGTGCGCCGCAGCCGCGGGATGAGCGGCGAGGGGGCGAAGCGGCTCGCCAGCGCCTGGTAGCTCTCGCCCACGTCGGGCAGGTGGGCGGCCACGTAGACCAGCGCGGCCACGTTCGGGGCCCGGCCGGCCTCCGTGATCACCGTGCCCCCGTAGGAGTGGCCGACCAGGACGACCGGGCCCTCGACGCCCGCGAGGACATCGGTCAGGTAGGCGGCGTCGTGGGCGAGTCCGCGCAGCGGGTTCGCGGCGGCGAAGGCCGTCAGGCCCCGGCTGTGGAGCTCGGCGATGACGCCGAACCAGGTGGTCGCGTCGGAGCAGCCGTCGTGGACGAGCACGACGGTGGGCCGGGTGGAGTGCATGGCTGCCTTTCGGACGGCGCCGACGGAACGGGGAGCGGATGCGCGGGGAGCGGACTCGGCGGGACGGGGGCACGGCAGGGAAGCGGCCCCGGCAGGGCGGGGAGGGGTCAGGAGGCCGGGTTGCGGCTGTCGGCCTGGGCGGCGTAGGCCTGCCACTCCCGGGGCGAGACCCCGAAGGCGTCGCGGAACGCCCGGCTGAAGTGGGAGTGGCTGACGAAGCCCCACCGGTGCGCGACCGCGGAGACACTGGTCTGCCGGCGGGCGGGGCGCTCCAGCTCCCGGCGGCAGGCGTCCAGCCGCCGCCGTCGCACCCACTGGCCCACCGTCGTCCCGTCCTGCTGGAAGAGCTTGTGCAGGTAGCGCACCGAGATGTGCTGGGAGCGGGCGATCGACTCGGGCGCGAGGTCCGGGTCGGCGAGGTTCTCCTCGATGTGGGCGCGGATCCGCGCCAGCAGCTCGGCCGAGCCGCTCGGGTGCTCCGGGCTCTCCCGCTCCAGCAGCTCGGCCACCAGGACCGCGACGATGTCGGAGGCGCTGCGCGCGAGGTGGTTGCCCGGCCGGGCCCGGTGCGCCGGGGCCTGGGCGGCGAGGGTCCACAGGAACTGCGAGGCGAGCGCGCCGACGCCCTCGCTCCCCCGGGCCAGCAGCCCGTCGGTGCGGTGGACGTCGCCCTGGCGCACGCCCAGGTAGAAGCAGGGCACGCGGAAGTGGACCATCCGGCACTCGGCGTCCTGGAGCAGGCCCGCCGGGTGGCGGGTGGTGCCGATCAGCAGGTCACCGGGGGCGAGCGCGGTGCTGACGCCGTGGCGCCGGACGGAGGCCGCGCCGCGGACGTGCAGGGCGACGTGGAGGCAGTCCTCGGGGTCGCTTCCGGGCGGCGGGGACAGGATGTCGATGCAGCCGGTGCCGCTCTCGCGGGCGGTCCGGCCGAACTGGCGGTAGTCGGCTTCGGGGGTTTCGGGCATGGGTGAGGGACCCGACGGGATCACGGGAGGCTCCGACCGGTTCGAGGGTGCTGTGCGGGTGCTGGGGGGATGTTGCGACGTACTGGGGGGTGGTGCGACCTGCTGGGGGTGGTGCGGGGTACGGGGGCTCAGGACAGGAACGACTCCACGACGGCGTTGAACGCGCCGGGGTTCTCCAGGAACGGGAAGTGCGAGCTCGCGACGCTCCTCGGGAACACGTGGAGGCGGGCACCGGGGATCCGCCCGGCGATGAACCGTTGCGAGGCCGGGTCCACGTGGCTGCCCTCGCAGCCGACCACCAGGGTCGGCACGTCGATGCGGTCGAGCACGTCGCGCCAGTCCTGGGCGCAGTGGTCGAAGAGCAGCGGGACGCCCGCGTACGCCGGGGTCGCGCGGATCTGCTCGGCCACGAAGGCGAGCAGGTCCGGGTCGGTGCCCCCGCCGAACATCGAGCGGACGAAGGCCTCGCGGACCTCCTCCCCGTCCGGGCCGGCCAGCGCGGCACACAGCTCCAGCAGCCCCGCCACGTCGAAGACGGCGCCGGAGTCGCGCTGCTCCGTCTCCGACATCCAGGGCACGGCCGCCACCGCGGCAGGCTGGTCGACCAGGACGAGCCGGCGGATCCGGCCGGTGCCGTGCCGGTCGATGTGGCTCCACCACACCGAGGCGCCCATCGACCAGCCGAGCGCGTCGAAGGAGTCCAGGCCCAGGTGGTCGAGCAGGCCGAGGACGTCGCGGGCCAGGCGCGCGATCCGGTAGCCGTGGCGCGGCTTGCCGGACCGGCCGTGGCCGCGGAAGTCCACCGTCACGACGCGTCGGCCGGGCGCCAGCCCCTCGACCTGGTGCCGGAACATCTCCTGCGTCTGCCCCCAGCCGTGGAGCATCACCAGGGGCACCCCGTCGCCTCCGCTGTCGCGGTAGGCCAGGCGCACACCGTCGTTCGTGATGAGTTCGTGCATGGTACTCGTTCGTGTCCGTTCGTTTCGGCTCGTGGGGCCGGGCGGGCCGGTCCGCACTGGTCGCCGGGGGTTGAGCGGCAGCTCGTGGAAGGATTCTCGCCGCGGGGTGAACCCGTTGGCCACCGACCGCCGTAGGGATTGCCTGACAAAGCTTCATCACTCTGTAGCAACGGCCCGCCCGCGGGCCCGCCGGGGACGACTCGCCCGGGGCGGGGGGCGGGCGGGGGCGACGCGCCCGGGGCGGGGGCGGGGCGCTACGGGAGGGCTTCCGGCCCGGGAGCCCGCAGCAGATCCCGCAGCCGCAGCCCGGTGTGCAGCATCAGGCGGTGCGCACCGTCGTCCAGGTCCAGGCCCGTGATCTCCTGGATCTGGCGCAGCCGGTAGTACAGCGAGGTGCGGTGCAGTTCCATGGCCTCCGCCGTCCTGGGCACCGAGCCGGCGTTCTCCAGGAAGCAGCGCAGGGTCTCCTCCAGGCGGGCGCCGGCCGCGTCGTCCAGCAGGCGCCGCAGCGGCTTCGGCAGGAGGGACTCGTCCAGCGCCGTCTCGGGCAGCTGGAGGAAGACCGCGTACTCGCCGAGCCGCTCCCAGTCGCCGGTGCCCTCCAGCCGGGGCAGCCGACGGGCCGCGCGCAGCGCCACCCGCGCCTGGTCGTGGGAGATCCACGCGTCGGCGAGCCGCTCCCGGCGTCCGCCCACGCCCACCACGGCGGCCGCGTCCGGGCCCAGGAAGGTCGTCAGGGAGCGCCGCAGGGCGCGGCCCTGCTGCTCCAGGGCCTCCTCCGGGGGCTCCCGGTCGAAGACCTGCACCAGGACCGCCCGGTCCTGGTCGACGGCCCACAGGCCGCGGGCCGTACGGGTGAGCCGCAGCGGCTCCAGCGCACCGCGCAGCGCCACCGCGCTCCGGCCGGAGGCCGGCTGCCCGGGGGCGGCCACGGCGGTCACCACGACGTGGGGGCCCGCGGGCAGCAGGCCGTCGTCGACCACCTGCTGGTGCGCCGCGCAGCGCTCCGCCGAGTCCGAGCCGACCAGCGCCTGCACCAGCCGGCGGATGCGCTCCTCCTCGCCGTCCGAGGCCAGCTGTTCGGCGTACATCTCCGCCGCCACGGCGCGGACCGTGCGGTCGACGGCCGCGGTCTCGGCCTCCGTGAAGGGCTCCCCCGTCGCCACCACCATGAGGATGCCGAGCAGGTGGCCGCGCTCGCGGACCGGGACGCAGTAGCGCGGCCGGAGCCCCAGGTCGTCGCGGCCCGGCAGGACGCCCGGCCGCGACCACCGGGCGACGCCGTGCGACAGCACGTAGCGGATGACCTCGTCGTCCGCGATGCCCTGCAGCAGGGTGCGCACCCGCACCCGGTCCTCGTCGCCGAAGTGCCGGCTGGCGCAGATCATCCGCACCAGGGGGTCGTCGAGGACGACGGAGCGCCCCAGTTCCTCGGCCAGGCCGTCCACCAGGGCCTGGAGCGCCCCGCCTCCCGAGCGCGCCGGCCGGATCCACGTCTTCATGATCAAAAACCTCCCGGCCGCCATTCATACAAGGAGCGAAACGGGATGGACAAACCTTCAACAAACCGAGGATCCGGCGGTTCCACCCGGGCCGGACGGCCGCCCCCGCGGGCCGTACCCGGGCCCGCGGACGGCTCCGCGGGCGGCGCGCCTGGACGGCCATCGGGCCGTGAACTCACTTCCAGCCCAGTGGAGTTGACTGCCGTCCGGGCACCGGGGCAGGGCTCCGGGCGGGCCGGGCCGCGATCACCGGCCGGAGCGGGTGCGGCGGTGCGGCGCGCGCTCGCCGTCCGCCGTCAGCGCGCCGGGGGCGCCGAACGGTGCGCGGATCGTCACCCCGCGGTGCACGACCGGAACATCCGCGCCGGCCCCGCCTTCCTAGCCTGGGGAGCGATTCCGCCTCCCCCTGCTCCTCGGCAGCTCCCAGGGCCCGAGGCGAGAGCGCCGCGCCGCCACCGGCAGCCGCGGCCCCACCGGGCCGCCGCGCCCCACCGCGGCGGCCCGGACGCCCCCCGGCCCCGCCCCGACACCGCCCAGGAGACCCCATGCCCGCGCACCACCCGCTCTCCGGCCCCCAGCCCCGCCCGGACGCCGCCGGGACCGACCTCACCCTCACCGCCTGCCTCGTCCTCGGCGAGCACGAGTCGGTGGACGTCCCGGTCCGTCTCGGCTACCGCAGCGACGACCCGCTCGCCGTGGCCCTCGAATTCCTCGGGCCCGCCGCGGAGGCGGGCACCTGGCTCTTCTCCCGCGACCTCCTCTGGGACGGCCTCCAGCGGCCCGCCGGCCTCGGCGACGTCCGCGTCTGGCCGCCCTGCACCTGCCACGGCCGCACCGCCCTGCGCCTCATGCTGCGCGGCCGCGACAGCGTCGTGCTCGTCGACCTGCCCGCCCGCCCGGTCCGCCGCTGGCTCCGCCGCGAGGCCTTCGCGCTGGTCCCCCGGGGCTCGGAGGCCGCGCTGATCGACTGGACCGCCGAGCTCGACGGCCTGGCCGCCTGACCGCGGGCCCGGACGCGGCGACGCCCCGGCCGCCGGGCCGGGGCGTCGCCGCGCTCACACCTGCCACAGGCGCGGGCGCTACTCGTACCGCAGGGCCCCTGGGCGCATCAGCCGCAGCAGCTGCGGCAGCCCGAGGAGCGTCGTCAGGAGCACCGCGCCCGCCGCAATCGCCGTCATGGCCAGCATCGAGCCCCAGTCCACGCTCGACGGGACGCCCGCCGAGTACTGGAGCACCGCACCCATCAGCAGGCCGCCGACGGCGGCCAGCGCCAGGCCCAGCGCCACCGGGACCATGGTCTGCCACAGCACCGACAGGCCCAGCACACGGCGGCGGGTCCCGACGGCGTTCAGCACGCCGAGCACCCGGCGCTGCTCCCGGAAACGCTCCAGCTGACCGACCAGCAGGCTGAGGGACACCAGCAGCAGGGTGACCGCCGCACCCGCCGTCAGCAGGCGCTTGACCGCGAGGTAGGTGTGGTCGAGGGTCTCCTCCAGCGGGAACTCCGCGCGGGCCCGCGGGTCGATCGCCATCGCGGCGGTGGCCAGCTGCTCCCTCGGGTCCGCCACGCCGTCCTCGAGCGACACCAGGACGGTCGCGCCCTGTCCGCGCAGCGCCTCGGCCGGCACGGCGCCGGGGGTGACGAGCAGCAGGCCCGACCCGATCCGCCCGTTGGGGTCCGCGCCGTCGACGGCCGGAACGGTGGCCGTCACCGCGGGCAGCGGGAAGGACGCCGGTTCGCCCGCGCCCCGGGAGGCGGCGGGGTGGACGACCATGCCGGACGGCACCGGCCCGGCGTCCGCCCGGCCGCCCTGCCCTCGGCCCTCGACGGCGAAGGCGTCGCCGTCCCGGCAGTCGGGCAGGGCCGCGAAGCCGCGCAGCACCTGGCAGGAGGCGATCCGGACGGTGGGCAGCTCCCAGAGCTTCGCCGTCGGGCTCTCCACCTGGAACTGGACGTACGCCGCGGTGGCCTTCACCCCCGCGCTGCTCGCCAGGCGGTCGGCCAGGCCGTCCGCCGTGGGCGCGCCGCCGGGGAAGGACACCGACTGCTGGTACGGCCCGGCGGCGGACGGCTCCCGGGTGCGCCCCTCGTACTGGCTGCCGACACCGAGGAAGAGCGTCTGCAGGGCGATCGCCCCGGCGACGGCCACCACCACGCCGCTGACCGCCGCGGAGGCCGGGCCCGATCCCAACTGGAGGCGCCGGACGGCCAGTTGCCAGGACAGCCCGCCGCCGCCCCCGGCCCGGCGGATGACGGCCTCCAGCAGCCACGGCAGGAGGCTGCACACGCCGAGCAGCATCAGCAGCACGCCGGCCGCCACCACGAGCGACCCCCGGGTGTCCTGCACCGGGTCGAACACCGCGGTGCTCGGCAGCGCGCCCGGAACGCCCTGCGCGGGCAGCGCGAGGGCGAACACCGTCAGCGCCAGCCCGGCCAGCGGCAGCATCAGCCGCCAGCCGATCCGGCGCCGGCCGGGGGTGGAGCGGCGGACGGTGCCCAGTGGGTCGAGCACCGCCCGGCGCATCGCCAGCAGGGTGACGCCGATCGCCAGCAGCGGCACGACGAGGGCGATCGCGGCGGCGACGGCGGGCTGCGGCGCGACGTCCTCGGGGTAGAAGCTGAATCCGGCGAGCCGCACGTGCCCGATCAGCTGCCGGCCGAGCAGGAAGAGCCCCGCGCCCACGGCCAGCCCCAGGACCGCGCCCACCAGGGACTCACCCGCGGCGAGCCGGGCGGTCATCCGGCGGTCCGCGCCGCCGAGCCGCAGCGCCGCGAGCCGGCGGTCGCGCCGCTCGCCGCCGAAGCGCGCGGCGGCGGCCAGGAAGACGCCGACCGGGGCCAGCATCACCGTCAGGCCGACGGCGTTGAGCAGGACCAGCCGCGGATCCATCGGCTTGGCCGGCGAGAAGTGGCCGTACTCGGTGATCCGGACGGTGTCGGCGTCCGGCGCGAGGTGGTCGCCGCCGAGCACGAAGCCGGCCTGGCCGGGGCCGAGCAGCCCGGCCGGGCCGATGGTGCCGACCACCGGGTACGGCAGCCGCTCGCGCAGCAGCCGGTTAGCCGGGTCCGCGAGCAGCTCGGCCAGGGCCGGGGAGACGACCATCTCGCCGGGCGCCGGATAGGCGGCCACCCCGGGCGGGAGCGCCGCGTGCGGGCCCTCGGGCTGGACGACCCGGCCGCGCACGGGCGTGCCGTGGAAGGTGGTGTCGGCGGCGGCCACCAGGACCGTACGGTCGCCGGGACCGGGCAGGTCCTCGTCCCCGAAGGTGTCGTTCTGGGTGTACAGGCGCTGGTCGCGGTGGTGCACGATGCCGGGGAAGGACGCGGTGAAGAGCAGCAGGCCCACTCCCAGGCCGACGCCGCAGGCGGTGAGCAGGAGCCGGCCCCAGCCGTCCCGCCCGCCGGTGACGGCCAGTCGGATCCCGAGGCCCAGCTGGTCCAGGAAGGGCAGCCGGACCTTCGGCTCGGCGGCGCTCACCGGGCGGCCGCCGGGGCGGCGGTGCGGCCGTCGCGGACGACGACCTCGCGGTCGGCGTAGGCGGCGACCCGCACCTCGTGGGTGACCAGGACGACGGCCGCACCGCTCTCCCGGGCGGCGCGGGTCAGCAGCTTCATCACGCGCTCGCCGTTGAGGGTGTCGAGGGCACCGGTCGGCTCGTCCGCGAACACCGCCTTGGGGCCGGTGATCAGGGCACGGGCGGCGCCCACCCGCTGGCCCTGGCCGCCGGAGACCTCGCCGGGGCGCTTGGCGGCGACGTCCGCCACCTCCAGCCGCTCCAGCCACTCGACGGCCCGGGCCTCGGCCGCCTTGCGGCGCATGCCGTTCAGGCGCAGCGGCAGCGCGACGTTCTCCAGGCAGGAGAGCTCCGGCACGAGCTGGCCGAACTGGAACAGGAAGCCGAACTCGGTGCGCCGCAGCGCGCTCAGCTCGGCGTCGGAGCAGGTGGTGAGGTCGCGGCCCCGGTACTCGACGGCGCCGCGGTCGGGGCGGGTGATGCCGGCCAGGCAGTGCAGCAGGGTGGACTTCCCCGAGCCGGACGGGCCCATCACGGCGACGAGTTCACCGGCGGCGACGGCCAGCGAGGCGCCGTCGAGGGCCTGGGTGAGGCCGAAGGACTTGTGCAGGCCGCTGGCGGAGAGCAGCGGTTCGGCGGCGGTCATCGCGGGCCCCCGGCCAGGCGCGCGGTGAGCTCGTCGAGGCGGGCGGCGGTCAGTTCCAGCCAGCGCAGGTCGGCCTCCAGGTGGAACAGCGCGTGGTCGCAGATCAGCTCGTCGGCGAGGTCCCCGGCGAGCTTGCGGCGGGTCAGTTCCCGCATGCTGCGCAGGTGTTCGGCCCGCTGGACGTCCAGCACCCCGGCGGCCGAGCGCCCGGTCAGGATGGCGAGCACGACCTTGTGGTAGAGCGTGCTCTGCAGGTACGGCTGCGGGTCCTCCGGCTGGGCGAGCCAGTCGGCGAGGTCGGTGACGCCCGCGTCGGTGATCGCGTACCGCTTGCGGTCCGGCCCCCCGCCCGCCTCCACGCCCTCCACCACGACCAGGCCGTGCTTCAGCAGCCGGGCGAGCGTCGCGTACACCTGCCCGTAGTGCAGGGCGCGGTCCCGCCCGAAGTGCTCGTCGTAGAGGCGCTTGATGTCGTATCCGTGGCGCGGCTGGGTCTCCAGCAGCCCCAGGAGCATCTGTCCGAGTTGCATGATCGCAACTGTACACACCATGTATACATGCCATGTATAGCGGGGCATGCCCCCGCGCCGCGGGAGCCGTTCCCCGCGGGCGGAGCGACTCCTCAGGCGGGGCCGGGTGCGTCGTGGATGGTCAGCGACCCGGCGAGGTCGAGGTCGGCGCCGGTGCCGTGGGCCCCGGCGCGGACGAGCAGCACGGCGCCGAGCGCGGTGCTCCAGAACGTCCTGGCCTCCACGGCGAGCGGTCGGCGGGCCTGCCAGCCGCGGCTGTCGACGAGCCGGCCCACGAAGCGCTCGGACTGCCGGAACAGCAGCTGGAGGTGGCGGTCGACCACGGGGGCGAGCTCGGGCCTGGAGATCCCGGCGGCGAGCGCTCGCGTGACGGACGGGAGCGAGGGCATGGCCAGGACGGCGCGGGCGACGTTGCGCCGGAAAGCCGCCGCGTCGGGGGCCTGGCGGCCGATGCGCTCGATCCGCCGGGCGTCGTGCAGCAGGCCGAGGAAGGCGGCGTGCACGAGCAGCGAGTCCTTGGAGCCGAAGTGGTAGGTGACCTGGTTGGGGAAGACGCCCGCCGCGTCCGCGATCTCCGCGACGCTCAACTCGGCGCCGGGCCGCTCCTTGCAGAGCTCCGCGGTCGCCTCGACCAGCCGGGTCCTCGTCGCGCGCCCGCGGTCACGGCTGCGGCCCGGCCCCGGCCGGGCTCCGGTCTGCTTCGGCTCCACCCGCTCCTTCTCCATCCCGGAATTGTATGTGATACAACATGGGCATTCACTTGTATCGCATACAAGAAAGGCGGGGGAGCATGCCCCGGACCGAAGTCGTCGTCACCGGACTCGGCGCGATCACACCGCTCGGCCCCGACGTGGCGTCCACCTGGGAGGCCCTGCTCGCCGGCGAGTCGGGCATCCGCGCGGCCGTGCTGCCCGGCCGGGAGGACACCGGCCTGCCCGACACCGTCGCGGGGACGATGGCGGCCGACCCCGCCCGGTCGCTGCCGCCGGTCCGGGCCCGGCGGCTCGACCGCTCCCAGCAGGCGGCCCTCGTCGCGGCGGCCGAAGCGTGGGCCGATGCCGGGGCCCCGCAGGTGGACCCGGACCGGCTCGCCGCGGCGATCGGCACCGGCATCGGCGGCGTGGGGACCCTGCTGCGGGAGGACGACGTCCTGGAGTCGGCCGGTGCCCGGCGCGTCTCGCCCCGTACGGTGCCGATGCTGATGCCCAACGCGGCGGCGGCGCTGGTCAGCATCGAGTACGGCGCACGGGCCGGGGTCTACACGCCCGTCTCGGCGTGCTCGTCCGGGGCCGAGGCGATCGCCCTGGCGGCCGGCCTCATCCGGGCCGGCGAGGCGGACGTGGTCATCGCGGGCGGGACGGAGGCCGCGACCACCCCGATCACCGTCGCCGGCTTCGCCCGGGCGCAGGCGCTGTCGACGCACACCGCCGATCCCGCCTCGGCGTCCCGGCCGTTCGCGGCGGACCGCAGTGGGTTCGTCCTCGGCGAGGGCGCCGCCGTCCTGGTGCTCGAAAGCGCCGAGCACGCCCGCGCCCGGGGCGCGCGCGTCCACGCGGTGCTCGCGGGAGCCGGCGTCGCCGCCGACGCCCACCACGTCACGGCGCCCGCCCCCGACGGCTCCGGTCAGATCGCCGCCATGCGCAAGGCGCTCGCCCAGGCCGGCCTGGCGCCCGAGCGGATCGGCCACGTCAACGCCCACGCCACCGGGACGCCGGTCGGCGACGCCGCCGAGGCGCGCGCGATCAGGGAGGTCTTCGGCCGCGCCACCGTGACGGCCCCCAAGGCCGCGCTCGGCCACCTCTTCGGCGCGGCCGGCGCGATCGAGGCGCTCATCGCCGTCCTCAGCGTGGAGCACGGCGCCATCCCGCCGACCCGCAACCTCACCGCGGCCGGCGGTCCCGGTGTCGATCCCGACCTCGGTCTCGACGTCGTCGCGGAGCGACGGGACCTCCCCCAGGACGCCGTGCTCAGCAACTCCTTCGGCTTCGGCGGGCAGAACGTCTCACTCGTCGTCACCCGCGCACGGCACCACGCCTGCCGTACGGCCGGGGCCACGCCGTGACCCGCCGCGGGTGCCCCGGGGCCTACGGGGCGCCCTGGCAGGCGGCCTGCCGCCCGAGCCAGCCGGTCGCGGCCCTGAGCGACGGATCCCCCTCCTTACGGGTGTCCACCGGCTCGTCGGGCTCGATCGGCCCCTGGTGGACCCGGCCCGTGCGGTCCGCCTCGGCCGCGCCCGTGAGCAGCACGACCGCGCCGTCCGACAGCCGGTGCACGGCGTTGCCGGTGGGCACCCCGTAGGTGCGCGCGCCGAAGCTGCGGGTGTCGGGGCGGCCGATGAACGCGATGGCGACGGCCTCGCCCGCGCTGCCCGTCCCCGGGCCGGTGAGGACGGCGACGGGCACGCCCGGCGCCGCGTCCGGGCCGGCCCCGGGGGGCTCGGCCTGCGGGACGTCGTCCAGGAACGGCACTCCCCCGCGCACCGACCAGACGCTGCGGGTGCCGTCCGCCGTGACGAAGGCCCCCACCGGACCGTCCCCGAGCAGCGGAGCCGCGACCGCCAGCGGCGCCCACATCCCGCCGCCGCTCTCCCGGCGCAGGTCCACCACCCAGCCGCAGGCGCCCGCCCCGGCCATCGCGGCGCGGCCGCGGGCGACGTACTCGGCGTAGGCGCGCTCCGAGCCGTTCACGGCCGGGAGGTTCAACCTGGCGATCCCGCCCGGGAGTCGTTCGACCGTCGGGGCTTCGACCGCCGCCGGGTCGGCGTCCACGGCCGCCGCCTCGCCGGGCGGGTAGAACCGGCTGTGGCCGTCCCCGAGCGCCGCCACCGCGGCACCGACCGCCGCGTGGGTGTCGGCCGCCGTCCGCGCCCCCGCCGCCCGCGCGAACGCCTCGCCCCGCAGCTTCGGCCAGTCCACCGTCGCGGTGTTCAACGACTCCCGCTGCAACAGGTCCAGCGCCTCCGACAGGTAGCCGTGCGCCGGCGCCGACATGCCCCCGGGCTCCGCGGCCCGCCCGGAGCCCCCGCGCCGCACCCGGCGACCAGCGCCACCGTGCCCGCCACCACCCCGGCGATCCGCGCCGCCCTCGTCCGCGTCGTGCTCACCCGCCCGTCCCTCCCCTCCCGGCCTGCGGCGCTCCCCGGTCCTCGGGTGGTCGCCGCCGGGGCCGTCCGGACGGCGGTCCGCGGCCCCGAGCCAGTATCCCCGGACGGCCGCCCCCGTCCGGCGCGCGGGTCAGCCGGCCCCGTTCACGGGGCCGCCGACCAGGCGGCCAGCGGGGGCCGCACCCGGGCGCACGGCGGGCGGCCCCCGGCGTCCGAGAGCCGCAGGCGTGTCGGCAGCCGCCCGGACCGCAGCGCGGCGTCGAGGGCCTTCGGGTCGATGCCGTCCAGCATCGGCTTCGCCCGTCGGACCGGGGTGAAGGCCCCGGCCTCGTCCACCGTGCCCCACGACAGGTAGACGAACCGGGCCCCCGGACGGCCCTGGACGTACGGCCCCGTCAGGTCCGTCCCGGCGTCGGTGGACGTCGCCGTGCACTCCGGCGGCCACGTCGCCGACGGGGCGTCACGGGCGTGGAGGCCGAGCAGTTCGTCGGGGCGGCCGCGCCGTTGGACGGCGACGTGGATGTCGCGGTAGCCGGGGAGGCCCGGAGCGGCGCCGCAGGTGCGGCCCGGCAGGTCGAAGGCTTCGATCCGCACCTGCCCGGCCCCGTCCTCCCCGTGCGCCCGCCTCGGTCGGCGTCGGCGGGGTCGCGGCCGCGCCCGCTCAGCTGCCGCCCGCGGTGCTCGCGCGCTTCCACGCGGCCTCGCGCAGCAGCCGCAGCCCGTTGAGGCCCACGATGACCGTGGAGCCCTCGTGACCGAGGACGCCGAGCGGCAGCGGCAGTGTGAAGGCCAGGTCCCAGACGACCAGGCCGGCGATGAACACCGAGGCGATCACGAGGTTCTGCACGACGAGGCCGCGGGCGCGCCGGGAGAGCGCCACCACCGCGGGGACGGTGGCGAGTTCGTCGCGGACGATCACCGCGTCGGCGGTCTCCAGCGCGAGGTCGGAGCCGGCCCGGCCCATCGCGATGCCGGTGTGGGCGGCGGCCAGTGCGGGGGCGTCGTTGACGCCGTCACCGATCACCAGGACCTTGCGCCCCGCCCTCTCCTGCTCCCGGACGGCCGCGACCTTGTCCTGGGGCAGCAGGCCGGCGCGCACGTCCGCGATGCCGACCTCGGCGGCCAGACGGGCGGCGGCGCGGGGGTTGTCGCCGGTGACCAGCACCGGCGCTCCGCCGGTGAGCGCGGCCAGGGCGGTGACGGTGGCGGCGGCGTCCGGCCGCAGCCGGTCCGCGATGCCCAGCACGCCGACCGGCACGCCGTCCACCGCCACCAGCACGGCGGTGCGGCCGCCGTCCTCCAACTCGTCGGCGACGGCCGCCGCCCCGGCGCGGAGCGCGTCCTCGGCGCCTGCCCCGCCCGTCGGCCGGGAGGCGCCCCCGAGCAGCCTGGCCGGGGCGCCGACGGCGACCGCGCGGCCGCCCACGGTGGCCCTCACACCGACGCCGGGGGTGGAGGCGAAGTCCTCGGCGGGCGGGATGTCCAGGCCCCGGGCGCGGGCGGCGTCCACGACCGCGCGGGCCAGCGGGTGCTCGCTGGGGTGCTCGGCCGCCGCCGCCAGCGCCAGCAGCGCGTCCCCGGTCAGGCCGGGCCCGACCGGGCCCGGCCCCTCGTGGCCCGGCCCGGCGTCGCCCGGCCCGTCGAGACCGGCCTCCAGCGGGCGGACGTCGACCACCCGGGGAGTGCCCTCGGTCAGCGTGCCGGTCTTGTCCAGGGCGACGGCGTCGACCTGCCCCAGGCGCTCCATCACCACGGCCGATTTCACCAGCACACCGTGCCGCCCGGCGTTGGCGATGGCGGACAGCAGCGGCGGCATGGTCGCCAGCACCACGGCGCACGGCGAGGCGACGATCATGAACGTCATCGCCCGCAGCAGCGAGCCGGTCAGCGCCGCACCGAAGGCCAGCGGGACCAGGAACACCGCCAGGGTGGCGGCCACCATGCCGATCGAGTACCGCTGCTCGACCTTCTCGATGAACAGCTGGGTGGGGGCCTTGGTCTCGGAGGCCTCCTCGACCATCGCCACGATCCGGGCGATGACCGAGTCGGAGGCGTCGCGTTCGACCCTGACCCGCAGCGCGCCGGTGCCGTTCAGGGTGCCGGCGAACACCTCGTCGCCGACTTCCTTCGCGACCGGGAGGGGTTCGCCGGTGATGGTGGCCTGGTCGACCTCGCTCGCGCCGTCCAGCACGCGGCCGTCGGCGCCGATGCGCTCGCCGGGCCGGACCAGGACGGTGTCACCGACCGCGAGGTCCTCGGTGGCGACCGTCTCCTCGGCGCCGCCGTCCAGCAGCCTGGTCGCGGTGGCGGGGGCGAGGTCGAGCAGGCCGCGCACCGAGTCGGCGGTGCGGGCGGTGGCCAGCGCCTCCAGGGCGCCGGAGGTGGCGAAGATGACGATCAGCAGCGCGCCGTCCATCACCTGGCCGATCGCCGCCGCGCCGATCGCCGCGACGATCATCAGCAGGTCGACGTCGAGGGTCTTCTCGCGCAGCGCCGTGAGGCCCGCCCAGCCGGGCTCCCAGCCGCCGGTCGCGTAGGCGAGCGCGTACAGCGGGCCCCAGGCCCAGGCGCTCGCGCCGGCCAGTTGCAGGGGCAGCGCGACCAGGAAGAGCACGGTCGCGGCGGCGGCCCAGCGGACCTCGGGCAGCGAGAACGCCCGCGTACGGCGCCGGGGCGCGGCGCCGGGGGGCGCCGCCGCGGCGGGCGCGGGGCGCTCGGTGAGGGTCGTGGACATGGCAGGGGCATTCCTTCGCGCAGGCAGGACGAGGCAGCCCGTCCACCATACAGGAATGCATGAACAGATATTCATCTGTCATCGGTATGATGGGCACATGGGTCATGGAGCCGTCACCGCCGCAGCCAACGCCGTCCCGCGTGCGCGCCTGGACGCGACCAACGCCGCGAAGGTCGCCACCACGCTCCAGGCCCTGGCCACCCCCTCCCGGCTGCTGATCCTCGCCCGCCTGCGCGAAGGCCCCTGCGCCGCGACCGAACTCGCCCACGAGGTCGGGATGGAGCAGTCCGCCTGCTCGCACCAGCTGCGGCTGCTCCGCAACCTCGGGCTGGTCGTCGGCCGGCGCAACGGCCGCTCCGTCGTCTACGCGCTGTACGACAACCACGTCGCCGAGCTCCTCGACCAGGCGGTCTACCACATCGACCACCTGCGGCTCGGGATGGCCGACGCCGCCGACACCGACGCCGAGGACGCCGCGACGGTGTAGCCACGGCACCCGCCGTTCGACGCCGTGCGCGGCGTCGGCGTGCGGCCCCTCCGGAGCGGCGGCCCGGCGGCGGCCCGGCGCCCCTCCGCTACCGGAGCGGCACCGTCAGGCCCGCCCGCCGGGGGCGGCGGAGAGGCGGCCGAGCATCGCGATCACGGTGATCCGCGTCCTGCTGTCGTTCGTCGCCGCGCAGTGGGCCTCGACGCCCCGCTCGTCCGGCGCCTCGTCCGGGTCGGTCAGGCCCAACCTGACCAGGTCGACGGTGTACTCGTGGCACCGGGCGTACTCCGCCGCGGCGTTCACCGCTTCGACGTGGTCGATGCGGCCGGGGTCCGCGGCGCGCAGCAGTGCCGGGGTGGGCCGCGGGCCCAGCACCTCCTCGATCCACTCCGAGACCGCCTCCCGGGGACAGCCCCGCTCCAGCTCCGAGGTCATCGCGACGGTGAGCGCCAGGTGGACGAGGAGCGTCCCGAACCAGGCGGTGACCTCGGCCGGGGGCGTGTCCGTACCCGCCGGCGGCATCACGGCCTGGTACAGCGCGGCCTCGTCGTCGGCGTGCGCGGCGGCGACGACCGCCTTCATCGCGCTGCCGAGCGCAGCCTGATCGATCGTCATGTCGGCGGTCCTCCCGTAGTCGGCGGCCGCCAACCTACCGCCCCGGCACGGCGTACGACGGGGGAAGGACACATCTTTCCCCCGCCGCGTGCGGCAGCAGGTTGACGACCCCTGCGGGTACGCCCGTGCTTCCCGCACGGCGTGCCCCGGCGGCGGCGCGGCGCCGTCACCCCCGGACCGTCCCACGCGGTTGACCCGGCGCCCACCCGCGCCCGCGGGAGGACGGGGCCCGCCGGATCAGGCGGCGGCGGCCAGGTCCGCCCGGCCGAAGAGCAGGGCGTAGCCGCGGGGCAGGTGGGCGAGGAGGCGGTCGGTGAGGTGGTCGTCGGCGAGGGCGGCGAGGGCGGCCAGGACGGAGGAGGCGTCCCAGCGGGCGGCGGTCAGGCTGGTGCCCAGGGTGTGGGCGAGGCCTTCGACGAAGGCGGGGGCGCTGACGGGACGGGGCAGCGGGATCTGGCCCGCGAAGACGGCGCGGGCCCGTTCGGGCAGGACGGCGGCGAGGTCGCAGCGCGCGTCGCCGGTGAGCTGGGAGCCGAGCAGGGCCAGGACGGCGTCCAGGACGCGTTCGGCTTCCTCGTCGGTGGGATAGCGGCCGAGGTTGCGGACCTGCTGGAGGAGTTGGCGGTAGCGGGTCATGACCGTGGGGCCTTCCAGGGGCGGGCCGCCGGCGGGCCGGCGGCGGCGTGCGGGGTGGTCAGGGTCGTGTCCCTGCGGTCGGGCGGCCGAACAGCAGGTCGTAGCCGGGCGGCAGCTGGAGCAGGACGCGCTGGGTGAGGTCCGCGCCGGCGGCGTCGGCCACCGTGGACAGGACCGCGCCGACGTCCCACAGGGCGGTTGCCTCGGTGGCGCCCTCGATCCAGGCCGCGGTCGCGCGCACGAAGCGTTCCGGGTCGAGCGGCTCGGCGGCCTGCAACGGATTGAGCAGGACCAGGGCCATCGTCTCCGGCAGCCGGGCTGCCAGCTCGGCCCGCACGTCGCCGACCAGGTGGGCGCCGAGCAGGGCCAGGACGACCCGGGCGGCCCGCTCGGCCTCCTGCGGGGTGTCGTACTCACCGCGCTCCCGGACCTCCTCCAGGAACGCCTCCCACCGAAGAGTCATGACGGTTCTCCCTTCGTCCCGAGGCCCGGCGCGACCGGTGCCGGTGAGGGCTCGACGGCCAGGCGCCGGTGCAGACCGGTGAGCTTGAGCAGCCGCACGACGCGGCGGTCGGCCCCGCGCAGGACCAGCCGCCTGCCGCCGCGGTCGGCCTGGTTGCGGGCCCGGACGAGAGCGCCCAGGCCCGCGCAGTCCATGAACGTCACCTCCGACAGGTCGAGCACCACCTCCCGGTGCGACTCCAGCGCGGCGGCGAGGGCACGCCGCAGCGCGGGGGCGGTGTCGAGGTCGATCTCACCGTGCGCCCGCACGACGAAGGGTGCGTCGCTGCGGCCGTTCATGGCATGGCCCCGTCCTCGCTGGCAGGCCGGCCCCGGCGAGGGCGGCCAGCGGTCGGGGTGTTCCGGCCGCCGCTTCGGTCGAGGGGGAGGGACCGGGGGCGGCCGGAACGGCATCGGGGTCGGTCAGGCCTGGATCTGCTTGCGGCTCCCGCTGTGGCTGATCGCGACCTTGCGGGGCCGGGCCTTCTCGGCGACCGGGATCTTCAGGGTCAGCACACCGGCGTCGTAGTCGGCGGTGATCCCGGCGGGGTCGAGGGTGTCGGAGAGCATGACCTGGCGGGAGAACACGCCGAGCGGGCGCTCGGACAGCTCCCACTTCACGTCCTCGCCGTCCTGGCGCGGACGGCGCTCGGCCTTGACGGTCACCATGTTCCGCTCGACGTCGATGTCGATCGCCTCCGGGTCCACCCCGGGCAGGTCGAAGCAGATCACGTACTCGTCGCCGGCCCGGTAGGCGTCCAGCGGCATCGGGGCCGGACGCGACCAGGTGCCCGTGCTGCCCAGGAACTGCTGGGTCAGGCGGTCCAGCTCGCGGAACGGGTCAGTGCGCAGCAGCATCGCGAAACACCTCCACTGATCGAACGGGTGCCAGTGCGCTTCACCTGACACCTTTCTAGCGCGTCATCCATCCGATGACAAGTCGCGGCGTCGCCGATAGAGTGACGGCATGAGTGAGACGTCCCGCAGACCCGCCACCGACGCCCCGCAGCCGGTCGAGCCCGCCTCCTTCCTGGCAGCCGCGGCGGCGCTGGCCGCCATCGACGACGCCGTCCGCACCGCCCGGAACCCCGCGTCCCGGCCCCCGGCCGCCCCCGACGCGCAGACGGGCCCCGAGCCGGCCCTGGCCGCCCTGGTGCTGCTGCGCGAGCTGCGCGCCGAGCTCGCCGGCTGGGAGGCCGGGCTGGTGGAGACCGCCCGGGAGGCCGGCGCCACCTGGGCCGACCTCGCCCGCCCGATGGGCGTCGCCAGCCGCCAGGCCGCCGAGAACCGCTACCTGCGCCTCAAGCCCGCCGGCGGCGCGGCGGGGGCCGCCACCGGCGCGGAGCGCGTCAAGGCCGTCCGCGACCGCCGGGCCGCCGACCGGACGGTCACCGCCTGGGCCCGCGACCACGCCGCCGAGCTGCGGGTCCTCGCCGCCCAGATCACCGCGGCCGCCCTGGGCCCCGGCGCCGCCCCCGCACAGGCGGCCCTGACCGCCGCCCTCGGCGCCACCGACCCGGCCGACCTCATCGAGCCCCTGGCCGCCGTCCGCCCCCACCTCGGCGCCGGCCAGGGCGACCTCGCCACCCGCCTCGACGCCCTCACCCACCACACCGCCCGGCTCCGCGATGACAGCGACCGACGCCGCGCCTGACCCGGTCGCCGCCGCCGAACGGCGCTGGCAGGACCTGCTGGACCGGATCCACGACCTGGAAGCCCGGGTGGCCGCCACCACGGGCGCCGTCACCACCGCCCTGGACGCCCACCTCGCCCGGCTCGACGCCCTGCGCCGCCACCTCGCGCACCCGGACTGGCCACGGCCCGCCCCCGGCCCGGACAGCCCCCGGGCGGCGCCGCCCGCCGTCCGGCCGAACTGACCGGCGGGGCCGCCGGGACGGGCGGGCCGGGCGGCGGAAACAGCTCCGGCGGTGCCGCACGACGCGGCACCGCCGGAGCCGGAGCGAGGGGGCCTGCGGCAACAGGCGGGCCTCGGATGGTGCGCGGCGACCGTCCGGACCAAGGGATGGACGCCACGGCCAGCCTCGGTGCGGGGCGGGGTGTTGCCCAAGGCGGAAACTGTTGCGCAAACGAGACCGGACGCCCGTGCACAACGACCTCCCCCGACCTGGGCGGACAGCGGGGTTGTCCACGCCGCGCGGGCGCGGACCCGACGGGCGGGGCCTCACACCGGGCCCGCGCCGGGGCGGCCTCGGACGGATCGTGGAAAACGGGCCGCATCGAGGCATTGCGGCCTCGCGGAGCCACCGTGAAATGCTGGGCGCGTCGCGGGCGGCAACCCGTGACGAAACGTCAAATCCCGTCCGGACCAAAGGACATGATCACCATGGCCATGCGCCGTCACACCTCGCGGAGGCCCGCCAGCGGGGCCGCGTTCTGCATCGACCTCCCCGGCGGCCGCACGCTCGGCGTGCCCTGGGTCCTCCCGACCGGTGTCGCGGTCGTCGTCCTCGTCGTCCTGGGCTACGACGTCCAGGCCGCCGTCGCGGCGGTCCTCGCCACGGGCGCGGTCGCGCGCGAACTCGGCCGGTCCGCCTGACCCTCCGGTCCGTCCACCGCGGTGGTGCCGCACACCCGGGCACCACCGCGCACCGTGAGGAGGTGCGCCGTGCCACGCCGTGAGAACCCCGTCGATCCGCACGCCCCGTACGCGGGGCTCGCCCTGCTGCTGCGCCGGGCCCGGGAGGAGGCGGGCCTTCCCCCTTACGCGGCCCTGGCGCGCCGGACCGACTTCTCCGTCTCGGCGCTCGCCCAGGCCGCCTCCGGCAGACGGCTGCCCAGTCTGGCGGTGACCGTCGCCTACGGCAGCGCCTGCGGGGGCGACCGGGAGTTCTGGGCCGCCCAGTGGAACGTCGCGCGCGCTCGCGGTGCCCGCGCCGGGGCTTGCGCCTCCGGCCCCGTGCTTCCCCCTGACCCGAGCGGCTGCCGGACGGTGGGAGAGTTCGTGCGGTGCCTGCGCGAGCTGAAGGCCTGGGCCGGCGAGCCGTCGCTGACGTGGGTCTCCCGGCACATGTCCAGGCATCTCGACATCCACGCGGGCCGGAGTACCGTGGGCGACGCGCTGAACCCGCGTCGCCGCAGCCTGCCGCACCTCCCCCTGCTGGTCGGCTTCGTCCGGAGCTGCCTGCACTTCGCGGCCTCGTACGGCGGCCGTGGCGGCGGACAGGACGTGCTCGACCCGTACCGCGCCGCCTGGCACCGGCTGCGGCAGTCGTCGGCCGGGGCGGCCCGGGAGCCGGGCGGGGGCCGTCCCGCGGCGGCGGGCGAGGAGGCGGGGCTCCTCCGTCGGCCTGGGCCGAACCCGCCCTCCCCCTCGGACTTCGGCCTCGCGACCGAGGCCGTGACACTCGCCAACGCCCTTCGGGACGTGGTCCGTTCGCGGCGCTGCTCGATCCGCCAGGCCGCCGGGGCGGTCTTCGTCAGCCCCGCCACGATGTCCCGCTACCTCCACGGCCACCGGGTGCCGCCCCGCCATGTCGTCGACGGACTCGTGGCCTTCGCGGCGCAGGGCACCGACGACGGCGCGGCCCTGCGCGCGATGCTCCACGAGCTCCGGTGGAAGGCCCTGAACGCGACCGGCCCGAGGACGGCGCTCACCGTCGAGTTGGCGGAGCGGTTGGACGACACCCGCAACCGCACCGGGGCCCTGGACGCGGAGGTCAGCAGGCTGAAGTCCGTGGTCACCGATCTGACGGCGCTTCTCCAGCAGGCGTACGAGGACGCCCAGCGGCTCGGCACGACCAGGCGCAGCGCGTGGCGGGAGGCTCCGGCCCCGGCGCCCGCACCGGTCTACGGTGACGTGTTCGCCGGCCTCAGGGCCCAGGTCGCTCCGCAGCCGCGCAGACTGGCCGTCCCGGTGCGCCGCCCGTCGGGGTCCGCGAGGCCGGCGAGGGTGGCCCGCACCGCCACCCGGTCCTCCGGCTCGGCGGCAGCGGACTCGCGGTCCTCGCCCGCGCCGGCGGGGAACCGGCCCGCCGTCCCCGCCCCCTAGGCTCGGTTCGGGACCGGGGTCGGGGCCGCCCGGTGCGGTGGGAACGGCGCCCCGGCGGCGCCGTCGAGGGTGAGGAGGAGGTCCGCGCGGGCCGCGAGCAGGGGCAGGTCGTGGCTGACGAGGACGACGGCGAGGCCCTGATCGGTCCGTAGGCCGCGCAGCAGGTCCATGATGCCGTCGGCGGTGTCGGCGTCGAGGGCGGAGGTGACCTCGTCGCAGAGCAGGACGTCGGGTTCGGCGGCCAGGGCGCGGGCGATGGAGACGCGCTGGCGCTGCCCGCCGGAGAGCTCGTGGGGGTGGCGGTCGGCGTGCTCGGGGGTCAGGCCGACCGCGGTGAGCAGTTCGGCGACGCGGGCCTCGCACCGGTCGGCGGGCCGGGCGAAGTGGAGCCTCAGCGGGCGCGTGAGGGTGGAGCCGACGGTGTGGGCGGGGTTGAGGGCGCCGAGCGGGTTCTGCGGGACGAGTTGGATGCGGCGGCGCTGGTCGCGGGTGCGCCGCCGGTAGGAGGGCGCCAGGGTCTCACCGCCGAGGGCGATCCGGCCGGCCTCGGGGCGGTGCAGGCCCGCCAGGGTGCGCAGCAGGGTGGTCTTGCCGCAACCGGAGGGGCCGGTGATCCCGGTCAGCGTGCCGGGCGGCAGGGCGAGGTCGAGGCCGGCGAAGACCCGGTGGCGGCTGCGGCCGGTGCCGACCCTGGCCGCCAGCGCCGCCACCTCGACGAGGGGCGCCGTACCGGCGGGGGCCCGGCCCGGGGCCGCGGGCGCCGCGGGCGGGCCCGGGTTCGGGCCCGCGGTCGTGGCCGGTCGGTCGGGGTCGGGCCGCAGGGCGAGGACGTCGTCGGCGCAGCGGGCGACGAAGTCGGAGTCGTGGCTGGTGAGGGCGATGGCGATGCCGTCGCGGTGGGCGAGGTCGCGCAGCAGGGCGGCGATGTCGTCGCGCAGGGCGGAGTCCAGGCCGGCGGTGGGTTCGTCGAGGAGGAGGACGGCGGGCCGGCGGGCGAGGGCGCGGGCGAGGGCGACGCGCCGCTGCTGCCCGCCGGAGAGGCTCACGGTCCGGCGGTGTTCGAGGCCTTCGCCGACCGGCAGGCGCACCGCGCGCAGCAGGTCCGCGACGGAGGCGGCGCGGCGGTCGGCGGCGGTCTCGGTGACGAGGCGGTCGACGCGCATGCGCGGGTTGAGCCCGGAGCCGGGGTCCTGGCCGACGAAGGCGAGCCGGTGGCGGCGCAGCCGGCGCAGCTCCTCGGGCGGGAGGGCGAGGACGTCCTGGCCGAGGACGGTGAGGCGGCCGGCGGTGACGCGCGCGCCCCGTGGAAGGGCGCCGGCGAGGGCGCGCAGCAGCGTGGTCTTGCCGGCGCCGGACGGGCCGGTGACGGCGGTGACGCGGCCCCGGGTGAGGGTGAGGGTGGCGCCCGTGAGCAGCGGGGTGTCCCCGAGGGCGACGGACAGGCCGGTGACGCGGGCGGCGGTGTCGGTGGTGCTCACAGCGGGCTCTCCGGGGTGGGCCGGGCGGGGGCGAGGGCTTCGGCGGCGAGGTTGACGCTGACGGCGAGCAGGCCGATGGCGAGGCAGGGCGCGCCGACGGCCCAGGGGTTGAGGGTGATGCCGGCGGCGTTCTCACGGATCATCAGGGCCCAGTCGGCCTCCGGCGGTTGCGGGCCGAGCTGGAGGAAGGCGGCGACGGAGACGATGTAGACGCCCTCGACGAAGCGCAGGCCGAACAGGGCGAGCACGGTGGAGCGCAGGTTGGGGAGGACCTCGCGGACGGTGAGGTGCCAGAGGTTCTCGCCGCCCGCGGCCGCGGCCTCGACGAAGCCGGTGGCGGCGAGGGGGGCGGCCGCGGCGGCGACGATCCGGACGGCGTACGGGATGCCGAGCAGGATGGCGGCGGCCGCGACGCCGAGGCGTCCGCCGCCGGGCCAGGCCAGGGCGATCAGCATGATGGCGAGGACGGAGGGCAGCAGGATCGTCAGGTCCGCGGCGCGTTCGATCCACCGGCCGAGGGCCGGGCGCAGCACGGCGAGGATGCCGACGGCGGTGGCGGCGGCGGTGACGACCAGGGCGATGGCCAGGGCGGTGGCGATCAGGGGTGCGCCGCCGGTGAGCAGGCGGCTGAGGACGTCGCGGCCGAGCTGGTCGCCGCCGAGCGGTGCGTCGCCGCCCGCCGGGGCGTAGGGGAAGGTGACCGGGGTGTCGATCGGGTGCGGGGCGAGCAGCGGTCCGGCGAGGGCGGCGGCCACGAGGGCGAGGGCGGGAACCGCGCGTACGAGCACCCGCCGCCTGCGCCGGGTGGCGGGAGCGGGGGCCGCGGCCGGGGCGTCGGCGGTCATCGGCGCTCCTCTCCGAGGGTGGTGGTGCGGACGGTGTCGGCGAGCAGCAGGAGCAGGCTGATGGCGGCTCCGGCGGCGGCCACCACTCCGGCGACCAGCGGGGTGTCGCGGTCGGTGATCGCTCCGGCCAGGACGGCGCCGATACCGGGGTAGTTGAAGAGGGTCTCGACGACGACGGTGCCGCCCAGCAGCATGCCGGCGGAGGTGGCGATGCCGACGGCGACGGCGGGCAGGGCGCCGGGGAGCATGTGGTGGCTGAGGATCCGTCGGCGGGGCAGCCCGTCGAGGACGGCGGCCTGGACGTGCGGCAGCGAGGCCTGGTCGGCGAGCGCGCCGCGCACGATGCGGGTGTTCCAGCCGATCTGGGGGACGGCCAGGGAGAGCAGCGGCAGGACGACCATGGTCCAGGACTCGGGCCTGCCGTCCGGCCCGGTGAGGGTGACGGCGGGCAGCCAGCCGGTCCACTGGGACAGCAGCAGGAGCAGGGCGACGGAGACGACGAACTCCGGCAGGGCGAACGCGGCGGTGGACAGGGCGTCGACGGCGCGGTCGACGCGGCCTCCCGGGCGCAGCGCGGCCCAGCCGCCGAGGGCGAGCGCGCCGGCGGTGCTGAGGGCGAGCGCGAGGGTGCCGAGCAGGAGGGTGTTGGGGAAGGGGCCGGCCAGGACGTCGGTGACGTGCTGTCCGCGCGCGGTGGTGCCGAGGTCGCCGGTGGGCAGGCCCGTCATCCAGTCCCAGAACCGCTCGGCGACGGGGCGGTCGAGGCCCATGGCGGTGCGTCGGGCGGCGAGGTCGGCGGCGGTGACGCCCCGGTCGGAGCTCGCTCCGGCGGCGTCGCCCGGCAGGAGCTCGACGGCCGCGAAGACGGCGGCGAGCAGGACGACGAGCACGGCCAGGCGCCGCACCGCCTGCCGGGCGACCCGGCCCGCACCGGGGAGGACGCGGGCCGGGAGGCTCCGGGGCGCTGTCGCGTCCGCCGGTTGACGGGTGGTCAACGCGCCAGCCAGGTCTTCTCGAGCTGGACGCGGCCGTAGCCGGGGAGCCTGGGCAGGTCGCGCACGGCCGCGCCGGCGAGGTCGATGCCGTCGGCCATGCCCCACAGCAGGTAGCCGGACCGGGCGAACTCGGTCTCCTGGAGCTGGTGGAGCAGCCGGTCGCGCTCGGCGGCGTCGGCGGTGCCCATCGCCTTGCGGTAGGTCTCGTCGAAGGCCGGATCGCTCCAGCCGGACTCGTTCTGGCCGGCGTCCGAGAGCATCGTCTTGGAGGCGAAGAAGACGACCGAGTCGTTGGTGCCCCAGTAGCTGGTGTAGAGCGTGCCCTTGAGCCAGGTGGCGTCCCAGAACACCTTGGAGTCCTGCTTCACCACGTTGACCTTCACCCCGGCCTCGCGGACCTGGGTGGCGAACAGGGTCGCGGACTCGGCGAGGCCGGCGATGTCCTCGGTGGTGACCAGGTCGTACGTCCTGGAGGTGTCGAAGCCGGCGTCGGCGAGCAACTGCCTGGCCCTGGCGAGGTCGCGGGTGCGCTGCGGGATGTCCCGGGCGTAGGCGGGGTCGCCGGTGCCGAGGATGTCGTTGGCGACGCTGCCGTAGCCGGAGAGGACCTGCTTGACCATGGCGTCGCGGTCGACGGCGAGCCGGAGGGCCTCGCGGACCCGGACGTCGGCGAACGGGCCGTCGGCGGTGCGCATGACGATGGGCATCGCCATGTCGTTGGGCCTGCGGACGATCTGGACGTCCTTGCGGGCCTCGGCCGTGCGGGCGGCGACGGCGCCGACGTTGGAGGCGACGTCGATCTGTCCGGCGAGCAGGGCGTTGGCCATGGCCTGGGGGCTCTCGAACAGGCGGACTTCGACGGCGTCGAGGAGGACCTTGCCGCCGTACCAGGTGTCGTTGCGCACCAGGCGGGCGTTGCCGTCGCGGTACCAGTCGAGCTTGAAGGGGCCGGTGCCGGGGGCGCCGGCGACCGCGTCGTCCCCGGTGTCCTTCTTGAGGACGAAGGTGGTCAGCCGGGTCTGCAGCGGGAGGTCGGCGTTGGGGTAGTCGGAGACCAGGACGACGGTCCTCGGGTCCTCGGCCGTGATGCCCTCGGGCTGGATGCCGGGCAGCCGGCTCCGGCCGGCCGGGGAGTTGCGCAGGCGCTTCAGCGACCAGACGACGTCGTCGGCGGTGACCGGGGTGCCGTCGTGGAAGGTGGCGCCGTCGACCAGGGTGAAGCGCCAGGTCCTCAGGTCGTTCGAGGGCTTCCAGGAGGCGGCCAGCCGGGGAGCGGTGTTGGTCCTGTCCCCGGGTATCGCGAGCGTGTCGTAGACCAGGCTGATGATGAGGTAGTCGCTCTCGTTGGCCTGGGTGCCGTGCGGGTCGCGGGTGACGGCCGACGCCTTGCCGAGCGCACCGATCTTCAGCGTCCCGCCGGAGCGGGGCTGTTGGCCGGTTCCGCCGGAGGCGGGGGCCTCCCCGGCGCCACCCTTGCCTCCACCGCAGGCAGCGAGCACGCCGATCGCCCCGGCGCCGGCTCCGGCCCACAGCAGCTGTCGTCTGGTGACGCCCACGTTCGATCCTCGTCTCGGTCCGCGCTCAGTTTGCTTAGGGTTACCTACCCTAAATTCAAGACACGTCGCAAGCCGTCCGACCGGGCGCACCCGACTTCCGGCCACCCGAACCATCGCCCCAACCAGGCCCATGAGCAGGGGAGTTGCCCCAGGCCGGGCCGGGCGCCGCCGAGCGGGACCGCGGCCGCGCAAATGTAGACATCCAGCAGGGTAAGGCTTGCCTAACCTAATGGTCGTTGTTAGTTTCCTGGCGTCCGGCCGTTCGAGCCGCCCCGGACCGATGCCCCACGCGCAGCTCCCGTCGCCGTCCCACACCGGCGCGGTGACGCCGCGTGCCCGCGCCCCGTGCACCACTCCTCCCCCGTCCCCCGGAAGGTCCTGCCGTGCCCACCTGCCCCGCCCCGGTCCGCCGTCTGCACGCCGACGCCGCCAAGGAACTCACCGCCACCGCAGCCGGGCTGCTGGCCCTCCACGGCTCCGCGACCAGGCCCGCCCTGCTGGCCGACCTGCCCGCGGCGTGCGCCCGGCTGAGCGAGCCGCTGCGCCACCGGCTGCGCCCCGTCGACACCGCCGACGGCCTGTTCGTGCTGCGCGGACTGGAGATCGACGACACCGAGCTCGGCCCGACGCCCGGCCACTGGTCGACCGTCGGGGACGCCGGCGCCCTGTGGGACGTGGTACTGCTCCTCGTCTCCACCCTGATGGGCACTCCGATCGCCTGGGAGGGCCAGCAGGACGGCCGGTTCGTGCACAACATCGTCCCCTCGCCCGGCCACGAGAGCGAGCAGACCGGCGCCTCCAGCTCCGTCCTGCTCACGCCGCACACCGAGGACGCCTTCCACCCCGGCCGCGCCCACCTGCTGCTGCTGTGCTGCATGCGCAACCACGACGCCGTCGCCACCACCGCGGCCAGCGTGCGCCTCGCCGAGCTCTCCGAGGCCGACGTCGAACAGCTGAAGCGGCCGGTCGCCCCGATCCTGCCGGACGACGCCTACGAGCAGGCCCGGAAGTTCGCCGGACGGCCCGCCCCGGTACCGACCCTCTTCGCCGCGCCCGACGGCCTGACCATGCGCTACGACCCCGCGTACACCCCGCTGGAGGGGGCCGACGAGGCCTGGCGGGAGGCCTACGGCCGCCTCGGCGAGGAGCTGGCCCGCGTCTGCGTCGCGGTCAGCCTGGAGCCCGGCGACATCCTGGTGGTCGACAACGACCTCGTCGTCCACGGGCGGGTGCCGTTCCGGGCCCGCTACGACGGCACCGACCGCTGGCTCAAGCGCGCCTCGGCCCGGGTCGAGGGCCGTCCCACCCGCCCGCTCGCCGAACAGGACGAACACGGCTACGGCCAGGCCGCCCGCACCGCCTGGGCCGCCTGAACCGCCCTCACCGCCCCTGCCGCCGCCCCAGCACCCTCGGAAGGACACCCCCATGGACCGGGACGACACCACCCTGCGCGTACTGTCCACCAGCGACCTCGCCGGCCTGGACATCTCCCTCGCCGACGTCGTCGACACCGTCGAACAGGCCTACCGCACCCTCGCCACCGGGCAGTCCGACAACCCGCGCAAACTCACCGTCAAGCCCGCCGACGGCCACTCCGTCTCCTACGCCATGCTCGGGCGCGACGGCGTCCGCAACGTCGTCGCCGTCAAGACCTCCTACAAGCACGGCCTCGACCGGGGGCGGGAGGAGCAGCACTACTACACCACGCTGACCGTCTACGACGACGTCACCGGCCTGCCCGTCGCCATGATGGACTGCTCCCGCATCGGCTCCCTGCGCACCCCGGCCGTCTCCGCCCTGCTGGCCCGCGCGTGCGCCGCCCCCGACGCGTCGACCGCGCTGGTGATCGGCACCGGGACCCAGGGCCGCCTCGCCCTGCCGTTCCTGCTCACCACCCTGCCGAAGCTGGAGCGGCTGCTGCTGTCCGGGACCCACCCCGAGGGCATCGCCGCGGTCCGCGCCGAACTCGCCCGGCACTTCCCCGGCCGGGAGCCCGAGCTCGTCACCGACCTGCGGGCCGCCGCCCGCGACGCCGACGTGATCGTCGCGACCGCCGGCGGCCACACCCCCGCCGCCGTCGAGGCCGACTGGCTCAAGCCGGGCGCGGTCTCGGTCCTGGTCGGCCACGGCCTCGCCCCCTCCACCCTCCACCGGGCGGACCGGGTGATCGCCACCAGCGAGGCCCAGATGCGCGTCACCGGCACCGACCTGGCCGACGCCGACGGCAACCTCCCCGCCGTCGACGTGGAGCTGCCCGCCGTCATCTCCGGCGCCTCCAGCGCACGCACCGCCCCCGAGCAGCGGATCTTCGCCTACAACAGCGGACTCGTCGTCACCGACATCGCCCTGGGCCACCGCTTCGCCCAGCTCGCCACCGCCCAGGGCCTCGGCACCGAGGTGGCGCTGTGGCGCTGACCCTGCCCGCCCTTCCCGACCCGCTCGCCGAGCGGATCCACGCGAGCGGTCTGCTCCAGGAGCTCGCCCACGGCCTGCGCGGCCCGTTCCACTACCTGCTGCCCGAGCGGTTCGACGCCAACCTCGCCGGCTTCCGGGCGGCCCTCGCCGAAGCCGGGGTCGAAGGTCGCGTCCACTACGCCAAGAAGGCCAACAAGGCCTCCGTGTTCGTGGAGCGCTGCGCCGCGGCCGGCGCGGGGGTGGACGTCGCCTCCCTCGGCGAACTGCGCGACGCCCTCGGCCACGGCGTGCGCGGCGACGAACTCGTCGTCACCGGCCCCGCCAAGTCCGAGCAACTGCTGCGCGTCGCCGTCCGCCAGGGCGCGCTGATCGCCGTCGACGCCCTCGACGAGCTGGAGCGCCTGCTCGGCCTCGGCGGCGACCGCCCCGCCCGGGTCCTGCTGCGCCGCCACCCGCCGGCCCAGCCGCGCAGCCGGTTCGGCCTGGACGACGCGCAGATCCGCGAGGCGCTGGAACGCTGCGCCGCGGCCGGGGGCGCCGTGCGGATGGAGGGGTTCAGCTTCCACCTCTCGGGCTACGCGATCCAGCCGCGCGCCGACCTCGCCGGCGAGCTCGTCGAACTCTGCCTCACGGCCCGGGACGCGGGCCTGCCGGCCGACCGGATCAGCATCGGCGGCGGCTTCCCCGTCGACTACGTCGCCGCCGACGCCTGGGACGCCTTCCTCGCCGACCAGGGCCCCGGGCACTACCACGGCGGAAGGTCCTTCACCGCGGACGACTTCTACCCGTACCACTCCCCCGTCGCCGGCGCGGACGCCCTGCGCGCGATCCTCGCCGCCCGCCCCGGCGGCACCGGGCCGAGCCTCGCCGAACGGCTGCGCCGGGCCGGCGTGCTGCTCCTGCTGGAGCCGGGCCGCGCCCTGCTGGACCGCGCCGGCTCCTCGGTGTTCCCCGTACAGGGCGTCAAGGACCGCGGCGAGTACGGCATCCTCACCGTCGACGGCACCAGCCTCAGCCTGTCCGAGCAGTGGTTCGACAGCGAGTTCCTGCCCGACCCGGTGCTGCTCCGCTCCCACGCCGACCCCACCGAGGAAGCCGCGGGCGCCGACCGCACCGACGGTCCGTACCCGGCGTGCGTGGGCGGGGCCAGTTGCCTGGACTCCGACCTGCTGACCTGGCGCACGATCTCCTTCCCCGGCCGGCCCCGCGTCGGCGACCTGCTCGTCTACCCCAACACCGCCGGCTACCAGATGGACTCCAACGAGTCCCCCTTCCACGAACTCCCGCTGCCGCCGAAGGTGGTCCTCGACCACCGCGGCGACCGCCCGAGCTGGTACCTCGACCGCTGACCCCGCCCCGCCGTCCCCACGGAGCCCCACCATGACCGACGCCCTGCACCGCCCCGCAGTGGTCAGCCGGATGTCCGAGCTCATCGGCTACACCCCGCTGTTCGAGCTCGCCCGCGCCGACAACGGCGCCCGGCTGCTGCTGAAACTGGAGATGTTCAACCCCACCGGCAGCGCCAAGATCCGGATGGCCCGCCAGATGGTCCTCGACGCCGAGGAGCGCGGCGACCTGCGCGAGGGCGGCCACATCATCGAGTCCACCTCCGGCAACACCGGCCTGGGCCTGGCCGTGGTCGCCGCCGAACGCGGCTACCGCTTCACCGCCGTCGTCGACAACCACGCCGCCGCCGACAAACTGCGCGGCATGAAGGCGATGGGCACCGAACTCGTCTACGTCGACGCCGGCACCGACGGCGAGGAGCTCCACACCGCGGCCCGCGAGGAGCTCGCCGAGGAGATGGCCCGCGGCAGGGACAACACCTTCTTCACCGAACAGCACAACAACCCCAGCAACGCCGTCGGTTACCACGCCGTCGGCCGCGAGATCGCCCAGGCCCTCGACAACCGGGTCGACGTGCTGATCGGCGCGGTCGGCACCGGCGGCGGCCTGTGCGGCACCGCCCGCGAGCTCCGGAAGTCCGTGCCCGGCGTCGCCGTCGTGGGCGTCGAGCCGAAGGGCTCGATCGCCTTCGGGCCGCCCGCCCACGACTACTACCAGTCCGGCACCGGCACCCCCGAGGGCGCCACCATCGGCCTGCTGGTCGACTACGACCTCATCGACGAAGGGGTGAAGGTCGGTGACGTGGAGGCCTTCGCGACCGCCCGTGTCGTGGCCCGCCGCACCGGCCTGCTGATCGGCGGCTCCGCCGGGGGCGTCGTCCACGAGGCCCTGAACCGCCTGCCCACCCTGGCACCGGGGGCCGTTATGGTCGCCTTCGTCAACGACGGAGGCGAGAAGTACATGGACACCGTCTTCGACGACGACTGGATGAACGCCCGCGCGCTGCTCGACGAGGCCGTCGAGGCCGACATCGACGAGACGCTCACCAAACTCCGCAGGCCCTGACTTCCGAGAAACGTGGCAACCACGATGCAGCAGCTCACCACCCTCGCCCGGGACAGCCGCGCGCTCGCCGCGCTCGCCGTCCCGCTCGCGCTCACCCAGCTCGCCCAGGTCGCCCTCACCACCACCGACACGGTCATGATGGGCGTCCTCGGGACGCAGGCCCTGGCCTCCGGCGGCCTCGCCCTGGTCGTCTTCAACCAGCTGCGGACGATGGGCGTCGGCCTCGTCACCTCCGTCGGCAACCAGGTCGCGGCGGCCGCCGCCCGCGCCGAACGGGGCGGGGACGCGGCCGACGGCGACCGTCACGACGGCGGGGGCGCCGAGGGCGACGGCGGCGAGGTGCGCGGCCTGGTCCGGGCGGCGATGGCCGTCGCCACCCTCGCCGGCCTGGCGGGCGCCGTCCTGATGGTCCTCATCGGCCAGGCCGCCCCCTGGCTCGGCCAGGACGCGGAGGTCGCCCACCGCGCCCAGGGCATGCTCGCCGCCCTGGCGCCGGGCCTGCTGCCCTGCCTCTGGTTCCAGGCGATCCGCCAGTTCACCGTCGGCATGCGCCGCCCCCAGGCCCTGCTGCGGATCACCGTCGCCTCCGTCGCCGTCAACGCCGGGCTCAACTGGGTGTTCATCCACGGCACCTGGGGCCTGCCCGAGCTCGGGCTCACCGGCATCGGCGTCGCCACCAGCAGCGTCCACCTGCTCTCCTTCCTCGCCCTCTACGCCTCCGCCCGCCGCGACCCCGAGCTGGCGCCGCTGCTCGGCCTGGACTTCTGGCGCGCCGACGCCCCCACCGTGCGCCGCCTGCTCGGCCTCGGCACCCCGATCGCCGCCACCTACGGCTCCGAGGCCGGCTTCTTCTCCGTCACCGCCCTGCTCGCCGGCAGCTTCGGCGCCGCCGCGCTCGCCGCCCACACCGCCGTCAACCAGCTGATCTACATCGTCTTCCAGGTCGCCGTCGGCCTCTCCCACGCCGCCTCCATCAACGTCAGCCGCGAGCTGGCCCTCGGCGAGTACGCCGCCGCCCGCCGGATCAGGAACACCGCCCTCGCCTGCGGAGCGGCCGTCACCAGCCTCGTCGGCCTCGCCTACCTCACCGTGCCCGACCTCGTCCTGCGGCCCTACTTCGACCCCGGCGCGGCCGACGACCAGCAGGGCCTGCGGATCGCCACCGGCCTCCTGGCCGTCGTCGCCGTGCTCCAGTTCTTCGACTGCGCCCAGAACATCGGCGTCGGCCTGCTGCGCGGCCTCGACGACACCGGCAGCGGCTTCCGCATCACCCTCGTCGGCTACTGGCTCGTCGGCCTGCCCGCCGCCTGGCTGCTCGCCTACCCCCTCGGCGGCGAGACCCGCGGCCTGTGGCTCGGCCTGCTCATCGGCCTCGCCACCACCGCCGTCCTCCTGCTGCGCCGCTACGGCCGCGCCCTGTCCGCCAGGGCCGTCGCCCCATCCGAAGCGGCCGTCGCCGGCTGAGCCGGCCCGCCCCCGCCGCCCCCGCGGCTCAGCGGGCGCGGCCGCGGGCCTTGAGGGGGACGGCGGGCAGCTCCGGGGCCGCGAGGCGGTCGCCGGCGTAGCCGTGCACCTCGCCGAAGCGGGTGCCGGCCATCCAGTCGGCGCGGGCCCGGGCGATGTCCTCCGTCGAGCGGCCGACGAAGTTCCACCACATGACGATCTTCTCGTCGAAGGGCGCGCCGCCGAGGAGCAGGACGGCCGCGTCGCCGCGGGCGCGGAGGGGGAGTTCGGGGCGGCCGCAGCCGAGGTAGAGCATGGAGCCGGGCTCGACCGGGACGCCGTCGACGTCGACCCGGCCGGACATCGCGAGGACGGCGTACTCGAAGTCGGGGACGAGCGGGAGGCGCAGCTCCGCGCCGTCGGCGAGGGCGAGGTCGGCGCCGACCAGCGGGGTGTGGGTGGTGCCGGGCGAGGTGGCGGTGTCGAGGGTGCCGAGGATGACGGTGGCGCGCAGGCCCGGGGCGGTGACCACGGGCAGGTCGGCGTGGTGCTCGAAGGCGGGGGCGGTGTGCCGGCCGGCCTCCGGCAGGGCGACCCAGAGCTGGGCGCCGTGCAGGTAGCGGGCGTGCGGGCGGGGCGACTCCTCGGAGTGCGAGATCGCCCGGCCCGCGGTCATCAGGCCCAGTTCGTACGGCCGGACGGTCTGGAGGCTGCCGAGGCTGTCGCGGTGCAGCACCTCGCCCTGGTGGAGCCAGCTGACGGTCTGCAGGCCCGTGTGCGGGTGCGGGGGCACCTGCATGCCGGGCTCGTCGGCGATGTCGTCCGGGCCGTAGTGGTCCACGAAGCACCAGGCGCCGACCATCCGGCGGCCCAGGTTCGGCAGCAGCCGGCGCACCACCGTGCTGCTGCCGAGCGGGAACCGACGGGCCGTCAGCAGGTCGCGCACCGGCCCGGTGCCGGCCTCGCGGCCGCAGCTGGTCGGGGCCGGCCTGAGGTCGAGGTTGCTCATCGCGGTTCCACCACCGTACGCAGAGGGGCCGGGCGGGGTCGTCCTCGGCGCCTTTCGGGGGGACGCCGTCACCGATCATCCGCCACGGCGCGGCGTTCCTCCACCCGTACCCGGCCATCCGGGCCCCGCGGCCCGGCCCCGCGGCCCCGGCCTCAGTGCCCGCAGGCCCACCAGGCGTCGGCGGTCGCCTTGTCGGCCTGCTCGCGCAGCCTGCGGACCGCCTCGGCCGGGTCCTCGGCCCCGTACACCGCCGAGCCGGCCACGAACACGTCCGCCCCCGCCTCCGCACAGCGCTCGACCGTGCCCGCCGAGACGCCGCCGTCCACCTGGAGCCACAGCTCCAGGTCGTGCTTGGCGATCAGCTCCCGGGTGCGGCGGATCTTCGGCAGCATGATGTCCAGGAAGGCCTGGCCGCCGAAGCCGGGCTCGACGGTCATGATCAGCACCATGTCGAGCTCGGGCAGCAGGTCCTCGTAGGGCTCGATCGGCGTGCCGGGCTTGAGCGCCATCGAGGCCCGGGCGCCCCTGGCACGGATCTCGCGGGCGAGCCGGACGGGCGCGGCGGCGGCCTCGACGTGGAAGGTGACCGAGCCGGCGCCCGCCTCGACGTACTGCGGGGCCCAGCGGTCCGGGTCCTCGATCATCAGGTGGAGGTCGAGCGGGATGTCGGTGGCGCGGGCGAGCGACTCGACCACCGGGACGCCGAGGGTCAGGTTGGGCACGAAGTGGTTGTCCATGACGTCCACGTGCAGCCAGTCGGAACCCCGGACGGCCTCGGCCTCGTCGGCGAGCCGGGCGAAGTCCGCGGACAGGATGCTGGGGTTGATCTGGGCCATTGACCGACTACCTTCGTACGAGGGCTTGCGAGGGCTGGGCGCCCCGGAGCGGGCACCTCATCCCATCATCCCGCGCGCCGCCGCGGCCGACCGCACGGCAGCTCCCGCGCGTGACCGTCATCACACCGCTTCCGCGGTTACCGGGGCTGTCGCGGTGGCCATCAGCCCTTGTACGGTCCACACGCCCGCCGCGCGAGCGGCCCCGCACGCGCGCCGCGGCTCCCGCCCCGGGCCGTCCCGACCAGTCGAGCGCCCCGGCCCGCCCGGGGCTCGTCCGAGGAAGGCCTCCCGATGACCGATCTCGTCCACCCCGCCCGCGCGTTGTGGTGGCTCTTCGAGCCGGTGCACGCCGTCACCTACTTCCTGCCCGAGGGCCGCCCCGCCTTCGAGGAGGCCGGTCTGCACGGCCGCCTGCACGGCTACTTCGGCACCCGCGCGGCCCCGCTCGGCGCGGTGGACGCCCCGCCGGTCACCGCCGCGTTCTTCAACTTCGCCCCGGCGATGGTCGAGCGCGCCCTGCCGGAGGTGTGGAACCACGCGAGCCCGGAGGAGGCGCTGGCCGCCCGGCTGAAGGCCTCGGCGACGATCCTGGGCGGGCTGCTGGAGCACGTGGACAAGGCCCAGGTCGAGCTGGTCGCCGACACCCTGGAGCAGGCCGCCGCCCGGCTGGACTGCGCCGGCCGGGTGCTGGCCTGCGCCAACGCCGCCCTCCCCCGCCCGAGCGGGCTGTACGAACGGCTCTGGCAGGCCGCCACCGTGATGCGCGAGCACCGCGGCGACGGCCACGTGGCCGCGCTGGTGGCGGCCGGACTGGACGGCTGCGAGGCGCTGGTGGTCCGCTGCGCGATGGACATGCGGCGCGAGATGATCCAGCCGCTGCGCGGGTGGACGGACACCGAGTGGGAGGCGGCCGCCGAGCGCCTGGTCGAGCGCGGCTGGCTGACCGCCGAGGGGGCGCTCACCGAGCTCGGACGGATCGGCCACCAGACCCTGGAGGCCGCCACCGACCTCGCCGCCGCCCGGGTCTGGGACGACTACCCGCGCGCCGAACTCGACCGGCTGGCCGCGGCGTTGAAGCCGATCTCGGCGCTCTGTCGCAGCCAGCTGCCGATCAACCCGGCGGGCCTGCCGGACCACCAGTGACCTCCGGCCGTCCGCGGCGTCAGGACGGGGACGCCCCGGGCGGGCCGAGCACGATCCCGCGCCCGGCGTAGAACCGCCCGAACGAGCGCCACGGCACGCGCGCGAAGACCTGCGACTCCCCCGGGAAACCGGAGGGGTTGTGGACCAGCAGCGCCGTGTCCGTGGCGCCCACCGCCAGCACCAGGTGCCCGCCGCGCCGCACCGGCTCCGGCCCGTACGGCTCCCGGACCGACGGGTGCACCGAGACCATCACCAGCCGGCCGGCGACCACCTGCGCCGCCACCTCCTCGGGCGTCAGCTCGGCTGCCCGCGCCGCCAGCCCCCAGCGCCGCTCGACGTACGCGGCGAACGGCGCGTGGATCAGCCCGCGCAGGCCGTCGCCGTCCCGCCGGTACGCGCCGGCCTCCAGGCACTCCCCGGCCAGCGCCAGCGCCGCCCGGTCGACGCCCCACCAGTGCGCCAGCGCCATCCGCAGGCAGGCCACCCCGCACAGCCGCCAGGACCACCACGCGTACTCCTCCGCGCTGGCCGCCCCGGACTGCCCCCAGCGCGGGTCGGCGGACGCGTCCAGCCGCCCCTCGACGATCTCCCGCACCAGCTCCGCCGACTCCCACTGCGCGCGGTACGGCACCTCGTGCACCACCCGCACCGGCCGCGCCGGCGCCTGCGTCCGCGCGTCGCCACGATCCACCATCCCCCGACGCTCTCACGGCGCGGCGGCCGGGCGCCTCACGACACTCCCCGGCGGCCGTGCGGGCGGCGCGCCCGGGCGGGGCCGCGCCGCCCCGCGCCCACCGGCGGCCCGGCCCCCGCCAGGAGGCCGGGCCGCCCGGGCGGGCGCCCTACCAGGCGTAGTCCTCGGGGGCGGGCTGGTGGCCCGGGAACAGCTCGTCCAGACGGTCGAGGGTCTTCCGGTCCGGCTTCAGGTCGAGCGCGCGGACGGCGGCGTCGAGGTGGGCCGGGGTGCGGGGGCCGATGATCGGGGCGGTGACGGCGGGGCGGGAGAGGAGCCAGGCCAGGGCGAGGTCGGCGGGGTCGACGCCGAGCTCGGCGGCGAAGTCCTCGTAGGCCTGGATGCGGTCGCGGTGCCGGTCGAGCAGCTCGGCCGCGCGCGGCTGGGCGCTGCGGCCGCGGGTGCCCTCGCGCTCCTTGCGCAGGATGCCGCCGAGCAGGCCGCTGCGCAGCGGGGACCACGGGATCAGCCCGAGGCCGTAGTGCTGGACGGCGGGGACGACCTCCAGCTCGATCGCCCGGTCGAGCAGGTTGTAGAGGGACTGCTCGCTGACCAGGCCGAGGAAGTGGCGGGCCCGGGCGCTCTCCTGGGCCTGGGCGATGTGCCACCCGGCGAAGTTGCTGGAGCCGACGTAGATGATCTTGCCCTGGGCGACCAGCACCTCCATCGCCTGCCAGATCTCCTCCCACGGCGTGGCCCGGTCGATGTGGTGCATCTGGTAGAGGTCGATGTGGTCGGTCTGGAGGCGGCGCAGGCTGGCCTCGACGGCCTTGCGGATCGCGACCGCGGAGAGCTTGCCGTCGTTGGGCCAGTCGCTGGCGTTCGCGTAGGCCTTGGTGGCCAGGACGGTGCGCTCGCGGCGGCCGCCGCCCCGGGCGAACCAGCGGCCGATGATCTCCTCGGTACGGCCCTGCTGCCGGCCCTCGCTGTCGCGGCCGTAGCTGTTGGCGGTGTCGAAGAAGTTGATGCCGCGCTCGTGGGCGGTGTCCATGAGGCGGTGGGCCTCGGCCTCCTCGGTGTGGGGGCCGAAGTTCATGGTGCCGAGGCAGAGGCGGGAGACGGTCAGGCCGGTGCGGCCGAGGTGGGTGTACTCCATGGCGCCCCACCCAAGACCACACCGGCTCCGCTGTCCAGCACATCGGGCGGGTGTGCCGGAGCCTGGCGGATCACCGCCCGTGGGTGGCGAACTTCCGTACGGCCAGTGGCAGGCAGACCGCGAGCAGCACGGCGCTCCAGAGCAGCGCGGCGGGCACGGCGTGCTGGGTCGGCCAGGCGGTCCCGGCCGCCGAGGGGTTGCCGAACAGGTCCCGGCAGGCCTGGACGACGGAGCTGACCGGGTTCCAGTCGGCGAGGAACCGCAGCCAGCCGGGCATGCCGCCGGTCGGCACGTAGGCGTTGGTGACCATCGCCAGCGGGAAGACGGCGACGGACAGCTGGCCGGCCGCCTCCTCCTTGCCGACGGCCAGGCCGAGCAGGGTGCCGGCCCAGGTCATCACGAACCGGAAGAGCAGCAGCAGCGCGAACGCCGCGGAAGCGTCGGCGAGTCCGTGCCGCGCGCGCCAGCCGGCGGCGAGCCCGACCAGCGCCAGCAGCCCCAGGACGGCCACGCTGACCAGCAGGTCGGCGAGGGTCTGCCCGAGCAGCAGTCCGGTGCGGGAGACGGGCATCGCGCGCAGCCGGTCGGTGACCCCGCGGCCGACGTCGCGGGCGGCGCCGACCATGGTGGGCATGATGCCGTTGGTGGCCACCATGGCGAACAGCCCGGGCATCAGGAACTCCCGGTAGTCACCGCCCCCGGGGACCTGCATGGCACTGCCGAAGACGTACCCGAAGACCACCACCATCACCACCGGCACGCCCAGTGAGGCGGCCAACAGGCCCGGCGAGTGGCGGTAGTTGAGCAGGACGCGGAGCACCGAGGCCCACGTGCCGCAGGCGAGCCGGCCGGCGGCGGACGGTCGGGCCGCGGGCGGGCGCGCCGCGACGGCGACGGCGGCCATCAGGCGGCCCTCCCCTCGGCGGCGGCGCGGGTGAGCGCGAGGAACACGTCGTCCAGCGAGGGCGCCCGCACCGCGACGTCCTCGGCGACGATGCCCGCGCCGTCCAACTCCCGTACCAGCGGGGGCAGCAGCACGCAGACGCCGGGAGTGGTCAGTACCGTGACGGTCCGCTCGGCCACGTCCACCCGTGCGTCGCCGCCGGTCAGCGCGGAGAGCACCACGGCGGTGGCGGCGAGCTGCCCCGGGTCGGCCAGGGCGACGGAGACCTCGCTGCCGATCGCGGCCTTGAGCCGCTCCGGCGGGCCGGTGGCGATGGCGGCGCCGTGGTCGACGACCACGACGGAGTCGGCGAGCCGGTCGGCCTCCTCCAGGTACTGGGTGGTGAGCAGCACGGTGGTGCCGCCGTCCGCCAGTTCCCTGACGGTGTCCCAGATCGCCTGGCGGCTGCGCGGGTCGAGCCCGGTGGTGGGCTCGTCCAGGAAGAGCACCGACGGGCTGGTGACCAGGCTGGCGACGAGGTCCAGGCGCCGGCGCATGCCGCCGGAGTAGGTGCGCACGAGCCGGTCGGCGGCGCCGTCGAGGTCGAAGCGGGCGAGCAGTTCGTCGGCGCGCTCACGGGCCCGGCGGGCGCCGAGGTGGTGCAGCCGGCCGAACAGCCGGAGGTTGTCGCGCCCGGTGATGCCCTCGTCGAGGGCGGCGTGCTGCCCGGCGAGGCCGATGGCGCGCCGGACCTCCTCGGCGGCGCGGACGACGTCGTGCCCGGCGACCCTGGCGGTGCCGCGGTCGGGGGCGGCGAGGGTGGCGAGGACGCGGACGGCGGTGGTCTTCCCGGCGCCGTTGGGGCCGAGCAGGCCGCAGACGGTGCCGGCCGGGACGGTGAGGTCCAGGCCGCGCAGGGCCTCGGTGGTACCGAAGCGCTTCTCCACACCCGCCATCTCGATGGCGGGCGCCGCGCCGGCGGCGGGTCGGACGGTATCGGACATGGCTCTGCCCTTCTCTAGGTACAGCGTACGTAGAAGTGCCTGCGGGCGCCACTCTACTACGTACGTCGTACGTATCTAAGATGGGAGGGCGAGGTGATCTTCCAGTGCCGTCCAGCAAGTCCATGCCGCCCGGCGACTCCGTGCCGCCCGGCACGCCCGTGCCGCCGGGCAGGCCCGCGCCGCCCGAGGCGCCCGAGCTGATCTGGCTGCGCCCCGAGCGCACCGGCCGCGGTCCGCGCCCGGCCCACAGCCGCGACTCGATCGCCGCTGCGGCCATCGGGATCGCCGACACCGAGGGCCTGGACGCGGTCTCCATGCGGCGGGTCGCGGCGGCGCTCGGTGCGGGCACCATGTCGCTCTACAACTACGTGCCGAAGAAGGAGCACCTGCTCGACCTGATGATCGACGCGGCGGCCGCCGAGTACCGGCTCCCCGCCGCACCGAGCGGCGACGTCCGGGCCGACCTCGCCGACCTCGCCCACCAGCAGCTCGGCATCTTCCGCCGCCACCCCTGGCTGCCCGCCCTGGTGCTGGCCCGCCCCGGCCTCGGCCCCAACGCCCTGCGCTACACCGACCACTTCCTCGCCGCCACCGCCCCCACCGGTCTGGGCGGGGGCGACCGGCTGGAGGCGATGGCGCTGTTCAACGGCTTCGTCGGGCAGTTCGCCCAGTTCGAACAGACGGCGGCCGCGGGCGCCAAGTGGCAGGCGGAGCTGGCCGGTTACCTCGGCCGGGCGGCGGCCGGCGGCGCGTACCCGCACCTGGCCGCGGCCTGCGCCACCACCGGGCCGCCCGCCGACCCGGAGCGGGCCTTCGAACGCACCCTGGACCGGGTGATCTCCGCCATCCTGGCACCCCCTGGCTAGGGCGTGGGCCCCGCGGGACGCGCCCGGCCTACGCCCGGGGCCCGCCCTGGCCGAGCACCTCGCGCGGCAGCACCGCCGCCACCCGCCCGTCCACCAGGACCGCGGCCGCCCGGTGCGTGCCGCCGACCGCCGCCCGCGCCTCGGCCGCCGACTGCCCGACGCCGACCGTCGGCAGGGCGGGCCCGACCAGCCCGCCCAGCGGGTCCCCCGGCTTGGCCGCGCCGTCCGCGACCGCCGCCGCCAGCACCGCCCGGGACACCGAGCCGACCACCTCCGTCGCGGCCACCCCGTACGGGTGCGCCGCCCGCCCCAGCACGACCGGGGCGACGGCGCACGACGCACCGCTCAGCGCCTCCAGCGCCGCGCCGACCGTCGCGTCGGCGGCCACCGGCACCAGCGGGCCGGCGGCCTCCAGCAACGGCCGCAGGCCCTCCCCCTCCTCCAGGAAGCCCCACTCCCGCATCCACGCGTCGCTGTGCACCTTGGACAGGTAGGAGCGCCCGGAGTCCGGCAGCAGCACCACCACCAGGTCGTCCGGGCCGAGCCCGGCCGCCACCCGCAGCGCCGCCGCGACCGCCGTGCCCGAGGACGGTCCGGCCAGGATGCCCTCCTCCCGGGCGAGCCGACGCGCCGTCAGCAGCGACTCGCGGTCCCCGATCCGCTCGTAGGAGTCGATCACCTCCGAGCGCAGCGCCTGCGGCCGGCGGTCCTCGACGGTCTCGGGGTGCAGGTAGTGCCCGATGCTCTCGACGTACCACGGGCTGCCGTCGCCGCCGCCGTACGAGGAGGACTCCGGGTCCGCGCCGACCACCGTCACCGAGCCGCCGGACGCCTCCTTCAGGTAGCCGCCCGTCCCCGTGATGGTGCCGCCGGTGCCGACGCCCGCGACGAAGTGGGTCACCCGGCCGCCGGTCTGCTCCCAGACCTCGGGGCCGGTGGTCCGGAGGTGGGCGTCGGGATTGGCCAGGTTGTCGTACTGGTTGGCGAGCCAGGCGCCGGGGATCTCCTCGGTCAGCCGCTCCATCACCTTGAACAGGTGCCGCGGGTCCTCCTGCGGGACGGCCGTCGGCGCGAGCACCACCTCCGCGCCGTACGCCCGCAGGATGTCGGCCTTCTCGGGCGCCGACCTGTCGGCCACCCCGGCGATCACCCGGTAGCCGCGCTGCCGGCCGACGATCGCCAGGCCGATCCCGGTGTTGCCCGAGGTCGCCTCGACGATCGTCCCGCCGGGCTTCAGCAGGCCGTCCCGCTCGGCGGCCAGCACCATCGAGAGCGCGGCGCGGTCCTTGACGCTGCCGCCGATGTTGAGGAACTCCGCCTTGGCGTAGACGGGCGCGGCGAGACCGGCGCCGAGCCGGGCGAGGCGGAACAGCGGCGTCCCGCCGATCGCGTCCAGGACGGATTCGTGAACTGCGGCCATCGTCGGCCCCTTTCGCTAGCACTGTCCGTCCGAGCCTGCCCAGGCCCCGGGCCGGGTAGACGGCCGCGGGGCCGTTCCTCACGGGGCCGAAACAATGGCCGACGGCCGTGCCCGGCCGGGAGCCCGGGCCGGGCACGGCCGTCGGTGCGCGCAGGCGGGTTCACTCCCCCCGGCCGGTACCGCTCCGCGTCCGGCGCCCGCCGGTCAGGGTGGCCCAGAAGCCACGGCGCTCCGGCCGCGGTGCCGCCGGACCCGGCTGCGGCTCCTGATCCTGCCGCGGCGCCGGGGCCGTCAGCGGCTGCGGCGTCAGGGCCGGGGCCGGGTCCGCCGGGACGAGGCCCTGGGCCCGGGCGGCCTCCAGCCAGTCGGGGAGCTCGGCGAGCAGCAGGTCGTACAGCTCGTCGTCGGAGACCGTCCCCGGGTCGCTGCCCAGGTGCACGAAGCCCGCGTTGTCGATCGGCCGCTTCTCCGGGACGGGCAGCTCGTCCAGCTTCCGCAGGAAGTCGAACTGGCGGCTGTCCGGGTCCCCGAAGCCGATGAACTGCCAGAAGATCGGCAGCGTCGCCGCCTCGCACAGGCGCCGCTCCGCGTCGCGCTTGCTGATCGGGCCGCCGTCGGTCTGGAACAGCACGAAGGCCGGGTCGGTGGCCCCGCTCTCCCGGTAGTGCCGGACCACCGCGTCCATCGCGAGGTGGTAGCTGGTCCTGCCCATGTGCCCGAGGCCGGCGACGATCCGGTCGATCCAGCCCGCGTGGTCCTCCAGGGCGATCTCGGCCAGGGCGTCGACCTCGGTGGAGAAGAAGACGACCGGCACCGTCCCGTCGTCGTCCAGGTGCGCCGACAGTCCCAGGACCCGGTCCGCGAGCGCCTGGACGCTGCCGTCCTTGTAGTAGGGCCGCATCGAGCCGGAGTAGTCGACCACCAGGTACACCGCCAGCCGCCGGCCGTTCAGCCCGCGCCGCTCGACGGAGGCCCCGGCCTTCTTGTAGAGGCTCACCAGCGCGGGCGCGCTCCGCTCGACCTTGCTCAGACTGACGGCCATGTGTCGCTCCCTCGCTCGCGGCGGCAGCCGGGCTGCCGGGGCGCGTGTCGCCAACGCGCTCCGGACACTCTGCGGCGCCTACCGCACCGGCGGCAAGCCGCCGACCGCTGCCGCGCCGCCCGCGAGCGGGGCCGCCCCATCCGTCCCACCAGCCCCCGCCTGGTGAAATCCCCTCGTCACGGCCGCCCGGCTCCCGTAGCGTGGTTCGGTCGATCTTGAGGCAGAACGGGGCACCCCATCATGCAGCAGCACCAGGGCTGGGCCGACGAGGGCTTCGGCGCCGTCGCGGACGCCTTCTCCGCCAACTTCGCCGAGTTCCCCGAACTGGGCGCCGCCGTCACGGTGTTCGTCGGCGGGCGCAAGGCGGTCGAACTCTGGGGCGGCACGGCCGACGAGCGCACCGGCCGGGCCTGGACGCAGGACACCCTCGTCCCGGTGTTCTCCTGCGCCAAGGGCCCGGTGAGCATCTGCGCGCACCTGCTCGCCCAGCAGGGCCGGCTCGACCTCGACGCCCCGGTCGCCCGGTACTGGCCGGAGTTCGCCCGCAACGGCAAGCAGGACGTCACCACCCGGATGGTCCTCGGCCACCGGGCCGGCATCCCGGCCCTGGACGCGGCGCTGTCCTTCGCCGAGGTCGCCGCCTGGGCCCCGGTGATCCGGGCGATCGAGGCGCAGGCACCGCTCTGGGAGCCGGGTACCGCGTACGAGTACCACGGCCACGTGCTCGGCTTCGCGGTCGGCGAGGTGATCCGCCGGATCACCGGGCTGACCCCGGGCGCGTTCCTGCGCAAGGAGCTCGCCGAGCCGCTCGGCCTGCCGCTCTGGATCGGCCTTCCGCAGGACGAACTCCCGCGCCTGGCCCGGCTGGTGGAGGCCGAGGGCCGCCGCCCGATGCCCGGCCCGGAGCACCTGCTCACCCGGATCGTCACCATGAACGGCGCGCTGGCCTTCCCCGGCCTGGACGTGCCGCACGGCTGGAACGACCCGGCCCTGCACGCCATCGAGCTGCCGGGCGCGGGCGCCGTCGCCTCGGCCACCGGCCTGGCGGGCCTCTACGCGGCGGCGGCCACCGGGCTGGACGGCGCGCCCCGCCTGCTCACCCGCGACACGGTGACCGACGCGGTGCGGGAGCTCTCCTCCGGCGCGGGCTTCCTGGGCTTCGACCTGGGCGCCCGCTGGGGCTCCGGGCTGCTGCTCGACTCCCCCGCGTTCCGCCCGCTGCTCGGCGCGCGCAGCTTCGGCAACGACGGCGCGGGCGGCCAGTTCGCCTTCGGGGACGACGAGTTCGGCGTCGGCTTCGGCTACGTCGCCAACCGGATGATCGGCCACGGCGACGCCCGGGCGACCAGGCTGATCGAGGCGGTGCGCACATGCCTGGGCTGACGGGCTTCCTCCCGCTCGTCACCGTCCTGGCCACCACCGGCGGGCTCGGCGAGCTGCGCTACGGCGCCTCGCTGCCGGCCCTCGCCGCCCACTACGGCGCCCCGTGGGACGGCGGCGGCATCCACCGCGGCGACCGCTGGCCGCACGCCTTCGGCTGGGGCGACGTCCAGGCGGTCTTCTGCCGCTGCCGCCGGCTGCGCTCGCTGTCCCTGCCGGTCTGGCACGGCGAGCTGGACCTCCCCCGGCCCGGCGGCGGCTCGGTGACGCTCGACACCCACGTCTCCGAGGACGACCTGATGGCGGCGCTGGCCGCCACCGGCCACGGCTGGCGGACGGTGACGTACGAGAACCTCCCGGGCCAGCGGAACCTGGAGTTCTCGCCGGCCGAGGAGGTCCGGGTGGAGCTGGTGCTCACCGACCGTGACGGCTACGACCGGCCGCCGCAGCCGGAGTGGGCGCTGCACAAGGCGGTGCTCTGGGGCTTCGAGCACGTCGAGTGCCCCGCGCCGGACGGGGAGCAGCCGGACGACGGGTGGGGCGCCGCGGCGCCCTGAGCCCCCGGACGCGTCGCGGGGGCCGAAGGCGCGTCGCGGGGGCCGAAGGCGCGTCGCGGGGGCCGAAGGCGCGTCGCGGGGGCTAAGCGCACGGAAGGAGCCGGGCGCCGGGGTCTCAGCGCAGGGCCCGCGGCAGCACCACCCGCACCCACTCCTCCGGCTGCGACAGGTGCGGGGCGTGCCCCGCCCCCGCGTACAGGTGGCGTTCCGCCTTGGGCAGGGCGAGGTCGACGAGGTCCAGCACCTCGCCGAACATCGGCGCGCTGTCGTCGCTCTGCGTCAGCAGCGCGGGCTCGCCGAAGCGGCCCAGTGCGGCGAGGTCGAGGTCGAGCGCGTCCGGGTCGCGCAGCTCGTCCAGGTAGGTGGGCGCGTTGCGGATGTAGCTGTGCCGGACGGGCGCGGGCAGCTGCTCCCAGGCGCCGGGGCCGAAGGCGAGGCTGTCCACGAACAGCTCGGCGGCGGCCGCCGACTCGGCCTGCTCCAGCAGCTCCCGGACGGCGGCGATCCGGTCGGCGAAGGCGGTGCCGATCGGCCGCAGGTCGGGGTCGGCGAGCAGCACGCCGGTGCCGGGCGGCTCGTGCACGGCGATCCCGCGCAGCAGGTCGGGGCAGGCGGCGGCGAGCCGGAGGACGATCAGTGCGCCGTAGGAGTCCCCGTAGGCGAAGGCGGGGGCGAGGCCCAGCCCCTGGATCAGTCCGGCCAGGTCGGCGGCGTCCTCGTGCACCGAACCCTGGGTGAGCGGGTCCTCGCTGCGGCTGTGCCCCCGGCGGTCGTAGGCGACCGCCGTGGTGGACTCCGCCAGCCCGGGCAGCACCCGGGCCCAGGAGTCCGCGTCGCTCCAGGAACCGTGCACCAGGACGACGCCGGGGCCCTCGCCGAGGGCCTCGTAGTGCAGCGCCACGCCGTTCACCCTGATCCCGGCCATCACGAGCCTCCCGATCTCGGCGGTGCCTCCCCACCCAGCCTGACACACCCGTCGGGAAGGGTCAGGTCCGCCGACGGCCGCGCCCGGCCTCCCGACGGCCGCCCGCCGGTCAGCTCATGGCCCGCACCGGCGGCTCGTCCCGCGTCCCGTCCTCGGCCACCACCGTGAACCGCTCCGCGCCGGACACCGACAGGTCCACCGGATAGAGCGACGCGGTGTCGTTGACGTCCAGCACCGCGCTCTGCCGCCCGGTCGCCGCGTCCACCCTGGTCACCCGTCCCCGGGTCATCGCCCACACCGAGCCGCCGTCCACCACCAGGCCGGTCACCTGGTCGTCCAGCCCCGCCGTCCAGCGCTTGCCGCCGTCCTCGAGCGAGTACGCCAGCAGCCGGCCGGTGGCGGTGCGGCTGGGGTGCCGGCCGCCGCTGATGCCGATGTCGCCGGGCTTCTCCCCCGGGACGACGAACAGGTCCCCCACCACGACGCCGCCGAACAGCGGCCGGGCGCTGAACTCGTCGAAGGCGTGCAGCCCGCCCAGCATCACGTCCAGGTCGTACTCGTCCCCGGTGACCGGTATGGCCGCCCGCCGACGGCCGGTCCGGTCGAAGCTGAGCACCGCGTGGGTGCCGCGCTCGGCCTGGGCGTCCACCCACACCGCGAGCGGGTCGACGGAGACCACCGCGAGGTTCCTCAGCCCGCCCTCCGCGGGCAGCGCGATCCGCTGCCGCTCCCGGCCGTCCGCCGGGGCCAGCGAGCGCAGCACGGGCGGCGCGGCGCCGCACTGGGCGACGGTGACGGCGTCCTCGGGGCCGCCCGCGACCTGGAGCGGGGCGCAGCCCGGGTCGACCGCGCTGTGCCAGGCCTCCCGGCCGTCCGCCAGCCGTACGGCGCGCCAGCCGGCCCGGTCCTGGAGCAGCGCCTGCTGCCCGGCGACCGCGACCACGTCCGGCGTCGCGTCGTCCCCGTCCCGGGCGGGCGCGTCCACGGTGGCGGTCCAGCGCGCGCGTCCGTCGGAGAGGTCGAGCGCGGTCACGGCGGAGCACGGCCCGTCGTGCGGCGAGTGGCCGATCAGGCCGAGGACGCCGCCGTGGCCGGTCCCGTCGGTGCCGGTCGTCCGGCTCATCGCGCAGACCGTGTCCCCGCCGGGCGGGGCCCACTGCCAGGCGACGGCGCCGGTGCCGCGGCGGTAGGCCACCACCAGGTCGGGCCGGGCCCGCACCACCAGGTCCCCGCTGGTCCAGCTGCCGACCGCGCGGACCGTCGACGGCCGGTCCGGCGGTGCCTTCCAGGAGTCGTTGAGGCCGTCCCCGGCGAAGCCGACGAAGATCCCGAGCCCCAGCAGCGCCCCGACGGCGGCCGAGGGGAGGCCGGCCCGCGGGTGGATCAGGGCCCAGACGAAGCCCGCGCCGCAGGGCATCAGCCCGAGGATGCTGACGATGCCCATGAACGCGAGGCTGTCGCCGCCGAAGCCGTTCGCGGGGCCGAACAGCACCGCCAGCCCCATGCTCGCGAACATCGCCCCCAGGACCCCGCCGGAGACCACCAGCCAGGTCGCCCTGTCCCAGGCCAACCTGGCTCCCCACCTCGCCCGGACCACACTGCCCTCGGGCCGAACGGCCATGCCGGTCTCTCCCCTGCGACGCGCCGCCCACCACAACAGGGCGACGATCATCGGATCGTCGCAGAGCACGCCATGATCCGAAACAAAGAGCAGGGAAAACCCCGGCCATGCCCCGCACCGGCCCGCACCACGCGCCGCGGGCGCCCGTCCGGCCCCGTCCGCCCCGTCCACCCCCTCCACCGCGTCCGCCCCTCGGACCCCTCGACCGCAGGGCCGGGGTCGAGGAGCCGGTCCCGGCGGCGGCCCGGCGCGGGCGGCCGGCGCGGGCACGGGCGGCCGGCGCGGTCGGGTGCCACCACCCCTGGCCCGCAACGGACTTCGCGAACCCCGCCCCGGCCGGGCCCGGCCGTGCTGACTAGACTTGCGCGCTCCACAGCCGAGGGGAGTCAGCGATGAGTGGCCTCACCCGCTGCGACGAGGTCGCGGCCGAAGCGAACCTGGGTGAACGGTGCCGGGTGTACCGGACGAGCCGGCGGATCGGTGACGGGCTGGCCAAGTGGGGCCTCGGGCTGCCCGGCCTGCTGATCGTCGCCGCCTCCGGCTGGACCTGGTGGGGCGCGGCCGCCGGGATCGCCGCCGTGGTCGCGGCCGCCTGGGCCTACAAGAGGGTGCCGCCGCGCTCCGGCCTGGTCGCCGTGGCGCGCTACCGGGGCGGCCTCGTCCTCCACCACGCCGGCGGCGACTTCCGCGCCCTGCCCTGGGAGGCCATCCGGCACTACGAGTACACGCGCTCCCGGCTGGAGCACCGGGGCAACCTGCGCATCGAGCACTTCGCCCGCGTCCTCATCCTGCCGTACGACCGCGAAACCCCGTACGTGGTCACGAAACTGGCCGGCGGCTACGAACCGGGGCTGGCCGAGGCCATCCGGGCCGGGCTGATGCCGCGCTACACGGCGCCGCTGCACGAACGTTTCGCCCAGGAGGGGCACGTCGTGTTCGGGACGGCACTCGCCGTGGTGCCCGAGGGGCTCTTCATCGACGCCCCCGGCAGCCGGCTCGACGAGCCCCTGCCGTGGAGCGACCTGGAGGACATCGCCGCCGAGGACGCGCGCGAGCTGCGGATCACCGCCCGCACCGACCTCGGCCCGGACGGACGGGCCGTCAGCTGCGTCCTCGCCGACGCGGACGTCGTGGCGGCCTTCGTCCGGGAGACCCGGGCGCGGCTCCTGCCGGAGCAGCGCGCCGAATGACCGCGCCGCGGCCCGCCGACCGTCCGCCAGGGCGCGCCAACCCCGCGCCAGGGGGCGACAGTTGGCCCGTACGGCGGGCGGGCCGGCACCCGGGGTGGCCGGCCCGCCCGCCGTGCTGAGCCGACCGGGTACACCTGGGCACCGGACAGTACGCGTACGCCCTGTCGGCTCGTTCTGCTGTACATGGCCCGCTTGAAGCTGTCCGCCGCTCCCCCGGAGCCGGATCCGCCGCCCCTGTCCGCCCCCGCCTCCGGGCCCGTCCCCGCCGGGAGGCCCCCGTGGCCGTGATCGGCCGTGCGACGGCCACCGTCGTCGCGCTGGGCATCCTGCTCGTCCCGGCGGCCGTCACGGCGGGCACCGACCTGCCGCCCGAGCCCGGTGCGGGCTGGTGGGAGGTGTCGGCCACCGCCGCCAACGTCCGGGTCGACCACTTCGGCGAGGAGACCGTCGTCGGACTCGCCCGTTCGGGTGACCAGGTCGAGGTGGTGGACACCTGGACCTCCCCGCTCGGAGCCCGCTGGGCGAAGGTCATGGTGGTGCGCACCCGGGTCTCCGGCTGGGTGCTGTGGTCCCTGCTCGCGCACCGCGACCCCACGTCGGAACCGTAGAATCCGCCTGTACACATCAGAAGGGATTTCGCGTGTTCCGAGCGCAGCGTCCGCGCACCGCAGAGCTGACCCCGCGACAGGGGCAGGGGCCGGTCTCCGGCGTCGCCCTGTTGCTGCCGGGCGGATTCCTCCGCAGTCGGCGCGCACCGCTGAAGGTCGCCGAGCTGGGCCTGCGGGGCCTCGCCGCGGAGCTCACCGACCGCGGTCGGCCGCACGGCGTCGCGGTGCACCTGCTGCGCTACCGCCACGGCGGCTGGAACGGCGCGGACGCCGACACCGCCGTCGACACCCGCTGGGCGCTCGACGAGCTCGACCGGCGGTACCCGGGCGCACCCGTCGTCCTGGTCGGCAACTCGCTCGGCGGGCGCGCCGCCTTCTGGTGCGCCGGGCACCCGTCGGTGGTGGGCGTGGCCGGGATCGCACCCTGGCTGCCCACCGGCGACCCGGTCGACCAGCTCGACGGCCGGCGGGTGCTGATCGTCCACGGCACCGGGGACCACAGCTCGGCCGGCGCCACCCAGTCCCTGGAGTACGCGCTGCGCGCCCGGGCGGTCGTGCCGGACCTCGCGCGCTACGAGGCCCCGGGCGCCAACCACCTGCTGATCCGCGAGTCCCGCGACATCAGCGCGCTGACCACCGCCTTCACCCTCTCGGCACTGGGCGCCGAGCCCGCTCCGACGGTGGCGGGGGCGGTCTGCACCCGGCTCCCGGCCCGGGTGTAGCCGCACCCTCCGCCGCCCCGGCCCCGGCCGGCCGAAATCGCGTTGGCGGCCGGCCGCCCGCACTGCCTATGGTCGGGGGATGACCAATCGAACCTTCCGCATCATGGTACGCGGCGTCTTCGACGCACTCACCGACGAGCAGCGCGCCCGCCTGCTCGCCGCCGCCCCCGAGCACGACGTGCTGCGTGCCGCCTTCACCCGTGAGGGCCACCTGAGCTACGACCTCTCCGCGCGGGCCGCCTTCACCTTCCGCTTCCTCGACGAGGGCGAGGCCGAGGAGGACATCCTGGCGGCCACCGAGCGGGCCGAGCAGTCGGCCCTGGCCTGGCTCACCGAACGCGGCTACGGCTTCAGGAACCTCCGCTCCCAGGCCGAGGACCTCTCCCAGGCGCCGCTCGGCAAGCGGCAGCGCCGCGCCGCCGCGCGCTGACCCGCCCCTCCCCCCTGTGCCACCTCCTTGACGGCCGTCCGCGGGGATATACTTGAGCAGTCAAGGAGGTGGCAATGACACACCACCCGACCCACCCGGACCGGCGTCCGGACGAAGCGGCCCAGACCGCACCGGGCCCCGGACCGGGCCCCGACCCGCTGGACACCGCGCTGCGGCTGGTCCGCGCCCAGACCGCCCTGGTCAAGCGCTTCGACGCGAGCCTCGGCGGCCTGCACGGCGTCAGCCTGGCCGACTTCACCATGCTGCTGCACCTCTCCCAGGCCCCCGGCGGCCGGATGCGCCGGGTCGACCTCGCCGAGGCCCTCGGGCTCACCGCCTCCGGCGTCACCCGCGGCCTCGCACCCCTGGAGCGGATCGGCCTGGTCTCCCGCGAGAGCGCCGCCCGCGACGCCCGGGTCGCCTACGCCGCCCTCACCGCCACCGGCCGCGAGCGGCTCGCCGAGATGCTGCACACCGCCCGCCAGGTCGCCGCCGACCACTTCGCGGCCGAGCGCTGGAGCCCCGAGGACCTCGGCCGTCTCTCCGCCCTGCTCACCCGCCTCGGGGGTGCCGCCCCCGGCCGGCGCCTCGACTGAAGCCGCGAGCGACCCACCCCACCGCCCCCGCCGCCCGGCCCCGCGTCCTAGCTAGGGCGTGTCTGACAATTCTCGCCGGGTGCGCGCCAATTGTCAGACACGCCCTAGGCTGGCGGTGCACCACCGGTTCCACCCGCACCACCCGAACTCCCCACCCCGCGAAGGGCGGCACCATGACCGCCGGCCCCGGCACCGGTCCCGACCGGGAGCGCCCCCTCGCCGACGCCCGGCTCGCGCACTGGCAGCGGACCGTCGTCCGCACCGTCCGCCATCCCGGTGACGCCCGCTACGGCGCCGGTACCGGCCACGGGGACGACATCCGGGAGCACGGCGGTTTCGCCGTCCACGTCCTCCCCCGCGAGCGGGTGGACGCGCTCGCCGGGGACCGGCCGTCGACCGCCGTCCGCCCCTTCGAGGAGGGCGAACCACCCCGCCGCCTCCGGCGCATCACCCAGGAGACCCCGCGATGACCGCACCCGACGCCGCCGCCCCCGCGACCCCGGGAAGCGCCGCCCCGGCGGCCCCCGACCTCACCGTCGACGGCACCGGCCTGCTCTGCGTCCAGCTCCTGCTCCGGCTGCGCGCCCGGATCGCGCACCTCCCCGCCGGCGCGGTGGTCCACATCCACACCACCGACCCGGCCGCTCCGCTCGACCTCCCCGCCTGGTGCCACCTGACCGGCCACGACTACCTCGGCCCCGTCCCGTCCGAGGCGGCCGACCACGAGGTGTACGCGCTGCGCCTCACCTCCGCCCCGGTGCCGACCCGCCCCGACCGCCCCTGGCACCCGGCCCCCGCCACCGACTGACCGACACCGGCGCCTCGCGCCCCGCGAAAACCCCGCGCGCCCGCCCCCGTCGCCACGTCAGACTGCCGCCATGCCCACGGCCGACCCAGCACCCCCGCCCCCGCGCCGCCCGCTCCCCACCGCCAACCACCTCCTCGGCCATCCCCCCGACGCCCGGCTCCTGCTGCTCAACTGCGACGACCTCGGCCTGGACGAGTCCGTCAACCTCGCCGTGATCGACGCCGTCCGCAACGGCATCGCCGCCTCGTGCAGCCTGATGACGCCCTGCGCCGCCGCCCCGCACGCCCTGCGGCTGCTGCGCCGGCACCCGGAGGTCCCCTTCGGTGTCCATCTGACGCTGGTCTGCGAGGCCGCGGACCGCCGCTGGGGCCCGCTCAGCGCACCCGAGCGGGTGCCCTCCCTCCTCGACGCCTCCGGCGGGTTCTTCGCCCCCACCCCGGGCGGGCGGGCCGCCCTGCTCGCCCGGGCCCGACCCGACGACGTCGAACGCGAGTTCCGGGCCCAGATCGACGCGGTGGCGGCGGCCGGCCTCGCTCCGACCCACCTCGACTTCCACTGCCTGGCCGACGGAGGCCGCGAGGACATCCTCGACCTCGCCCTCTGCCTCGGCACGGAGTACGGCCTCGCGGTGCGGGTCTGGCTGCCGCCCGCCCTGGCCCGGCTGCGCGAGCGCGGCCTGCCGGTGGTGGACCACGGCTTCCTCGACAGCTTCACCGTCCCGCCGCAGGACAAGCCCGCCCACTACGCCCGGCTGCTCGCCTCCCGCCCGGCCTCACCGAGTGGGCCCTGCACCCCGGCCTGGCCGGCCCCGACCCCCGGCGCCCGGACGGCGGTTGGCTCGTCCGCCGCACCGACCACGCGTTCCTCGTCTCCCCCGGCGCACGCCGCCTGCCGGCCGAACACGGCGTCACCGTCCTCGGCTACCGCGCTCTCCAGGAGGCCTGGCAGCGGATCCGGGCCGGGCACACGCCCGAGGCCCCCGGAGCCCCCGGTGTGCCACCGGGGCGGGGCGCGAAGGACGACCGCCGTGGCCCCGACCGCCGGCTGCCACCGGCGTGACCGGCGAGCCGGGCCCGTCCGAGCGGGCGTCAAACACGTTTGACGCCCCGGAGGGCCGCTGGTCTACTCCCTCTCCATGACCTCCACCACATCGTCGCCCGCGTTGGACACCGCCGCCGTCGTCGAGTCGATCGCCGCCCTGGTCGGCGAGAACTACGTCTTCCCCGACGCCGCCCGGCAGCTGGCGGCCCTGCTGCGGAGCCGGAGCGCCGAGGGCGCCTACCGGACGGACCGCGCCCAGGAGTTGGCCGACGCGGTCACCGCGGACCTGCGGTCCGTCAACGGCGACCTGCACCTCGCCCTCAAGCACCACGCCGCCCCGGTGCCCGCCGAGCGGGGCGCGGCCGCCCTCGCCGCGATGCGCAGGGAGTTCGACGCCTCCCTGCACGGCGTGCCGCGCGTGGAGCTCCTCGACCACGGCGTCGCCGTCCTGGAGATCGCGCCCAAGATGTTCCCGGTGGACTGGGCGGCTCAGCCGCTGGCCGCGGCGCTCTCCCTGGTGGCCCCCGCCCGCGCCCTGGTCCTGGACCTGCGCCGCAACACCGGGGGCGACCCGCAGACGGTCGCCTTCGTCTGCGGCTACCTGCTCGACGACCGCACCCACCTCAACACCCTGCTCTCCCGGCAGGGGGAGGTGGCCGAGCAGTCCTGGACGCCCCCGTTCGTCCCCGGCGCCCGCTTCGGCGGCAGCAAGCCGCTCTACGTGCTCACGAGCGGGGACACCTTCTCCGGGGGCGAGGAGCTCGCCTACGACCTCCAGCAGCTCGGGCGCGCCGAGGTCGTCGGGGAGGCCACCCGCGGTGGTGCGCACCCGCGCGAGGGCTGGACGGTGCACCCGCACCTGGAGCTCAGCGTGCCCGTCGCCCGGGCGGTCAACCCGGTCTCGGGCACCAACTGGGAGGGCACCGGCGTCCGTCCCGACGTGCCGTGCGACGCCGGGTCGGCACTGGACCGCGCACTGGCCCTGGCCGCCGCCCGCCTGGCCTGAGCCCCTCCCCCGGCGGCGACCGCCGGCCCGGCCGACTGCCGTACCGCCGAAGCCAGTCCGGGCCTCGGCAGGCCCGAGCCGGCCGCCGCCCCCGGGGCCCCTCCGGTCCCCGCAGCCTCCGCGGCCTCCGCCTCCGCGGGCCCGCGCCGCAGCGCCCGGAAGCCGGCGTCCCCCGCCCACCGCGCCAACTCCCCCCAGGCCTCGACCTGTTCGACCGTCGGGCCCTGCGGCAGTTCCGGCGTCAAGGAGCGCGCCACGGCGGCGGACCGCCCGGCGTCCCCGGTCCCGCCGAACACCCCCGTCGGCAACTCCCCGACCACGCGCTCGCGTTCACCCTCCGCCAACCGGACCACGCGGTGCACCAGCGTCGACTCCTCAGCTGCCGGCAAGAGCCTGGCCACCGCCCCGAGCACCGCCCGGAGCAGCGGCAGCACCCGGATCCGCAGGTCGATCGCCGCCACCTGCGCGGCGGCGACCTCGGCCGGCGCCGGTTCGCGCTCGACCACCCGCCGGATCACGGGCGGTGCGAGCCCGAGCTCCCGCAGGGCGCGGACCGGTTCCAGGCGTACGACGGCGTCGGCGCCGTACCGTCGGCGGCCGGCCCGGCTACGGCCGGCCGGCCGGCGGCACGACCTCCTGGTCCGAGGAGCAGCGGACGGTCTCCACCGCGGGCCCCGCCCGCCGGGCCGGCTCACCTGTCGCCCGGAGCGCGCCGCCGTTCACGGGCACCACCCTGCCGCCTCTTCCCCGGGGGAGGTGCACGTGCCCGGGGCTCACCCGCGGGGCCCCGGCCGGCGCTCCTCCTCCCGCCCCGGGCGCCGCGGCGTGCGCCAGGCGGCGAACAGGACGCCCGCCGCCCCGATGACCGCCTGGAGCGCCCCGGCTCCGGCGGTCAGGCAGACCAGGGTGCACACCGCCAGGATCGACATCAGGGAGATCAGGTCGAGCCCGCGGCCGTCCACCGCCGTCCGCCGGGCCCGCGGGCGGGGTACGGCGGCCGGCGGGCCGGGCACGGGGGCCGACGGGCCGACGCCGTCGTCCTGCGATCGCTGGATCTCCGATGACACCGGGTGCCTCCCCGAGCCGGGAGGGGCAGCCGTCGGGGAGTGCGCCCGCACAGAGAAACAGCCGCATCGCGCCGCATGTCTTGTGGGGTTGCTTCCCCGGCCCGCCGCACGACACGACGGAGCCTGCCCCCCAAAGATCATGCAGCCGAGCGGCTACACGCCCACCATGGAAGACCGCGCCTGACGCCCTGTCAACCCCGGCGGCGCGCCCCGCACGTCCCCGGCCGGGCGGCGCCCCGGCCGGGGAGGAGAAGCCCCGGAAGGCCTCAGGCGGTGCGCCGCAGCAGCGCCAGGTACATCGCGTCCGTCCCGTGCAGGTGCGGCCACAGCTGCACGTCCGGCCCGTCACCGAGCGCCGGGACGCCGGGCAGCAGCGGGCGGGCGTCGATCCACTCGACCCGGCCGCCCTCGCCGCGCAGCACGTCGTCCACGACCGCCCGGGTCTCCGCGAGGTGCGGCGAGCAGGTCGCGTAACCGACCACACCGCCGATCCGGGTGGCCTCGACGGCCGAGCGCAGCAGGTCCCGCTGGAGCGGGCCGAAGGCGGCGATGTCGGCCGGGCGGCGCCGCCAGCGCGCCTCCGGGCGGCGGCGCAGCGCGCCGAGGCCGGAGCACGGCACGTCGACCAGCACCCGGTCGAAGCCGCCGGAGCGCCAGGCCGGGCGCGTCCCGTCGGCCGCGATCACGGTGTACGGGCCGGGGTTGCCCGCCAGCGCCCGGGCCACCAGCCGGGCGCGGTGCGGCTGCTTCTCGCTCGCGACCAGCCCCGCGCCCCGCTCGGCGGCCAGCGCCCCGAGCAGCGCGGCCTTGCCGCCGGGGCCCGCGCAGCCGTCCAGCCAGAGCCGGTCCGGCCCGTCGAGCGGCGCCGCGGCCAGCGCCAGCGCGACCAGCTGGCTGCCCTCGTCCTGCACGCCCGCCCGGTTCTCCCGGACGGCCTCGACCGAGGCCGGGTCGCCGCCCTCGGCGAGCCGCAGGGCGAACGGCGACCAGCGGCCCGGCTCGGCCTGCGGCAGCGCGTCGGCCAGCTCGCCGACGGTGGCCCGGCCGGGGCGGGCGACGAGGGTGACCTCGGGCCGCTCGTTGTCGGCCCGCAGCAGCTCCTCCATCGCGGTGCGCCCGGAGGCGTCCGGCTGCCAGCGGCCGAGCGAGTCCCAGAGCGCGGAGACGACCCAGCGCGGGTGCGAGTGGACGACCGCCAGGTGGTCCTCGGCGTCCTCGTCGTACGGCGGGGCGACCTGCTCGATCCAGCCGTCCAGGTCGTGGGCGCTGATCCGGCGCAGCACGGCGTTGACGAACTTGGCCTTGCCGTCGCCGAGCACCGCCCGGGCCAGCTCGACGGTCGCCGAGACGGCCGCGTGGGTGGGGATGCGGGTGGTGAGCAGCTGGTGCGCGCCGAGCGACAGGACGTCCAGCACGGGCGGGTCGACCTTGCCGAGCGGCCGGTCGACGCAGGCGGCGATGATCGCGTCGTAGGTGCCCTGCAGGCGCAGGGTGCCGTAGACGAGCTCGGTGGCGAGGGCGGCGTCGCGCCGGTCCATGCCCTTCTGCTCGGCCTCGCGCAGCAGCGAGGGCAGGATCAGGTTGGCGTACGCGTCGCGCTCGTCGACGGCGCGCAGGGCGCGGAACGCGACGATCCGGGCCGGGTCCTTCTTCGGGCGGCGGTGCGGGCGGGGGGCGCGCTTGGCGCTGGGGGTGGTCACAGGTGCCTCAAGGTGCTGCGGTGGCTATCAACGAACACGAACGGTCTCACAGGCTCAAAAGGGTCTCGCACGAACAGTAGCGCCGAACCGGGGCGTCAGCCCCCGAAGCGCTCCCCCGCCTCCAGCCGCGCGCCCCGGGCCCAGTCGGCGGCCCGCATCTCCTTCTTCCCCTGCGGGCGCACCTGCGCGAGCTCCACGTCGTGGCTGCCGGTCCCGACCCGGACGCTGTTCTTGCCCGCCATCGCGACCTCGCCCGGCGCCAGCTCGGCGGAGTCCGGCAGCAGCCGCAGCGGCCCGGTGACCTTCAGCCGCTCGCCCCGGAACTCCGTCCAGGCCCCCGGCGCCGGCGCACAGCCGCGCACCACCCGGTCGATCCGCAGCGCGGGGTGGCCCCAGTCGATCCGCGCGTCCTCGACGGTGATCTTCGGCGCGAGCGTGACGCCCTCGGCCGGCTGCGGCACGGCGTGCAGCGAGCCGTCCTCGATGCCGTCCATGGTGGCCGCGAGCAGTCGCGCGCCGGAGACCGAGAGCCGGGTGAGCAGCTCGCCGCTGGTGTCGGCCGGACGGATCTCCTCGGTGACCACGCCGTAGACCGGGCCGGAGTCCAGGCCCTGCTCGATCAGGAAGGTGGACGCGCCGGTGACCTCGTCACCGGCCAGCACCGCGTGCTGGACGGGGGCGGCGCCGCGCCAGGCGGGCAGCAGCGAGAAGTGCAGGTTCACCCAGCCGTGCTCGGGGATCTCCAGCGCGCCCGGGCGCAGCAGCGCGCCGTAGGCGACGACCGGGCAGCAGTCGGGGGCGAGTTCGCGGAGCCGGGCGAGGAAGTCCGGGTCGCTGGGCTTCGCCGGCTTGAGGACCTCGATCCCGGCCTCCTCGGCGCGCTGGGCGACGGGGCTGGCGACGAGCTTGCGGCCGCGGCCGGCCGGAGCGTCGGGGCGGGTGACCACCGCGACGACCTCGTGCCGGTCCGAGGCGAGCAGGGCGTCCAGGGCGGGAACGGCGACCTCGGGGGTGCCGGCGAAGACGAGACGCATCAAGTGCCTTTCTGCAAGGGGTGGTTCAGGGAGCGGGCGGAGGGGTTCAGCGGGCCGAGCCGAAGGTGCTGTGCGGCGAGACCCTGACCACCGGGGCCGGCCCGCCGCCCCAGTCCGCCTCCCGGACGGCCTTCAGCGCGGCCTTGCGCTGCTCGCCGTCGAGCCGGTCGATGAAGATGATGCCGTCCAGGTGGTCGGTCTCGTGCTGGATGCACCGGGCGAGCAGCCGGGTGCCCTCGACCGTCACCGGATCGCCGTACATGGTGAAGCCCTTGGCCACCACGCCGTACGCGCGCCGGGTGTCGTAGCGCAGCCCGGGCAGCGACAGGCAGCCCTCGGGGCCCTCCTGCTCCTCCTCGCTCAGCGAGAGGTCCGGGTTGACCAGGTGCCCGGTGACGCCGTCCACGTGGTAGGTGAACACCCGCAGGGAGACGCCGAGTTGGGGCGCGGCGAGACCGGCCCCGGGGGCGTCCAGCATGGTGTCGGTGAGGTCACCCACCAGCTTGCGCAGCTCCTTGTCGAAGGTGGTCACCGGCTGGGCGGTGGACCGCAGGACGGGGTCTCCGAAGAGACGGATCGGCTGGATCGCCACGGGGTACGGGCTCCTGTCCGTCGGGGCGCGGGCTGCGGGCGGCCGCTGGTTCACCCGCCAGTCTATGCAACCGGCGCGGCCGCCCGCCGGGGGCTTCCCGGCGCCCGGATCGGCGGCCGCCGCAGCCCGACTGCGCCGAGCCGCGTTACCCCGGCCCCCGCTTCGGCGTTGGTCAAGAGAGATTGACCGGGGCCGGGCGCACGGGACACCGGGCCCCGGCCGGACCGAACCGTACGGAAGGTGGCACGTAGGCCATGGCCGAGCAGATCAACCACGACGCCCGGGCGCGGGCGAGCCTGCACCTGCTGGTGCGGGACATCGAGCGGGTGAGGCGGCAGGTCGACGCGCTGCGGACCCTCACCGCTCAACTGGGCAACGTCTACCGACCGCGCCGACCGAGCACCTCGGCCGGCTTCGTGGTGTACGGGCGGGCGCCGGCGCCGACCGTACGCCTGGCGCAGGAGCTGCGCGAGAGCGTGGAGACCCTCGTCGCGGCGGCGGTCGAGTTCGACCGGGCACTGGGCTTCTCCTGGGACTCGGTGGGCTCCGCCCTCGGGGTCACCAAGCAGGCGGTGCACCGGCGCTACGGCATGCGCCGGCCGACCAGCGAGCTGCTCGCGGCGAGCGGCGCCGTCCCCGGCCAGGGCCGTCCGGACCGCTCCGAGGAGCTGCCCGTCGGCGCCGAGCGCACCGGCCTGGCCGCCACCGTCCCGGCGGCCCGCCAGGGCGGCCTGGACCGCGGCAGCCTGGAGCGCCCCGCGATCGACCGGACGGCCGTCGACCGCCCCGCGATCGACCGCGCGCCGACCGACCGCGCCACCGCCGTCGACCGTTCCCAGGCGGACCGGCCCGGCATCCCGCTGCGCGGCTGACAGCGCCGCTCGTACCCCCGGGCCGTCCGGGGCGGGGTGGCCCACTCACCCCGCCCCACCGGGCGTCAGGGCGGGTCCGACCCCTCCCGCCGGGTGTGCGGCGGCGGGACGCGCGGCTAGCCGATCTCGGTCGGGTCGATCCGCACGTCCAGGGTCGCGGGCCCGCGCACGGCGGTCCGGGTGATCTGGGCGGCCTTGAGGGCCGCCGCCAACGCGGCCCCCTGTCCGGGCGCGACCCGCAGCAGCGCCCTCTCCCGGTCCTCCCCGCGCACCGGCGCCAGGGGCACCGGGCCGAGCACGTCGGCCGTCTCCGGCAGCTTGACGAGCTCCAGCAGGTCGGCCACCGCCTTCGGGTCCCCGCTCACCGACGCCATCCGCGACACCGGCGGGAAGCGCAGCTGGGCCCGTTCGTCCAGTTCCATGCCCGCGTGCCCGAGCGGATCCCACCGCACCAGCGCCTGGACCGGGCGGGCCGTCGGCTCGGCGACCACCACGACCACCCCGCCCTCGGCGCCCGGCCGCACCAGCGCGGCCGCCGTCAACCAGCGGTGCAGCGCCTGCTCACCCGCCCGCAGGTCGGGGAAGCTGAGCAGCGACCACCCGTCCAGCAGCAGGGCCGCCGCGTACCCCGGGCCGCCGTCGACCACGGGCTCGGCCCCCGGCGTCGAGATGACCAGGGCCGGTTCGTCCGGCACCGTGGCGAGCAGCGCGTCCCGTCCGGAGACCCGTACCGGCACCCCCGGGAAGGCCCTGCCCAGCTCCTCGGCCGTCCGCCGGGCGCCCACCACCTGCGCACGGAGCCGGAACGACCCGCACTCGGGGCAGTGCCAGTCGGCCTCGTCCGTCCCGCACCAGCCGCAGTGCAGCGCGGCGTCCGCCGAGACCGCCTCCAGCGGCCCCTCGCAGTGGCGGCAGCGCGCCGCCTCACGGCAGTTGTTGCACGCCAGCCGCGGCACGTAGCCCCGCCGGGGCACCTGGATCAGCACCGGAGCGCCCGCGGCGAGCCCGTCACGCGCGGCCTGCCAGGCCACCGACGGCAGCCGCGCCGCCTGCGCGGCCGCGTCCCGGGCCTCGTCGCGGTCGGTGACCGTACGCACCGCGGGTGCCGTCTGCCGGACGGTCTCCCGCTCCGCCACGATCGGCCTGGCCCAGCCGCTGCTCACCAGCTGCGCACCCTCGACCGTCACCGAGTGGCCGCCGAGGAGCGCGCCCGCCCCCGCCTCCGTCGCCCGGAGCAGGGCGACGTCCCGGGCGTGCGGGTGGGGCGCGTGCCCGTCGCTGTGGCTGCTGTCGCCGTCCGACCACACCACCACCAGGCCGAGATCGCGGACCGGGGCGAACATCGTCGCCCGGGTGCCGATCGCGGCGCGGACGGACCCGCGGCTCACGGTCAGCCACCGCGCGTACCGCTCGCGGGGGCCGAGGTCCGCGGCGAGGACGGCGTGCAGGCCCTCGCCGAGCAGCTCGGTGAGCGCCTGGTCGACCCTGGCGGTGGCCCGGCCGTCCGGCAGCACGACCAGCGCTCCACGGCCGCTCGCCAGGGTGGCCGCCACGGCCCGGGCGATCTCGTGGGGCCAGCCGGGCCCGGGCAGCGCCGCCCAGACGGCACGCGGCGAGCCCCCGTGCGCGAGGGCGGCCAGGAACTCCGGCCCCGCCGGGTAACGGGACCAGCCGCCCGGCGCCGGCGCGCCCGGCGCGGGCCGGGGCGGCGGCGAGGGCTCGGCCTCCGCCTCGCCGTGCCGGGGCGGTACGGCGAGCTGGAGGACGTCGGCGAGCGTGCCCGCGTACCGGTCGGCGACGGTGCGGCAGAGTCTCAGCAGTTCCGGGGAGAGCACCGGCTCGGGCGAGATGACCTGGGCGATCGGCGCCAGGGCGTACGGGTAGTCGGACTTCGCGAGGCGTTCGACGATGAACCCGTCGTGGAGCGTGCCCCCCTGCCGCTCCCCGTTGACCAGCCGGGCCCCGAACCGCACGCGGACCCGGACCCCGGGCCGCGCGGCCTCGTCCATGACCGCCGGGACCTCGTAGTCGAAGAACTTGTCGATGCTCAGGACGCCCTTGTCCACCACGACCCGGGCCACCGGCAGGTGCTCCGCCCGCTTGGCGCCGCGCCACGTCCGGGGCTTGGCCCGCTTGACCGTCTCGCGGATGAACGCGAGCTGTTCCGGCTCCCCTGAATTGCTCATCGTCACCAAGTACTACCAGGTCATGCCGACAATGCACGCAGCGGCGCCCACCCCCGGGCGGGGGCGGGCGCCGCTGTCACGCACGGGGCGCGTCAGTCGCGGGCGGCGGCCTTCAGCTGCTCCACCCGGTCGGTGCGCTCCCAGGTGAAGTCCGGCAGCTCACGGCCGAAGTGGCCGTACGCGGCGGTCTGGGAGTAGATCGGACGCAGCAGGTCCAGGTCGCGGATGATCGCGGCCGGGCGCAGGTCGAAGACCTCGGAGACGGCCTTCTGGATGGTGAGGACCGACACGGTCTCGGTGCCGAAGGTCTCCACGAACAGGCCGACCGGCTCGGCCTTGCCGATCGCGTACGCGACCTGCACCTCGGCGCGGCGGGCGAGGCCGGCGGCGACGATGTTCTTCGCCACCCAGCGCATCGCGTACGCGGCCGAGCGGTCCACCTTGGACGGGTCCTTGCCGGAGAAGGCACCGCCGCCGTGGCGGGCCATGCCGCCGTAGGTGTCGATGATGATCTTGCGGCCGGTGAGGCCGGCGTCGCCCATCGGGCCGCCGATCTCGAAGCGGCCGGTCGGGTTGACCAGCAGGCGGTAGCCCTCGGTGGTCAGCTTGATGCCCTGCTCGGCCAGCGCCTTCAGCTCCGGCTCGACCACGAACTCGCGGATGTCCGGGGTGAGCAGCGACTCCAGGTCGATGTCGCTGGCGTGCTGGGTGGAGACGACCACGGTGTCGAGGCGGACGGCCTTGTCGCCGTCGTACTCGATGGTGACCTGCGTCTTGCCGTCGGGGCGCAGGTACGGGATGGTCCCGTTCTTGCGCACCTCGGTCAGCCGGCGGGAGAGGCGGTGCGCCAGGGTGATCGGCAGCGGCATCAGCTCGGGCGTCTCGTCGGACGCGTAGCCGAACATCAGGCCCTGGTCGCCGGCCCCCTGCTTGTCCAGGTCGTCCTCGTCACCCTCGACCCGGGCCTCGTACGCGGTGTCGACGCCCTGCGCGATGTCGGGCGACTGGGCACCGATGGACACCGAGACGCCGCAGGAGGCGCCGTCGAAGCCCTTCTTGGAGCTGTCGTAGCCGATCTCCAGGATCTTGTCCCGGACGAGCTGGGCGATCGGCGCGTACGCCTTGGTGGTCACCTCGCCGGCCACGTGCACCTGGCCGGTGGTGATGAGCGTCTCCACGGCGACCCGGGAGGTCGGGTCCTCCCGCAGGAGAGCGTCAAGGATGGTGTCGCTGATCTGGTCAGCGATCTTGTCGGGGTGGCCCTCGGTGACGGACTCCGAGGTGAACAGGCGGCGAGACACAGCGCTCCCTGGGGTTGCAGCGGCTGCTGACTGAAGATCCCCGGGCGAACCGGGGATCTCCGGAAAGACTTGATTCCTGGAGTCTAACGGTCCGGCTCGGCGGAACGTCACCCGCTTCAGGATTTCTCGATCGGGACGCGAGCGGTTCCGATCAGTTGCCGCCCGTTTCCAGCCGCTTTGCGACCAGGTCCCAGACGACGTCCGCGAGCGCCTCCTTCGGCCCCACCGGAACGGCCGTCTCGCTGCCGTCCGAGCCCAGCACCACGGCCTCGTTGACGTCCTGGCCGAAGGCCTTGCCGCCGCCCACCTCGTTGACGACGAGCAGGTCACAGCCCTTGCGGGCGAGCTTGGCGCGGCCGTTGGCGAGCACGTCGTCGGTCTCCGCCGCGAAACCCACCACGAGTTGGCCCGAACGGGCCCGGTGGGCCGACAGCTCGGCCAGGATGTCGGGATTGCGGACGAGGACGACGGGCGGCTGCTCGACCCCCTCGACCTTCTTGATCTTGCCGGTCGCGTACTCGGCGGGCCGGAAGTCCGCCACCGCCGCGGCCATCACCACGGCGTCCGCGTCCCGGACCGCCGCCAGTGCGGCCTCGCGCAGCTCCAGCGCGGTCGAGACGTGCACCACGTCCACCCCGGCCGGGTCCGGCAGCTCCGCGTTGGCCGAGAGCAGCGTCACGCGGGCCCCGCGCGCCGCGGCCGTCACGGCGAGCGCGTAGCCCTGCTTGCCGGAGGAGCGGTTGCCCAGGTAGCGCACCGGGTCCAGCGGCTCCCGGGTGCCGCCCGCCGAGACCACCACGTGCCGGCCGGCCAGGTCGGTCGGCACCGCCCCGCCGCGGCGCAGCACGGCCCGGCAGGCCTCGAAGATCGCCCCGGGCTCGGGCAGCCGCCCCTTGCCGGTGTCCTTGCCGGTCAGCCGCCCGACGGCCGGCTCCAGCACGATCACGCCCCGGCGGCGCAGCGTGGCCACGTTCTCCCGGGTGGCGGGGTGCTCCCACATCTCGGTGTGCATGGCGGGCGCCAGCACGACCGGGCAGCGGGCGGTCAGCAGGGTGTTGGTCAGCAGGTCGTCGGCGAGGCCGTGGGCGGCCTTGGCGATCAGGTCGGCGGTGGCCGGGGCGACCACGACCAGGTCGGCCTGCTGCCCGATCCGCACGTGCGGCACCTCGTGCACGCGCTCCCAGGTCTCGGTGGCGGCCGGGCGGCCGGACAGCGCGGCCCAGGTCGCCTCGCCGACGAAGTGCAGCGCGGCGGCCGTCGGCACCACGGTGACCGGGTGGCCGGACTCGGTGAAGCGGCGCAGCAGCTCGCACGCCTTGTACGCGGCGATCCCGCCGCTGACGCCGAGGACGACGCGGGGGGCGTCCGCGTTCGCGTTCACGCTCATCTTCCGGTACCGGCCTTTCTCGCCATCGGGAACGCGCCCACCCTACGGCCCCTCAGCCGCCGCCCGTACGGTGCCCCACCACGCCCGGGAATGCCGGAGGGCCCGGCGGAAACGGTTCCGCCGGGCCCTCCCGGAAATTCAGCGACCGCCTCAGGCAGCCTCGACCGCCTCGGCGGTCAGCATGCCCGCGTTGATCTCGCGCAGCGCGATCGACAGCGGCTTCTCGTGCACGTGGGTGTCGACCAGCGGGCCGACGTACTCCAGCAGGCCCTCGCCGAGCTGGGAGTAGTACGCGTTGATCTGGCGCGCGCGCTTGGCAGCGTAGATCACGAGGCTGTACTTGGAGTCGGTGGCCTCGAGCAGCTCGTCGATCGGCGGGTTGATGATGCCCTCGGGCGCGGTCATGGAAGAGGACACGCTAAAACCTTCCGAAAGGGTGGAAAAGACAGACAGGTCAGGCTACACCGAGCAAGGCTAGCAGTTCGGCCGCTACCTGCTCGACGGAGGTGTTGACAAGGGTCGTGTCGAACTCGGGCTCGGCCGCGAGCTCGACCTTGGCCGCCTCCAGCCGCCTCTCGATCACGTCCTGCGCCTCGGTGCCCCGGCCGGTCAGCCGGCGGACCAGCTCGTCCCAGCTCGGCGGGGCCAGGAAGACCAGCTGCGCCTCGGGCATCGAGGCGCGCACCTGCCGGGCGCCCTGGAGGTCGATCTCCAGCAGCACCGGCTCGCCGCGCTCCAGCTTCTCCTGCACGGCCGCGCGCGGGGTCCCGTAGCGGTTCCCGGCGAACTCGGCCCACTCCAGCAGTTCGCCGTTGGCGACCAGCTTGTCGAACTCGTCGTTGTCGACGAAGTGGTACTGGACCCCGTTCTTCTCGCCGGGCCTCGGGTGGCGGGTCGTCGCCGACACCGAGAGCCAGACCTCGGGGTGCATCTTCCTCATATGAGCGACGACCGTGCTCTTGCCGACCCCCGAGGGGCCGGAGAGCACGGTCAGCCGCGGACGCTCACTCATGCACCGATTATCCCGGATCGCGGGGGATCCTGGGACCACGGGGGCACGGTCAGGCGGCGCCACCGCCGAACTCCCGCTCCAGGGAAGCGATCTGGTTCGTACCGAGGCCGCGGACACGGCGGCTCTCGCTGATGCCGAGGCGCTCCATGATCTGCTTGGCGCGGACCTTGCCGACACCGGGAAGGGACTCCAGCAGGGCCGAGACCTTCATCTTGCCGATGACGTCGTTGTCGGCCTTGCCGGCCTTGATCACCTCGTGCAGGGAGGCGCCGGAGTGCTTGAGCCGGTTCTTGACCTCGGCGCGCTCCCGGCGAGCCTCGGCGGCCTTGGCGAGCGCGGCGGTGCGCTGTTCAGGGGTAAGGGGCGGAAGGGCCACGCCGTTCACCTCAGGGTGTGGATGGATGGATGGAGCTAGGACTGGTTCGGTACCGAGGACACCGTCCGCAAGGGGAACCACAAGGCCCTGACCTGCGGGAGCCACGGAAATCGCGGCTCGCCGATGACCTATCGCCGGACACTACCCGGATTGCGGCGCCACGTCAGGAAAAGAACACGAAAAGTCCTGGTCAGCCAAGGCCGACCAGGACTTTCCGGGGCAAAATGACCGCGATTGCGAGGCTTTGGCGGCACCGGTGTGACGGCGCTCACGTCGACTCCGCGGCCGGCCCGCGGTCCTGCGGACACTCCGCAGGGTCACCGCGCGCTTACCTGAACGAGGCGTTCCGCTACTTGACGGCGTCCGCGAACTCGCCGACGAAGCGCTCCGCCGCCGCGCGCAGGGCCGCCACCGAGGGCCCGTGCCTGAGCACGTCCCGGCTGACGCTCGGCACCACGTTCGCCACCGAGGCGCCGAACACCCGCGGCAGGTCCGCCATGGTCGCGCCCTGGGCGCCGATCCCGGGGGCCAGCAGCGGGCCGTTGACGGCCAGGTCCACGCCCGCGTCGGCCAGCGTCGCGCCGACCACCGCGCCGAAGGAGCCCAGCGGCGCGGCGTCGCCGTTCTCGGCCGCCAGCTGCCGCAGCACCGAGGCCGCGACCGGCTCGCCGTCCGCGCCCACCGCGCGCTGCACCTCGGCGCCCTCCGGGTTGGAGGTGAGCGCCAGCACGAACGCCCCGCAGCCCTGCGCCCGGGCCAGGTCCAGGGCCGGACGCAGCGAGCCGAAGCCCAGGTACGGGCTGACCGTCACCGCGTCCGAGAACAGCGGGCTGCCCGGCGACAGGAAGGCCTCGGCGTACGCGGCCATGGTGGAGCCGATGTCGCCGCGCTTGGCGTCCATCAGGACCAGCGCGCCGGCCGCCCGGGCCTCCTCGACGGTCCGCTCCAGCACCGCGACGCCCCGGCTGCCGAAGCGCTCGTAGAAGGCGGCCTGCGGCTTGAGCACGGCCACCCGGTCGGCCAGCGCCTCGACCACCGTGCGGCTGAAGGCCTCCAGTCCGGCGAGGTCGTCCCCGAGCCCCCAGGCGGCGAGCAGGGAGGCGTGCGGGTCGATGCCGACGCAGAGCTGGCCGCGGGTGTCGAGGGCCTGGCGCAGCCGGGCGCCGAACGGGGCGAGAGTCATGTCGTCCTTTCCAGAACCGATCGGGGTGTTCACGAGCTGCGCACGGCGCTGCCGACGGCCTCGGCCAGGCTGCGGAAGCCACCCGCGCGGACCTTGGCGGACAGGCCCCTGTGGATGCGCCGGCACCAGAACGGGCCCTGGTAGATGAAGGCGCTGTAGCCCTGGACCAGGTCGGCGCCGTGCACGATCCGCTGCCAGGCGTCCTCGGCGGTCTCGATGCCGCCGACCGACACCAGCACCAGCCGGCCCCCGGTGCGGGCGCGCAGCCGCTGGAGCACCTCCAGGGCGCGGGCCTTGAGCGGGGCGCCGGACAGGCCGCCCATGCCGATCTCCCCGACCCGCCCGGCGTCGGTGCGCAGGCCCTCGCGGCCGATCGTGGTGTTGGTGGCGATGATGCCGTCCAGGCCCAGCTCCAGGGCGAGGTCGGCGACCGCGTCCACGTCCTCGTCGGCCAGGTCGGGGGCGATCTTGACCAGCAGCGGCACGTGGTGCGCGGTGGTGCGGTCGGCGGCCTCGCGGACGGCGGCCAGCAGCGGCCGCAGGTGGTCGACGGCCTGGAGGTTGCGCAGCCCGGGGGTGTTCGGCGAGCTGACGTTGACCACCAGGTAGTCGGCGTACTTCGCCAGCCGCTCGGTCGACTTCACGTAGTCGGCGACGGCGTCGGCCTCCTCGACCACCTTGGTCTTGCCGATGTTGACGCCGACCACCGGGGTGGAGCTGGTGTGCGGGCGGGCGGCCAGCCGGGCGGCGACGCGGGCCGAGCCCTGGTTGTTGAAGCCCATCCGGTTGATCAGCGCGCGGTCCTCGACCAGGCGGAACAGCCGGGGCGCCGGGTTGCCGGGCTGGGGCTCGCCGGTGATGGTGCCGATCTCGACGTAGTCGAAGCCGATCATCGACAGGCCGTCGATGCCGACGCCGTTCTTGTCGAAGCCGGCCGCCAGGCCGAACGGGCCGGGCAGGTCGAGGCCCAGGGCGCGGGTGCGCAGGGCGCGGTCGCGCGGGGCGAGCACCAGCCGTACCACGGAGCGCAGGCCGGGCACCGAGGAGGCGAGGCGGATCCAGAAGAAGGCGAGGTGGTGGGCCTTCTCGGGGTCCATCTTCTTGAAGACGAGGTCGAACAGCAGCTTGTACAAGGGGGGTCCATCTCCCGGAGCGACGGGTGGGCGGGCATGGAAGTGGGGGGCACCCCATGGCTTCCGGTGCCCCCCACTGCGGTGGTGCTACTCGCGGCCGGCGTTGATCAGCTCGGCGTGCTCCTGGAGCGACATCACCCCGACCTCGTCGCGCAGCAGCGCGTCCATGCCCTGCACGGCCGCGCCCATCGCCTGGACGGTGGTCAGGCAGGGCACCGCGCGGGCCACGGCCGCGGTGCGGATCTCGTAGCCGTCGAGGCGGCCGCCGGTGCCGTACGGGGTGTTGATGATGAGGTCGACCTCACCGTCGTGGATGAGCTGGACGATGGTCCGCTCGCCGTTCGGGCCCTCGCCCTCGCTGTGCTTGCGCACCAGCGTGGACGGGATGCCGCCGCGATGGAGCACCTCGGCGGTGCCGGCGGTGGCGAGCACCTCGAAGCCGAGGTTGACCAGCGCCCGGGCCGGGAAGACCAGGTTGCGCTTGTCCCGGTTGGCCACCGAGACGAAGACCTTGCCCTTGGTCGGCAGCGCGCCGTACGCGCCGGCCTGCGCCTTCGCGTAGGCGGTGCCGAACACCTTGTCGATGCCCATGACCTCGCCGGTCGAGCGCATCTCCGGGCCGAGCACGGTGTCCACCCCGCGGCCGTGGATGTCGCGGAAGCGGCTCCACGGCATCACGGCCTCCTTGACCGCGATCGGCGCGTCGGCGGGCAGCGTGCCGCCGTCGCCCTCGGCCGGGAGCAGGCCCTCGGCGCGCAGCTCGGCGATGGTGGCGCCGAGCGAGATCCGGGCGGCGGCCTTGGCCAGCGGCACGGCGGTCGCCTTGGAGGTGAACGGGACGGTCCGGGAGGCGCGCGGGTTGGCCTCCAGGACGTACAGGATGTCGCCGGAGAGGGCGAACTGGATGTTGATCAGGCCGCGGACGCCGACGCCGCGCGCGATGGCCTCGGTGGAGGTGCGCAGGCGCTTGATGTCGTGGCCGCCGAGGGTGATCGGGGGCAGCGCGCAGGCGGAGTCGCCGGAGTGGATGCCGGCCTCCTCGATGTGCTCCATGACGCCGCCGAGGTAGAGCTCGGTGCCGTCGTAGAGGGCGTCGACGTCGATCTCCACCGCGTCGTCGAGGAAGCGGTCGATGAGCACCGGGTGCTCGGAGATCAGGCCGGCGTGGCGCTCCAGGTAGGAGGCGAGCGAGGCCTCGTCGTAGACGATCTCCATGCCGCGGCCGCCGAGCACGTAGGACGGGCGGGCCAGCACGGGGTAGCCGATCTCGTCGGCGATCGCCTTGGCCTCCTCGAAGGAGAAGGCGGTGCCGTGCTTGGGGGCCGGCAGGCCGGCCTCGCGCAGCACGCGGCCGAAGGCGCCGCGCTCCTCGGCGAGGTCGATCGCCTCGGGCTGGGTGCCGACGATCGGCACGCCGTTGTCCTTGAGCGCCTGGGCCAGGCCGAGCGGGGTCTGGCCGCCGAGCTGGACGATCACGCCCGCCAGCGGGCCGGCCTGCTGCTCGGCGTGGACGATCTCCAGCACGTCCTCCAGGGTGAGCGGCTCGAAGTAGAGCCGGTCGGAGGTGTCGTAGTCGGTGGAGACGGTCTCCGGGTTGCAGTTGACCATGACGGTCTCGTACCCGGCCTCGGCGAGCGCGAAGGAGGCGTGCACGCAGGAGTAGTCGAACTCGATGCCCTGACCGATGCGGTTCGGGCCGGAGCCCAGGATGATCACGGCGGGCTTGGTGCGCGGGGCGACCTCGCTCTCCTCGTCGTAGGACGAGTAGAAGTACGGGGTCTTGGCGGCGAACTCGGCGGCGCAGGTGTCGACGGTCTTGTACACCGGGCGGATGCCGAGGGCGTGGCGCACCTCGCGGACGACGTCCGGCCTCAGGCCGCGGATCTCGCCGATCTGCTGGTCGGAGAAGCCGTGCCGCTTGGCGTGGCGCAGCAGCTCGGGGGTGAGCTCGGCGGCCTCGGCCAGCTCGCCGGCGATCTCGTCGAGGAGGAACAGCTGGTCGACGAACCACGGGTCGATCCTGGTGGCGTCGAACACCTCCTCCGGGGTGGCGCCGGCCCGGATGGCCGCCATCACGGTGTTGATCCGGCCGTCGGTCGGCACGACCGCCTTGGCCAGCAGCTCCGCCTTGTCGCCGATGGGGTCGGCCCAGGAGAACTGGGAGCCCTTCTTCTCCAGCGAGCGCAGCGCCTTCTGGAGGGCCTCGGGGAAGTTGCGGCCGAGGGCCATGGCCTCGCCGACGGACTTCATGGTGGTGGTCAGGGTGGCGTCGGCGCTCGGGAACTTCTCGAACGCGAACCGCGGCACCTTGACGACGACGTAGTCGAGGGTCGGCTCGAAGGAGGCCGGGGTCTCCTCGGTGATGTCGTTGGGGACCTCGTCCAGGGTGTAGCCGATGGCCAGCTTGGCGGCAATCTTGGCGATCGGGAAGCCGGTGGCCTTGGAGGCGAGCGCCGAGGAGCGGGAGACGCGCGGGTTCATCTCGATGACGATGACCCGGCCGTCCGCGGGGTTGACGGCGAACTGGATGTTGCAGCCGCCGGTGTCGACGCCGACCTCGCGGATGACGGCGATGCCGATGTCGCGCAGGATCTGGTACTCGCGGTCGGTGAGGGTCATCGCCGGGGCGACGGTGATCGAGTCACCGGTGTGCACGCCCATCGGGTCGAAGTTCTCGATGGAGCAGACGACCACGACGTTGTCCTGCTTGTCGCGCATCAGCTCCAGCTCGTACTCCTTCCAGCCGAGGATGGACTCCTCCAGGAGCACCTCGGTGGTCGGCGAGAGGGTCAGGCCCTGGCCGGCGATGCGGCGCAGGTCCTCCTCGTTGTGGGCGAAACCGGAGCCGGCGCCGCCCATGGTGAAGGAGGGGCGCACGACCACCGGGTAGCCGCCCAGCGTGTCGACGCCGGCCAGCACCTCGTCCATGGTGTGGCAGATGACCGAGCGGGCGGACTCGCCGTGGCCGATCTTGGCGTTGACGGCCTCGACGACGCCCTTGAAGAGCTCGCGGTCCTCGCCCTTGTTGATCGCCTCGACGTCGGCGCCGATCAGCTCGACGCCGTACTTCTCCAGCGTGCCGGCCGCGTGCAGCGAGATCGCGGTGTTGAGCGCGGTCTGGCCGCCCAGGGTCGGCAGCAGCGCGTCGGGGCGCTCCTTGGCGATGATCTTCTCGACGAACTCCGGGGTGATCGGCTCGACGTAGGTGGCGTCGGCGATCTCCGGGTCGGTCATGATCGTGGCCGGGTTGGAGTTGACCAGCACGACCCGCAGGCCCTCGGCCTTGAGGACCCGGCAGGCCTGCGTACCCGAGTAGTCGAACTCGGCGGCCTGGCCGATCACGATCGGGCCGGAGCCGATCACCAGGACGGACTTGATGTCAGTGCGCTTAGGCACGCTGGGCCTCCATGAGCTTCACGAAGCGGTCGAACAGGTAGGCGGCGTCGTGCGGACCGGCGGCCGCTTCGGGGTGGTACTGCACGCTGAAGGCCGGGACGTCGAGCGCCTGGAGGCCCTCGACCACGTCGTCGTTCAGGCAGACGTGGGAGACCTCGACCCGCCCGAAGGGGGTCTCGCTCACCTCGTCCAGCGGGGCGTTCACGGCGAAGCCGTGGTTGTGGGCGGTCACCTCGACCTTGCCGGTGGTGCGGTCCTGCACCGGCTGGTTGATGCCGCGGTGGCCGTACTTGAGCTTGTAGGTGCCGAAGCCCAGGGCGCGGCCGAGGATCTGGTTGCCGAAGCAGATCCCGAAGAACGGGGTCCTGCGCTCCAGCACGCCCTGCGCGACGGCCACCTGGTGGTCGGCGGTGGCCGGGTCGCCCGGGCCGTTGGAGAAGAAGACGCCGTCCGGGGCGACGGCGTAGACGTCCTCCAGGGTGGAGTTCGCCGGCAGCACGTGCACCTCGATGCCGCGCTCGGCCATCCGCTGCGGGGTCATCGCCTTGATGCCGAGGTCCAGCGCGGCGACGGTGAACCTCTTCTCACCGACGGCGGGGACGACGTACGGCTCGGTGGTGGCGACCTCGGCGCACAGGTCGGCGCCCTTCATCTCGGGCGCCTGCTGCACCCGGGCGAGCAGGGCGGCGTGGTCGGCCAGCGCCTCGCCGGAGAAGATGCCGCAGCGCATCGCGCCGCGCTCGCGCAGGTGGCGGGTCAGCGCGCGGGTGTCGATGCCGCTGATGCCGACGACGCCCTGCCGGGCGAGCTCCTCGTCGAGCGGGCGCAGCGAGCGCCAGTTGGAGGGGATCCGGGCGGGGTCGCGGACCACGTAGCCGGCGACCCAGATCCGCTGGGACTCGTCGTCCTCGTCGTTCCAGCCGGTGTTGCCGATCTGCGGGGCGGTCATCACGACCACCTGGCGGTGGTACGACGGGTCGGTGAGGGTCTCCTGGTAGCCGGACATGCCGGTGTTGAAGACCGCCTCGCCGAAGGTCTCGCCGATGGCGCCGTAGGCCTGTCCGCGGAAGGTCCGGCCGTCCTCCAGGACGAGCACGGCAGGCACTCGTTCCCGCCGTTGGCGCTGCGTGGTGGGGGCAGGTGCGGTCATTGCGCGGCCTCTTCCGTCTTCTTCGTCTTCGTACGTGTTGCGAGTCGGGTGACCGCCTCGACCCAGGCGGCGTGCTCGTCGGGGTGGTCGGCCCGGAACCCGGAGTCCAGCTCGGTGCCGTCGAGCGTCCAGGTGACGACGAGCAGCCCGGAGGGGACGACCTTGCCGGCGATCCCGGAGTCGGTGCGGGCACCGGTCAGGTGCTCCGCCGGGATCCAGAAGTCGACGTCGCCGGGGCGCCGCACCAGCAGGCCGTCCTCGCCGAGGGTGAGGTCGGCGCGGCTGCGGGTGCCCAGGCCGTGGGCGACGACCCGGTCGAGCCAGTTCCCGGCGGTGGTCGTGCCGTGGTACCGGCCGCTGGTCTCCAGGATGGTGCGTCCGGCGCGGGCCGGCACGGCCGGCAGCGGCGGGAGGCCGGACTGCAGGGTGCGCCGCCAGTTCCAGCCCTGGCGCATCAGCCAGTAGACGAGGGCGACGACGATCAGCAGGCCGACGGACCAGCCGACGTAGCCGGGCCAGTCGGTGACCTTCGCCTGCTCCTGGGCGAGCACGGCGTGGGCCGTCACCGCGCGCCGTCCTGCTCGGCGAGCTCGCCGGCCAGCACGGTGGCGCGCCCGCGCAGGAAGGTGGCGTGCACCCGTCCGGGCAGGTCCAGGCCCTTGTAGGGGGTGTTGCGGCTGCGGGTGGCGAAGGCGTCCGGGTTCACGGCACCACGGTACGCGGGATCGAACAGCACCAGGTTGGCCGGCTCACCCACCGAGATCGGCCGGCCGTGGCCGGCGAGCCGGCCGATCCGGGCCGGGCGGTGCGACATCCGGTCCGCGACGCCCTCCCAGTTCAGCAGGCCGGTGTCGACCATGGTCTGCTGGACGACCGACAGCGCGGTCTCCAGGCCGACCATGCCCATCGCGGCCACGGCCCACTCGCAGTCCTTGTCCTCGTCGGGGTGCGGCGCGTGGTCGGTGGCGACGGCGTCGATGGTGCCGTCGGCCAGCGCCTCGCGCAGCGCCCGGACGTCCTCGGCGGTGCGCAGCGGCGGGTTGACCTTGTACACCGGGTCGTAGGTGCGGACCATCTCGTCGGTCAGCAGCAGGTGGTGCGGAGTCACCTCGGCGGTGACGTCCCACCCCTTGGACTTGGCCCAGCGGACGATCTCGACCGAGCCGGCCGTGGAGAGGTGGCAGACGTGCAGGCGGGAGCCGACGTGCGCGGCGAGCAGCACGTCGCGGGCGATGATCGACTCCTCGGCGACGGCCGGCCAGCCGCCGAGCCCGAGCTCGCCGGAGACCTGGCCCTCGTTCATCTGGGCGCCCTCGGTCAGCCGCGGCTCCTGGGCGTGCTGGGCGACGACGCCGTCGAAGGCCTTGACGTACTCCAGGGCGCGGCGCATCAGCACCGCGTCGTCCACGCACTTGCCGTCGTCGGAGAAGACCCTGACCCCGGCGGCGGACTCGTGCATCGCGCCGAGCTCGGCGAGCTTCCTGCCCTCCAGGCCGACGGTGACGGCGCCGACCGGCTGCACGTCGCAGTAGCCGGCCTCCTGGCCGAGCCGCCAGACCTGCTCGACGACGCCGGCGGTGTCGGCCACCGGGGTGGTGTTGGCCATCGCGTGCACGGCGGTGAAGCCGCCCATCGCGGCGGCCCGGGTGCCGGTCAGAACGGTCTCGGCGTCCTCGCGGCCGGGCTCGCGCAGGTGGGTGTGGAGGTCGACCAGGCCGGGCAGGGCGACCAGCCCGGTGGCGTCGATCTCGATGTCCGCCTCGGCCGTCAGGCCGGTGCCGATCTCCTGGATGACGCCGTCGGCGAGGTGGAGGTCCTGCGGGGCGCCGCCCAGGATCTTGGCGTTGCGGATCAGGTAGCTGGTCACTGGGTGGTCTCCACGGAGTCGGTACGGGGGGCGTCGGCGGGGGCGTCGGCGAACACGGCGCCGCCGAGCAGCAGGTAGAGCACGGCCATCCGGACGGAGACGCCGTTGGCGACCTGCTCGACGGCGGTGCAGCGCGGCGAGTCGGCGACCTCGGCGGTGATCTCCATGCCGCGGACCATCGGGCCGGGGTGCATCACGATCGCGCGCTCCGGCAGCTGGGCCATCCGGCGGCCGTTCATGCCGTAGCGGCGGCTGTACTCGCGCTCGGTCGGGAAGAACGCCGCGTTCATCCGCTCGCGCTGCACCCGCAGCATCATCAGCGCGTCCGTCTTGGGCAGCACCTCGTCCAGGTCGTAGCTGATCTCGCAGGGCCAGTTCTCGACCCCGATCGGCAGCAGCGTGGGCGGGGCGACGAAGGTGACCTGCGCGCCGAGGGTGTTCAGCAGGTGGACGTTGGAGCGGGCGACCCGGCTGTGCAGGACGTCGCCGACGATGGTCACCCGGCGCCCGGCCAGGTCGTTGCCGCTGCCGGGGTTGAGGTGGCGGCGCATGGTGAAGGCGTCGAGCAGCGCCTGGGTGGGGTGCTCGTGGGTGCCGTCACCGGCGTTGACCACACTGCCGTGCAGCCAGTCGGACTGGGCCAGCCGGGCCGGCGCGCCGGAGGCGTGGTGGCGGATGACCACCGCGTCGGCGCCCATCGCCTGGAGGGTCAGCGCGGTGTCCTTGAGGCTCTCGCCCTTGGAGACCGAGGAGCCCTTGGCGGAGAAGTTGATGACGTCGGCCGAGAGCCGCTTCTCGGCGACCTCGAAGGAGGTCTTGGTCCGCGTGGAGTCCTCGAAGAAGAGGTTGACGACGGTGCGGCCGCGCAGCGTGGGCAGTTTCTTGACGGCCCGGCCGGAGAGCTGGGCCAGCTCCTCGGCGGTGTCCAGGATCAGCAGCGCGTCGTCGCGGCTGAGATCGGCGGCGGAGACGAGGTGGCGCTTCACGCGGGTTACTCCGGGAGGTGCGGTTCGGAAGGCTGGGGGGCCAGGGCCTGCGAGCTGTGTTCGTGGCGCCCGGAGCGCGACGCGGTGGTGAAGTCGCGGTCGCCGACCAGGACGGCGTCCACGCCGTCGGTGTCCGCCAGGCGCACCTGCACGGCCTCGCGCAGCGAGGTGGGGAGGTTCTTGCCCACGTAGTCCGCGCGGATGGGCAGCTCGCGGTGGCCGCGGTCGACCAGGACGGCGAGCTGGACGGCGCGCGGGCGGCCGATGTCGTTCAGCGCGTCGAGCGCGGCGCGGATGGTGCGGCCGGAGAAGAGCACGTCGTCGACGAGGACGACGAGCTTGCCGTCGATGCCGCCGGGCGGGATCTCGGTGTGCTCCAGGGCGCGGGCGGGCTTCAGCCGCAGGTCGTCCCGGTACATGGTGATGTCCAGGGTGCCCAGCGGGATCTCGCGCCCGGTGATCTGGGCCAGCCGCCCGTGCAGGCGGCGGGCGAGGTGGACGCCCCTGGTGTGGATGCCGAGCAGCACGACGTCCTCCGCGCCCTTGGCGCGCTCGACGATCTCGTGCGCTATCCGGGTGACGACCCGGGCGATGTCCGTGCCGTCCAGGACCTGGTGCGGTGCCCGCGGCGTCGGTTCGTGGTGCGTGGTCATGCCGAAGCGGACCTCCTTCCCCGCCTCACGGGACGGGCCTTAAAGGATGTCTGGATGGCCCCCGCCGACGCGGCGCGGGCTTCGGGCCATCCTAGCAGTGCCCCGGACGGCCAACCGGAGGCCACCGCTCCGCTTCCCGGGGTTCACGCCCAGGACGCACCGACGATGCGGGCCATTCGCACGACTGCCCCATTCGGCTTGACGCATCTACCTTACTCTACGTAACCTCACAGTGAGTTACGAGACGGACGTCGGACCCACCGGTAACGACGTCGGCGATCGACCGTGACCCACCACTGAACGCGAAGCAATCTCGTCCGGGGAGATCAATGTCCAGCGACTACGCGAAGCAGCTCGGAGGCAAGCTCCGAGCGATCCGCACCCAGCAGGGTCTCTCCCTGCACGGTGTCGAGGAGAAGTCCCAGGGGCGCTGGAAGGCAGTCGTCGTCGGCTCGTACGAGCGTGGTGACCGCGCGGTCACCGTGCAGCGCCTGGCCGAGCTGGCGGAGTTCTACGGCGTCCCGGTCCAGGAGCTGCTGCCCGGCGGCACGCCCGGCGGTGCGGCCGAGCCGCCGCCGCGCCTGGTCCTCGACCTGGAGAGACTGACCCAGGTCCCCTCGGAGAAGGCCGGCCCGCTGCAGCGCTACGCGGCCACCATCCAGAGCCAGCGCGGCGACTACAACGGCAAGGTGCTGTCGATCCGCCAGGACGACCTGCGCACCCTGGCCGTCATCTACGACCAGTCGCCGTCGATCCTCACCGAGCAGCTGATCTCCTGGGGCGTGCTGAACCCCGACGCGCGCCGCGCGGTGCGCGAGGAGGACGCGAGCTGAGGCTCCCCGCACCGGCTCCCGCCAGCGGATCGAGGCACGACCCGGCACGATTCTCGGCCGTGCCGGCAAGCAGAAACGTCACGGCGCGGCTTCCCTGACCGGGGGCCGCGCCGCGGTGTGTGCACCCCTGCCCGCGGCGGCGGGAGCGTCAGCAGACCGTCCCCAGGCCGTAGCCGGGCTGCGCCACCACGCCGTCCAGCGTCACCGGCCGGTCGGCCGGGGCCCACTCCTGCCCGCCGCTGGACCAGGCCCAGGAGGCCGGCAGGTACTCCCCGCAGGAGGCCGCCGAGCCCTGCGAGCCGTGCAGCACCGCGACGCCCGGCAGCTCCAGGGCCAGCCCGGCGCAGAGCACCGCGCAGACCAGCTCCAGGTCCTCGTCGTTGATCCGGACCACGCCGTCCTCCCACTGGAGCACCCGCGCCGCCGCGGTCAGGCCCCCGCCGGGCGCGTCCACCCGCAGCCGCAGCTCGTACACCCCGGCCCCGGCGCCGACCAGCATCCGCCGGAACACCTCGCCCCCGCGCTGGTAGGCGGCGCGCACCCAGGCCGCGTGCTCCTCGTCGGCCCCGCCCGCGCCCCCGTACAGGCCCCCGTCGAGCAGCAGGTCGGCGTGGCAGAGCGTCAGCCCGTTCTCCCGGGCGCGCACCAGGCGCGGCACGAAGTCCCCGGCCAGCTCCTCGCCCTGGTACGGGAGCAGCTGGGACTGGAGGGCCGGGTTGACGAGGTAGCGGTCGCGGGCGGCGGGCTCGGCCGGGTCCAGCCCGTGCAGCAGGCAGTACTCCGCGAAGTCCTGCGGGTGGAACATCCGGGCCCGGACGGTGTCGAACCGCTCCAGCGCCTCGGCCAGCAGGTCGGCGGTGTCGGCCAGGTAGCGCTCGTGGTCGGGGGCGTCGCAGACGCCCCAGGCCCGGGCCCGGGCGAAGTCGGCGGGGTTGGTGAGAACCCCGATGACGAACGCCTGCTCGGCGCCCTCCGCCCGCCGCGGCCGGTGCGGGGCCCGCACCACGGGCCGCGAGCCGCCGGCGGTGCAGTCGGAGTTACGGCGGGCGCGACCCAGATGACTCATCGATTGCTCCTGGCTTCGGCGTCGGCGGCGGGGTTGGAGGTCGGCGGCGGGTTCGCCGCTGACCCTCTTCCTCCCCATCCGTGCGCGTCGCACACGTACGGCGTGTCACAGGAATGTAACCACCGGTAATCCGGGTGCGCGGGAGCGGCGGCTCAGGCCGGCCGGGGCGCCCGCGCCAGCTGGCGGGACTGCGCGACCAGCCGGCCGGACTCGTCCCAGACCTCGGCGTCCTCCTCGAAGTAGCCGCCGGCCAGGTTGCGGGTCGCGTGGGTGACCCGCAGCCAGCCGGGCACCGGCCTGGCCCGCAGGTGGACGGTCAGCTCGACGGTGGGCGCCCAGCCCGGCAGGCCGAGGTCGAAGGTGACCGGCGGCAGCGCGTCGGCGACCAGCAGGAGCAGCAGCGGGTCGGGCTCGCGGCCGTCGGCGAGCCGGAACCAGCCCTGGATCCGCCCCTGGCCGGAGGGCTGCCCGAGGGCCCAGCCGACGGTGGCCGGGTCCAGCCGCAGGTCGAACCGCTCCAGCAGGGCGGCCTGGGCGATCAGCTCCCTGGGCGCGTGCTCGACGCCGATGCACTGGTCCGGCGGCGGCAGCTGCGGGGGCCGCGCGCTGGTGCGCACCTCGCCCGCGGCGGCGGAGAGGTCGCCGTGGCTGGCCACCACGCGCAGCCGCTCGACGCCGTCCTGGCTGAGCGAGGCGGTGCCGGTGGACAGGCCGCGGCCGGTGCGCAGCACCTCGGTGCGGACGGTGGCCGGGCCGGGCGTGGAGGCGGACAGGTAGTAACCGCTGATCGAGACCGGGTCCGGGTGGGTGCCGTGCTCCAGCGACAGCGCGTGTCCGGCCACCGCGAGCAGCAGGCCGCCGTTCACCCCGCCGCCGATCTGCCAGCCGGCGCCGAGCTCGGCCTCGTACCGGCCGGCCTCCTCGGGGTGCCTGGTCAGGGCGATGCCCTGGTCGAACTCGCTGCGGGTCGCCGTGGTCATGTGGCGGGCCTGCCCTTCACGCGGGGTTCCGGACGTCAAGTTACTGACAAGTAGGCCCCAACCTTACGCCCCACGGGTGAAACGCGGAACGGCCGCCGGACACCTGTGCGGGTCCGGCGGCCGTTCTCGGGGTGCCGAGGGCGCGTCGCGTCAGCGGCGGATGCCCGGCTTCAGCTCCATGAAGCGGGCGAGCATGCCGTTGACGAAGGCCGGGGAGTCGTCCGTGGAGAACTCCTTGGCGATCTCGACGGCCTCGTCCAGGACGACCGCGTCCGGGACGCCGTCCTCCCAGATCAGCTCGTACGCGCCCAGCCGCAGGACGTTGCGGTCCACGATCGGCATCCGGTCGAGCGTCCAGCCCACGGCGTACTGCTCGATCAGGTCGTCGATGCGGCGGGCGTGCTGGACGTAACCCTCGATGAGCTCCATCGTGTACTCGCCGACCTGCGGGGTGCCCTCGTCGGGCTTGGGCTCACGGGCGCGGGCCACCCAGTCGGCGAGGACCTGCTGCGGGTCGACCCCGCGGTGGTCGGCCTCGAAGAGGATCTGGAAGGCCCGGGTGCGGGCCTTGCTGCGTGCGGCCGACACGGACTTACTTCACCCGGCCGAGGTAGCTGCCATCGCGGGTGTCGACCTTGACCTTCTCGCCGGTGGTGACGAAGAGCGGGACCTGGATCTCGGCGCCGGTCTCCAGGGTGGCCGGCTTGGAGCCACCGGTGGAGCGGTCGCCCTGGACGCCCGGCTCGGTGTGGGCGATGGTCAGCTCGACGGCGGCCGGCAGCTCGATGTAGAGGACGGCGCCCTCGTTGGTGGCGACCAGGGCCTCGAAGCCCTCCAGCAGGTACTTGGCGGCGTCGCCGACGACGGCCGGCTCGACCGTGATCTGGTCGTAGGTGTCCATGTCCATGAACACGAAGTTCTCGCCGTCCTTGTACGAGAACTGCATGCCGCGCTTGTCGACGTTGGCGGTCTCGACCTTGGTGCCCGCGTTGAAGGTCTTGTCGACGACCTTGCCGGTCAGGACCTCCTTGAGCTTGGTACGCACGAAGGCCGGGCCCTTGCCGGGCTTGACGTGCTGGAACTCGACGACGGACCAGAGCTTGCCGCCCTCCAGCTTGAGGACCATGCCGTTCTTGAGATCGTTCGTGGAAGCCACGGGCGCACTTACTCCTGGATATAGCTGTCAAGGAACCAAGGGGTGCGTCCTGCCGTCCGCGGCCCGGGGGCCGCGGTCACAGGGCGAGGAGCTCCTTGGTGGTGATGGTGAGCAGCTCGGGCCCGCCCTCCTCGAGGGGGCGCACGACGAGCGTGTCCTCGATCCGGACGCCGCCCCTGCCCGGGAGGTGGACCCCAGGGCCGACGGTGACCGGCACGCGGCTGTCCAGTTTACCCATGTCCGCAGGACCGAGGCGCGGGGCCTCCCGGATCTCCAGCCCGATGCCGTGGCCCACCGGGTGCGGGGAGGCCTCGGTGTGGCCCGCCGCCTCCAGGACCTGCCGGGCGGCCCGGTCGGGCACGCACTGCTCCACCCCCGGCCCGAGCGCCTCCCGGCCGGCCCGCTGGGCGCGGAACACCAGCCGGTGCAGCTCCACCTGCCAGGGCGCGGGCGCGGCACCGATCACGAAGGTGCGGGCGGTGGAGACGCCGTAGCCGCGGTACTGGGCGCCCATCACCACGGTCAGGAAGTCGCCCTCCTCCACCCGGCGGTCGGTCGGCTGGTGGGCGGCCTGGCCGGAGTGGCTGCCGGTTCCGACCGAGACCGGGAAGGCGGCCCGGTCGGCGCCGTGGTCGATCATCCGGCGCTCCAGCTCCATCGCCAGGTGCCGCTCGGTGCGGCCGACCAGGATCGACTCCAGCAGCTCGCCGAGCGCCTGGTCGGCGATCTCGGCGGCGATCCGCAGGTCGGCGATCTCGTGCTCGTCCTTGACCACCCGCAGCCGCTCGACCGTCGGGCCGAGGTCCACCAGCCGGGCCCCCTCGGTCAGGCCCCCCACCGCCCGGTGCCGGCTCACGGTCAGGTCGTGCTCCTCCACCGCCAGGCCCGACACCCCGGCCCGCGCGGCGACGACCGCGGCGGCCAGCGCGGTGTCCGAGCCGGCCGCCACCGGCAGCCGGGCGACGTCCGGGGCGATCAGGTGCTCCCCGGAGTCGTCCGGCGGGAGGTCGTCCGGCAGCGCCAGCAGCGCCCGCTCCCTGGTCAGCAACAGGCTCGCCCCGCAGGGCGCGCAGCCCGTCAGGTACCGCACGTTCGCCGCGCGGGTGATCAGCGCCGCATCGGCCCCGGCCGCACTGCAGTGCTCCCTCACCCGCTCCCGCCGCCCCGCGTACGCATCCGCCATGCGTCGAGCCTACGAACCCCCGGCCCGAAGCGCCCGCCGAGCACCCCCGTCAGAACCCCCGGTGCCCCCTGCGCGCCCCCCGCGCGACCGCGCCGTCCCCCTCCGGCACGCGCCGGGCCTCCCGCTCCCCCGGCCGCCGGAGCCGGGGGTGGGCCCCGGCGCGTGCGCCGCAGCGCGCGGGACGGCGGACGCGCCCCGCGGCCGGGAATGGGCGGAGCGGGGCCCGCGCTAGGTCAGATGAAAACGACTTCCATTTCGATGTAGAGTCCCGTCCCAGCACGCGACCCCGACCCCAGGAAGGACGCCCGATGGCCCGCAGCGAGCTGCGCCCGGTGATCAAGCTCCGCTCCACCGCCGGCACCGGCTTCACCTACGTGACCCGCAAGAACCGCCGCAACGCCCCGGACCGGATGGTCCTGCGCAAGTACGACCCGGTCGCCGGCCGGCACGTCGACTTCCGCGAGGAGCGCTGAGCCCCGGCCGCTCCGGCCCCCGCAGCCCGATCCGAGAGGAGCCCCTCATGAAGCCCGGAATCCACCCCGACTACCGCCCCGTCGTCTTCCGCGACAAGGTCGGCGGCCTCGCCTTCCTCACCCGCTCGACCGTCACCGGCGACCGCACCGTCGAGTGGGAGGACGGCCACACCTACCCGGTGGTCGACGTCGAGATCTCCTCGGCGAGCCACCCCTTCTACACCGGCCAGTCCCGGGTGCTGGACACCGCCGGACGGGTCGAGCAGTTCCGCCGCCGCTACGGCGACCGGCACTGACACCGCGGGACGGCGACCGCGCCCGCCCGGTTCCGGGCGGGCGCGGTCCCGGGTTCCGCCGTCCGCCGTGCGGACCGGCGGCCGCCCGGGTCACCGGCCCCCGGGCGTCCAGCGCTGCTCGACCCGGGCGAGCTTCCAGTACCCGACCGCGATCGCCCAGACCACCACGAACAGCCCGGCGATGGCGTAGCCGACGTTGTCCAGCGAGATGTCCGCGACGAACCCGGTGACCGGGTCGCTCAGGTCGAGCTTCTCGTGCAGCACCCCGACCAGCTCGATGGTGCCGATGACGAAGGCCACCGCGATCGACAGGCCGGTGATGGTCAGGTTGTAGTAGACCTTCCGGACCGGGTTGGCGAAGGCCCACTGGTACGCGACGTTCATGAACGTCCCGTCCAGGGTGTCGAACAGGCTCATCCCGGCCGCGAACAGCAGCGGCAGGCAGACGATCGCGTACCAGGGCAGCCCCGAGGCCGCGCCCGAGCCGGCCATCACCATCAGGGTGACCTCGGTCGCGGTGTCGAAGCCCAGCCCCAGCACCATGCCCACCGGGAACATCTGGCCCGGCCGGGTGATCGAGCGGGTCGCCCGGTTCAGCACCCGGGCCATGAAGCCGCGCGAGTCGAGGTGCGCCTCCAGCTCCTTCTCGTCGAACCGCCCGGCCCGCATCGAGCGGAACACCCTGAGGATGCCGAGCAGCGCCGCCAGGTTGAGCGCGCCGATCAGGTAGAGGAAGACCCCGGAGGTGGTCGTGCCGACCACGCCCAGCCACTTGTGGGTGGTCGACTCGTCGTCCATCAGGGTGTTCGCCAGCTGCGCGCCGCCCGCCACCAGGGCGGCCATCAGCACCACCATCGAGGAGTGCCCGAGGGCGAACCAGAAGCCCACCGAGACCGGCCGCCTGCCGTCCGCCATCAGCTTGCGGGTGGTGTTGTCGATCACCGCGATGTGGTCGGCGTCGAAGGCGTGCCGCATGCCGAGGGTGTACGCGGTGACGCCCAGGCCCACCCCGAAGACCTGGGTGCCGACGGCGTACCGCTCGGGTGCGACCAGGAAGACCAGCGTGCCGAAGGCCACGACGTGCATGGCGGCGATCACGGCCATCAGCCCGGCCGTGCGGACGGTGTCCTCGCGCCGCCACCTGAAGGCGGGCAGCACGGAAGGGGCCGCCTGCGGACCGGCGGCAACGGTTTCGGGCAGGGTCATCTGCGTCACGCTCCAGCACCTCGTGGAAAACCTCGTGAGATGCCGTGGCCGGTCTCCTGGCTGACGGGACGCCCGTACCCGCCTTCCCAGGCGCGCGAGGCGCCCAGTGGCTCCGTGGGTACGGACGACGTTCCCCCGCGGACGGGGGAACGACCCGATCACAGTGGCGAGGGCCGCTCCGGGCTGGGACCCCTGAGGGTCCGTCACCGGTCTTCCCGAGCACCACGGCGGGCAACACCGTAGGGGCCCGTCCCCACGGGTGCAAGGCTGCGCACCTGCGCAGGTGTCCAGGATCACAGGCCGCCGCCTGCGAGAATCTCCGCATGCATCTCGTACCGGCCGACCGCGCGGGCCACCGCACCATCGACGGACACCGGGTCTGCGAGGCCATCGCCGCGATCGGCGATCCCGCGCACGTCCGGTCCTGGTCCGAGCGGTTCTCCCTGCTCGCCGACCCCGGGCGGCTCGCCCTGCTGCTCGCCCTCCACCGGGCCGGCCCCCTCGCCGTCAGCGACCTCGCGGTCGCCGCCGGCATGCGCGACCCCGCCGTCTCCCAGGCCCTGCGGCTGCTCCGCACGGCCGGCGTGGTCACCGGTGACCGGGACGGACGAGTGGTGCGCTACCGGCTCGTGGACGAGGCCATGCGCCCCCTCCTCGACGAGTGTGCCGCCGCCGAGCACCACGAGCCCTCCGCCGCCGCGGGCTGACCCGCCGAAACCCCGGCCGGGAGCGCGGCCGGCCGTTACGATCATGGTGTGCTGAACCGCCTCCGCCGCAGGCCTCGGCCGTGGCCCGACGACTCGCGTTGGGACACCCGGCCGGTCAGGGCACGCGTCCTGGCCGTCACCCGCACACTCACCTCGGCGACCCGCGTGCTCGACGTGCTCGCCCTCCTGCGCGGCCAGGACGGCATCAGGTTCTACGTCACCGTCAATCCCGGTTCGGCGTTCGCCTCCGGGCTCGACGACCACCTCCACGCGATCCCCGGCAACGTCACCGTCATGCCCTGGGACGAGGCCGTCCAGCACGAGTTCGACCTGGCGGTCGCCTGCTCGGTCCACGCGTCCATGCACCGGTTGCGCGCGCCGCTCGTCGTCCTCCCGCACGGCGCCGGCTACAACCGCCTGGTGGCCGAGTCCACCGGGGACGCGGTGAGCGCCGCAGGCCTGTCCCGGAAGGAGCTCACCCACCGCGGGCGGGTCTTCCCCGCCGTCATCGGCGTCACCCACCCGGAGCAGTGCGACCGCCTCGCGGGCGTCCTGCCCGAGGCCCTGCCGCGCACCCGCGAAGTCGGCGACCTCTGCTTCGACCGGATGCTCGACAGCGCCGACGCACGGGACCGCTACCGCCGGCGGCTGGGCGCCGTCGACAAGCGGCGGCTCGTGGTGGTCAACTCCACCTGGAGCAAGCACTCGCTGCTCGCCCGGGCGCTCGACCTGCCGATCCGACTGGTCGGCCAGCTCCCCTGCGACGAGTACACCGTCGCCGTCATCCTGCACCCCAACATCTGGGAGAAGCACGACCCGCAGGCCCTGCTGGCCGAGGCCACCCGCTCCGGCCTGCGGCTCATCCCGCCGCACCGCGGCTGGCAGGCCACCGTGGTGGCGGCCGACTACATGATCGGCGACCACGGCTCGGTCTCCTTCTACGGCGCCGCACTGGAACGCCCGACCGTCCTCGTCGCCACCGGCGCCGGCGAGCTGGACCCGCGATCCCCCACCTACGCCTTCGGTCAGGCCGCGCCGGTGCTCGACCCGGACGGCGACCTCCTCGCCCAACTCGACAAGGTGCTGGCGTCCCACGACCCCGACGCCCTCCGTCCGATCACCGACCTCTCGCTCGGCATGCGCGGCCGGGCCGCCCAGGTGCTGACGGACATCCTGTACGACTTCCTGACCGGCGTGGACCGACCGGTCCGGGCCCCGGTCCTGCCGCCCTTCCCCGACCCCGTCCCGCTGCCCTTCGGGGCGCCCACGAGCTACGACGTGGAGGGCGAGTGCGACGGCACCGAGGTGAGCGTCCGCCGGTACCCGATCGTCGATCCGCAGCGCCACCGGCCCCGCGGACTCTACGCCGTGAGCGCGGAGGAACCCGTCTGGGACCTGAAGTCCGCGGCGGAGGCACTGGCCCGCACCACCGTCGACGCCGAGCGGCCCGCCGAGGACTGGCTCGCCGACACCGCCGCCGACCGCCCCGGAGCCACCGTGCTGGTGGCGGCCCTCGGCGACTCCCGCCACCTGGTCCGGCTGCCCGCCGGCCTGCTCCTGGAGGCGCACGCCGTGCGCCCCTGGGGCGGTGTCAAGCCGCCCCTCGACCCGCTCCTCCTCGGCGCGGCGCTCGCCCTGTGGCTCGCCGAGGGCGGGGCTCCGACCGGACTGCCCGACCACGGCCTCACCATCCGCACCGGAGGCCACCGCGTCGCGGTGGCCTTCACGGCACGGCCCGGCTAGGGCGTGTCTGACAATTCGCCGCGCACCCGGCGAGAATTGTCAGACACGCCCTAGTCCAGCTCCGCGATCCGCGCACGGCTGCGAGCGGCCAGGTCGTCGTCCCCGGTCTCCTCCGCCAGTGCCAGCAGCAGGCGGTGGGCCTCCCGTTCCTTGGCCCGCTGCCCGAGCTCCGACGCCCGCTCGACGCACACGCGGGCCCAGCCGGTCGCGGCCTGCGGCTCACCCAGCGCCCGGTGGGCCCGGGCGCGGACGAGCGGCAGCCGCATCAGCATCGGCGCATCGGCCGTGCGCTCGGCGAGGGACGTCGCCTCCTCCAGCACGTCGACCGCCTCCGCCGCCCGTCGGGCCTCGACCAGGGCCTGCGCGATGTTGTAGCTCTGCACGACCACGCCGTGGTCGTCGCCCGCGTTGGCCTCCCGTGCCAGCCCGAACCGCTCCACGGCACGCTCCGGCCGGCCCGCCGCCAGGCAGAGCAGGCCGTCGGTCTCGTACAGCACCCCGCTCAGCCGGGGCTCCTCGACCAACGGCAGGAGCTCCGTCGCCATCGCCACCTGCTCGGCCGCGCTCGCGTACTCCTTCAGTTCGTAGTACGCCCGGGCCAGCTGGTTGCGCATCCGGATGACCGCGTCCGGCCGGTTGTCCCACTGCGCGGCCTCCACGCCCAGCCGGTGGGTCTCGATCCAGTCCCCGTAGTTCTTGTCGCTGTGGTAGAGGGCCCACAGCGACTCGCACAGCCTCCACACCTCCCCGTGCCACCCCTGCTCGGCCACCACCCGCACCAGCTCGCGCAGGTCGGCCCGTTCGGCCCGGAGCCACTGCAAGGCCTCGGCCTTCCCGGCGAAGCCGGGCATCCCCCGGCCGTCCGGCTCCTGGATGCGGAACCGGTCGCCCAGCACCAGGGTGTCCGCCAGGGCGGTGCGGCCCCGGTAGTACCCGACGATCAGGGCGAGCAGCTCGGTGTACTCCGGCAGGGCGCGCGCACGGGAACGGGCATGGAGCCGCACGAGGTCGTGGGCCCGGTACCGCTTCTCCGGACCGCCTCCCGCGACGTCGTCGAGGAGGTGGGCGGCCCGCAGCTCGGCGAGGGCCTCCCGCACCCCGTCCACGCCGGCCGCCGTCGCGAGCTCGACCGAGACGAACGGGCCCGGGTTGGCACCCACCACGTGGTAGAACGCGAGCGCGTGGGGGCTCAGCCGCCGGTAGACCGGATCGAGGACCCTGTCGATCCCGCCTTCCTCGTTGTTCAACGAGACCAGCCTCCGCTCGGGGTCCGAGAGTTCGGCCACCGCCTGGCCGACCTCCAGGTCCTCGCGCTCCAACAGCTGGAAGCCGACCGCGTTCAGGGCGAGGGGCAACCCACCGCACAGCTCGACCAGCGCCCGGAGGTCCCGCTCGCTGCCCCGCTGCGGCCCGAGCCGGCGGCGCACCAACGTCGCCCCGGCCGCCGGGCTGAGCGGGCCCAGCTGGAGCACCTCCGCGCCGTCGAGCACCAGCCCGGGAAGCCGCCTGCGGCCCGCGACGACGACCAGCCCGCACGCCGGCAGCAGCGTCCGGACCTCGGCCGCGTGCTCGACGTTGTCCAGGAAGACCAGGACCTGCCGCTTCGCGGTGACCGTCCGGAACCGTGCGGCCCGCTCCGGCAGGGAGGCCGGGGCCTCCACCCCGAAGGCGCGGAGGAAGCCCGCCAGCACCTCGCTCAGGTCGACGCCGCCGAGGTGGCGGTAGGTCGCGAGGTCGGCGTACAGGTCACCGTCAACGAACGTCGCGCGGTTCCGGAAGCCGAACTGGGAGACGAGTTCGGTCTTCCCCACCCCGCCCAGCCCGGTGCAGGCGACGACCGTCGGCCTCCCGTCGTCCAGCCGCCCGAGCGCGGAGGTCAGTGCCGCCAGTTCACGGTCACGGTTGACGAAGGTGGGACGCGGGACCCTGATCTGACGGGGCGTCTCAGCGGGCGGCACACCGTGCAGGTGCACCGCTCCGATGTCCCGGGCCTGCACCACGTGGCCGGCCACCGTGCCGCCTGACACGGTGTCGGCCACCTCGCGCCGCTCCATCCGACCGCTCCCTCCGACCGCCCGGGCCCCAGCCTACGGGCTGGGCGCCCGGCCGGAGGGGCACTCGGGCCACCGGGGAGGAGTCACCGCGGAGTGATCTCGCCCATCTCCGCCCAGCCGTCCAGGCCGGCGATCTCGGTCGAGACGATCCGCGGCTTGGCGGCCACGGCGTAGGACAGCTCCTCCATGGCCTTGGCGAAGTGCGCGGACTCCACGTGCTCCTTGCCCGCGTCGCCGTCCCGGAACGCCTCGACCAGGACGAACTCGTTCGGGTCCTCGACGCTGCGGGACCACTCGAAGAAGAGGTTGCCGGGCTCCTCGCGGGTGGCCCGGGTGAACTCGTCGACCAGGCTCAGCCACTCCTCGGCGCGCTCGGGACGGACCGGGAACTTGACCGTGATGAAGATCATGGGACTTCCTTTCGCTCCACGCTCGCACGTGGCCGGGCGGACAGGGGGCGCGCCGCTGGGCGCGCATGAGGTCCATCGTCGCAGGTCAGGAGGGATTCCCACGACACGGGGGCGGCCCGGTCAGGCCGCCTGGCACTGCGGGCACCAGAAGAGGTTGCGGGCGGCGTGCGCCTGCGTGCGCACCTCGGTGCCGCAGACCAGACAGGGCAGGGCGGCCCGCCGGTAGACGTACACCTCGCCGCCGTGGTCGTCCACCCGGGGCGGGCGGCCCATCGCCTCGGGGGTGTGCTCGGGACGGACGGTGTCGATCCGCCCGGCGGTGGCGCCCTCGCGCATCAGGGCGACCAGGTCGGCCCAGATCGCGTCCCACTCCCGGCGGGTGAGGTCGCGTCCGGCGCGGTGCGGGTCGATGCCGTGGCGGAACAGCACCTCGGCCCGGTACACGTTGCCCACCCCGGCCAGCACCTTCTGGTCCATCAGCAGCGCCGCGATGGTCGTGCGGCTGCCCGATATCCGGCGCCAGGCGGCCTCCGGGTCGGCGTCGGCGCGCAGCGGGTCGGGGCCGAGGCGGGCGGCGACGGCGGCCTTCTGGCCCTCGGTGACGAGCGCGCAGGTGTTGGGGCCGCGCAGGTCGGCGTAGCCGTCCTCGTTCTCCAGCCGCAGCCGGACCAGCCCGACCGGCTCCGGCGCCGGGCCGGTGCCGAAGGTGAAGCCGCCGTAGAGGCCGAGGTGGACGTGCACCCAGGCGCCCTCCTCGAAACCGAGGAAGAGGTGCTTGCCGGTGGCCTCCGCGCCGGTGAGCAGCTGCCCGTCGATCACCTTGGCCTCGTCGGCGAAGCGGCCCTGCGGGCTGGAGACCCGGACCGGGCGGCCGCCGAAGGCCTTGCGGTTCTCGGCGGCGAGGCGGTGGATGATGTGGCCTTCGGGCACGGGCTTCGGCTCCTCCGGGCTCGGCGACTGGACCCGTCCATCATCGCAGCCGGCTCCGACAGTCCCGGCCGCCGCCGGTCAGCGGACCGGGACGCCCATCAGCCGGGCCAGGATGACGCGGTCCAGCTCGGCGGCCGTCCCGGCGACGTCCAGGGCGGAGTTGTCGATGATCGGCAGCCCGGAGTTGTACCAGCCGGCCATCCGCCCGTGGATGCGGGCCACCTCCTCGTCCCCGAGCCGGCGGTTGCCGGTGCGGCGGGCGTTGCGGCGCAGCACGGAGTCGAGGCTGGGCAGCAGCACGACCGGGATCATCCCGGGGCCGATGTGCCGCTTCCAGCCGCCGAGGCCGATCGCCGGGCGGTCCGGGAAGACGGCGTCGTCGATGATGCAGGAGATGCCGTTGGCCAGGTAGTTGCGGCAGGCGAAGCCACAGGTGCGGCGGGCCAGCCGGTACTGCGCCTCGGAGGCGTTGTTCCAGCCGGTCTGCGGGTTGGCGAAGCCGGCCTGCACCCACTCGCGGACGTCGTCCAGGCTGATGTGGGCGGTCGGGGTGGGGCGCCGCTCGGCCCAGTGGCGGGCGACGGTCGTCTTGCCGGCCCCGGCCGGGCCGATCAGCAGCACGGCGATCGGCCCGGTGGGCGCGTGCCGCCGCGGCGGGTGGGCGGGCAGTTGGACGGGCTCGCCGGACGGCAGCACGAAGTGCCCGGTCCCGCCCGCGGGCGCCGGGGCGCTCGGCGCCGGCGCGGCCGCAGCGGGCGCGGGGGCCGGGTGGGCGGTGGGCGCCGGACGGGCCGGCGGCGCGGCGGGCGGGGGCAGCGGCACCCCCGGCGACGTCCTCCGCGGACCGCCCCCCGGCGGGACCGGCGGAGCCACGGGACGCGGCGGGACCTCCCCGCCTCCGGCGTACTGCGTCACGGCACCTCCCGACACCTCTCAGCGGGGACACTACACGGCGGCCCGGCGACGGGCACAGTCCGCCGCCGGGCCACCGCCCGTACCCTCAGCGGGTGGTGAGCTGCTCGGCCAGCGCGCGCAGCGCCAGCTCGTAGGAGCCGAGCCCGAACCCGGCGATGGTGCCGGAGGCCACCGCGGCGATCACCGAGGTGTGCCGGAAGGCCTCCCGGGCGTACGGGTTGGAGATGTGCACCTCGATCAGCGGCGCGGTGCGCTGGGCGGCGGCGTCCCGCATCGCGTACGAGTAGTGGGTGAACGCACCGGGGTTGACCACCACCGGCACCCGGCCGTCGGCCGCCTCGTGCAGCCACTCCACCATCTGCTGCTCGGAGTTGGTCTCGTGCACCTCGACCTCGAAGCCGAACTCCCTGCCGAGCGCGGTGCAGCGCTCGACCAGCCCGGCGTAGGAGGTGGCGCCGTAGACGTCCGGCTCGCGGCTGCCCAGCCGGCCCAGGTTGGGGCCGTTGAGCACCATCACCCTGGTCACGCCGAGACCTCCGCGTACGCGGCGACCAGCAGCGACGGGTCGGGGCCCTCCAGCACGGAGGTCCTGCCCAGGCCGTCCAGCACGATGAAGCGGATCAGGTCGCCGCGCGACTTCTTGTCGATCTTCATCGCGTCCAGCAGCTTCGGCCAGGCGTCCGCCCGGTAGCTCAGCGGCAGGCCGACGGAGGCCAGCACGGTGCGGTGGCGGTCGGCCGTCTCGTCGTCCAACCGCCCGGCCAGGCGGCCGAGTTCGGCCGCGAAGACCATGCCGATGGAGATCGCGGCGCCGTGCCGCCACTTGTACCGCTCGTTGCGCTCGATGGCGTGGCCGAGGGTGTGGCCGTAGTTGAGGATCTCGCGGCGGCCGGCCTCCTTGAGGTCCCCGGAGACCACGTCGGCCTTGACCTGGATGGCGCGGCGGATCAGCTCGACGGTATGCGGGCCCGCCGGGGTCCTGGCGCCCTCCGGGTCGGCCTCGATCAGGTCGAGGATGGCCGGGTCGGCGATGAAGCCGCACTTGATGACCTCGGCGAGGCCGGAGACGTAGTCGTGCCGGGGCACCGTCTCCAGGGTGCCGAGGTCGGCCAGCACGCCCACCGGCGGGTGGAAGGCGCCGACCATGTTCTTGCCCTCGGCGATGTTGATGCCGGTCTTGCCGCCGACGGCCGCGTCGACCATGCCGAGCAGCGTGGTGGGCACGGAGATCCAGCGCACCCCGCGCAGCCAGGTGGCGGCCACGAAGCCGGCCAGGTCGGTGGTGGCGCCGCCGCCGAGGCCGACGACGACGTCGCTGCGGGTGAAGCCGGTCTGCCCGAGCACCGACCAGCAGTACGCGGCGACCTCGGCGCTCTTGGCCTCCTCGGCGTTGGGCACCTGGAGCACGATGGCCTCGTAGCCCTCGCCGAGCAGGTCCTCGCGGATCGCGTCGGCGGTGGCGGCCAGCGCCTCCGGGTGGATGAGCGCCACCCGCTTGGCCCGGGTGCCGATCAGCGGCGCCAGCTCGCCGAGCAGCTGGTGCCCGATCAGTACGTCGTAGGGCTCGTGGCCGGCGCTGCCGCCGACGTGGATCCTGACGGTGGTGTCAGTCATGGGGGGTCTTCAGCTCCAGTGCTTCCAGTACGGCGTCCGCGACCTGCTCCGGGGTGCGCCCGGCGGTGTCGACCACGGCGGTGGCCACCTCCAGGTAGAGGGGGCGGCGGGCCTCCATCAGCTCGCGCCAGCGGGCCCGCGGGTTGACGGCCAGCAGCGGGCGCGGCGCGTCGAGGCCGACCCGCTTGACGGCGTCGCCGAGCGGGACCTCCAGGAAGACCACCGGCAGCTCGTGCAGCAGCGCGCGGGTGGCCTCGGCCAGCACCGCGCCGCCGCCGAGCGCCAGGACCCCGTCGTGCCCCTCGGCGGCCGCGCGCACGGCCGCCGCCTCCAGCGCGCGGAAGTGCGCCTCGCCCTCGTCGACGAAGATCTCCGGGATCGGCCGGCCGGCCGACGCCTCGACGTCGGCGTCGGTGTCCCGGAAGCCGACGCCCAGCCGCTCGGCCAGGACCCGCCCGACGGTGGACTTGCCGCTGCCGGGCGGGCCGACCAGCACGACGACGGGCGAACCGCTCCCGGCCCGCGCCGCGTCCGCCCGGTCGCTGCGCCCGGCGGCGTGCGGCTCGGATCGCTCGCTGTGCCCACTCATCATCGGATGATCAGGTTGTCGAGGTAGCCCTGCACGTTGCGGCGGGTCTCCGCGACGTTGTCGCCGCCGAACTTCTCGTTCACCGCGTCGGCCAGCACCAGCGCGACCATCGCCTCGGCGACGATGCCCGCGGCCGGCACGGCGCAGACGTCCGAGCGCTGGTGGTGCGCCTTGGCCGGCTCGCCGGTGCGCACGTCCAGGGTCTGGAGCGCCCGCGGCACGGTGGCGATCGGCTTCATCGCGGCGCGCACCCGCAGCACCTCGCCGGTGCTCAGGCCGCCCTCGGTGCCGCCGGAGCGGCCGGAGGCGCGCTTGACGCCCTCGGGGGTCGGGACGATCTCGTCGTGGGCCTGGGAGCCCGGCACCCGGGCCAGCTCGAAGCCGTCGCCGACCTCGACGCCCTTGATCGCCTGGATGCCCATCAGCGCGGCGGCCAGCCGTGCGTCGAGCCGGCGGTCCCAGTGCACGTGCGAGCCGAGGCCCACCGGCACGCCGTACGCCAGCACCTCGACGACGCCGCCGAGGGTGTCCCCGTCCTTGTGGGCCTGGTCGATCTCGGCGACCATCGCCTTCGAGGCGTCGGCATCCAGGCAGCGCACCGGGTCGGCGTCCAGCCGGGCCTCGTCCGAGGGCAGCGGCACCACTCCGGCCGGCGCCTTGGCGGCGGCCAGCTCGACCACGTGGCTGACGATCTCGATCCCGGCCACCTCGCGCAGGTAGGCGCGGGCGACGGCGCCCAGCGCGACCCGGGCGGCCGTCTCCCGGGCGCTGGCGCGCTCCAGGATCGGCCGGGCCTCGTCGATCGAGTACTTCTGCATGCCGGCCAGGTCGGCGTGGCCGGGCCGGGGGCGGGTGAGCGCCTCGTTGCGGGCCAGCCCCGCCAGCACCTCCGGGTCGACCGGATCGGCCGACATGACCTGCTCCCACTTCGGCCACTCGGTGTTACCCACCATGATCGCGACCGGGCTGCCCATGGTCAGGCCGTGCCGGACGCCGCCGAGGAAGGTCACCTCGTCCTGCTCGAACTTCATCCGCGCCCCGCGGCCGTAACCGAGCCGGCGGCGCGCCAGCGCGTCGGCCACCACGTCGGTGGTGACCGGTACACCGGCGGGCAGGCCTTCCAGCGTCGCGACGAGTGCGGGGCCGTGCGACTCCCCCGCCGTCAGCCAGCGCAACGTACCCAACGGAGCTCCTTCATCAGCGGACCGGACCACGGCACCGCCGGGGCCCGCCCGGGCGTGCCTTGTCCCTGAATCCTTTCATGCCCCAGCGGCCCCCGGGGGCACAGTCCGCGTGACGGACGGCCACCGGCCACGATCCGGCCGGGAACGGCCCGGAGGACCGGGCCGAGGACGGGGCCCGCCCCCGCCGGACGGCCTGGCTCAGCGCCCGGCGAGCGCCTTCTCCCCCGCCTCCCGCATCGCCGCCAGCGGTCCCGGCACGCATCCGGTGAAGGCCTCGCTCTGGAGCACCGCCTGGTGCACCAGGAGGTCCAGCCCGCCCAGGACGGTCGCCCCGCGCGCGGCGCAGGCGGCGGCCAGCGCCGTCGGCCACGGGTGGTACAGCACGTCGAACAGCGTGCCCGGCTCGGCGGGCAGCGCGTCCGCGAAGGCGTCGGTCGCGCCGACCGGCGTGGTGGAGACGGTCAGCGGCCGGGCCAGGGCCTCGGCGCCGCGCTCCCACGCGGCCGTCCGCACGGCCACGCCCAGCCGGTCGCCCAGCTCGGCCATCTCCCGCGCCCGCTCGGGGCCGCGCACGAAGACCGTCACCTCGCCGGTGCAGATCCGGGCCAGCGCGGCCAGCGCCGAGGAGGCGGTGGCCCCGGCGCCCAGCACGGCCGCCTCGGACACCTCGGTGATCCCGCGCTCGCGCAGCGCGTTGACCAGCCCGGGGACGTCGGTGTTGTCCCCGGTGCGCCGGCCGTCGGCGGTGAACACCACGGTGTTCACCGCTTCCACCGCGCGGGCTGTCTCGCTGATCTCGTCGAGCAGCGGGATGACCGCCCGCTTCAGCGGCATGGTGAGCGACAGCCCGGCCCACTCGGCCTCGTCCAACCCGGCGACGAAGCCGGGCAGCCCGGCCTCGTCCACCTCGTGGCGCTCGTAGCGCCAGCCGTCCAGCCCGAGCGCCGCGAAGGCGGCCCGGTGCAGGTCCGGCGAGAGCGAGTGGGCGATCGGCGAGCCGAGAACGGCCGCCCGGTGCTTGCTGGTCAACGCTGCCCCTCCGCGGACGCGAACTCTGGACTCGGAACTCCGGACCCGGACCTCCGGACTCCGAGCGGCGTCGGACGGCCGTCCGGCCGTCCGACGCGGTCACTTCTTGGTGGTGCAGTGGCCCCGCGCCTCGTCGAAGCTCTGCCCGGCCGCCTGGCAGTACTCCTTGACGTTGGCGTAGTGCTCCTTGCTCGTCTCGGCGAACCGGGTCTCGGTCGGGGACATCGCGATGAAGTACAGCCACTTCCCGTCCGCCGGGTGCAGCACCGCGCTCAGCGCGTCGTCGCCGGGGTTGGAGATCGGGCCGGGCGGCAGGCCCGGGTTGATGTAGGTGTTGTACTTGTTGGACGCGTCGTCCATGTCCTTCTTGTCGAGGTCCTTGCGGTTCAGCGAGTACTGGAGCGTGGTGTCCATGCCGAGCCGGTGGTTGATCTCGCCGCCGGCCGCCAGCCGGTTCTGGATCGTCTTCGCCATCTTGGCGAAGTCCGCCGGGTTGTTGCCCTCGCGCTGCAGGATGCTCGCCTCGATGAGCACCTCGTAGCCGTTCTTCAGCCCCACCGAGGCCGCCTGGGCGTCCAGGCCGGCGTACTTCTCGGTGGCGTTCTTCACCATCTGCTTGAGCAGGTCCTCGGGCTTCATGCCCTCGGCGATGTTGTAACGGGTCGGCCAGAGGAAGCCCTCGATGTTGCCCTGTGCGTAGGGCGGCAGGCCGAGGTCGTTGACCTGGGCCTTGGCCACGCCCGCCGTGGTGCCCGCCTGGAGCTTCAGCTTGCCGTCGATCAGGGCGTAGATCTCGGAGGAGTTCTTGCCCTCCGGGACGACGATCGCCGTGCCGCCCGCCTGGGCGAGCAGCTCCTTGAGCGCGGCGGCGGCCGGCATCTCCTTCTTCAGCTGGTAGTAGCCGTACTGGACGGTGTTGCACTTGGGCTCGGCCTTGCACGCCTGGCTGTACGCGTCGACGCTCTTGACCACGCCGGCGTTCTTCAGCATCAGGCCGATCTGGCCGGCCACCGCGCCCTTCTTGACCTCGACCTGGACGGAGCCGGTGCCCTCGCCGGTGAAGTCCGGCGGCGGCCCGAAGTGGTCCTGGTAGAAGCCGTAGCCCCACCAGCCGGCCCCGCCCACGGCACCGAGCAGCACCAGGGCGACCAGCAGGCAGGCGCCGCCGTTGCGGCGGCCCGACTTCTTGCCCTTCTCCTTGCGCTTCTTCTTGGCCTCGCGGGAGTCGTCCCGCTCGCCGAGGAAGCCCGCCTGCCCGGCCTCGGCGTGCTCGTCGAGGTAGCCGTCGTCCTCGCGGTGGCCGTCCTGGCGGTCGTCCCACTCGTCGTCGGCGGCCTCGGGCGCGGCACCGACCGGGTCGGCCCCGGCCTCCAGGGCGGCGGCCTCGGCCTCCCAGTCGATCCCGTCCGGGCCGGGGCCCGAGGCGGGCGCGGGCTCGGGCTCGGGCTGGGGGCGGGCGTGCTGCCGCGGTGCCTGCTGCTGGACCTGCTGGGGCTGGTCCTGCTGGGGGGACTGCTGCTGGTAGCCCTGCTGCGGCATCGGCATCTGCTGCTGGTAGCCGCCCTGCTGCATCGGCTGCTGCGGCATCTGCGGTTGCGGCATCTGCTGCTGCGCGTACCCCTGCTGGTGGTAGCCCTGCTGCGCCATCTGCTGCGGGTAGCCCTGCTGACCGGCCGGGTAGCCCTGCTGCGGCATCTGCTGCTGGGGCTGTTGCTGGTAGCCGCCCTGCTGCGCCATCATCTGCTGCTGCATCTGCGGCGTCATCTGCTGCTGCGGGTACCCCTGCTGCACGTCGCCGTACGGCTGCTGCCGGACCGGCTGGCCCTGCTGCGGGTACTGCTGCTGCCACTGGCCGTCCTGCGGGCCGGGGACCGGCTGCCGGCCGTCGTACCCGGGATCACCGGGGTGCCACGGCTCGCCCTGGGGGTTGTAGCCCCCGCCCAGATCGGTCATCGATCCCCTTAACCGACGGTGACGGCCGGAGGATCAAACCGGCCGCCCGGGACGACGCCGTCCCGGCTGCTTCTCGAACCGGCGTGCTAGCGCAACGCCTGGAGGGAGACGTTACCGTACCGCAGCCTTGCCCCCGGCCGGGCGGACGCACCGTCAGTGGGCGACCTCACCGACAGCACACATCACCGCTACGGCGCCCCCGCACCGGGCGCCGCCGGGGAGGCCGGGGCGGAGGGCGTGCCGGTCGCGGCGGCGCTCGGCTTGGCCGCCGCCCGGTTGGCGTTGAACTCCGCCACGTTGCGTTGCTGCACGTCGAAACTGTCGGTGAAGCGGGTGTCCCCCGGCTTCACGGTGACGAAGTACAGCCAGTCCCCCGGCGTCGGGTCCAGCGCCGCCATGATCGCCTGCCGCCCGGGGTTGGAGATCGGGCTCGGCGGCAGCCCGGCGTGCAGGTAGGTGTTGTACGGGGAGTCCAGCCTGGTGTCGGTCACCGAGGTGTTCAGGGTGGAGCGGCCGAGCGCGTAGTTGATGGTCGAGTCCAGCTGGAGCGGCATGCCCTTGGCCAGCCGGTTGTAGATCACCCGGGCCACCTTGCCCATGTCCGCGGTGTTGTCGGCCTCGCCCTGGACCATGCTGGCCACCGTGACCAGCCCGTAGACGCTCTGCCCGAGGTTCTGCGCCACCACCGTGGCGTCGTCCCGGCTGAACTCCCGGCCGGCCCGCTCCACCATCTGCTTCAGCAGGTCGAAGGCGGTGGTGCCCTCGGTGACGCTGTACGTCGCCGGGAACAGGTAGCCCTCCGGGCTGCCGTTGGCGAAGTCCGGCAGGCCCAGTTCGGCGGCCTGCTCCTGGGCGGTCCGCTGGGCGGTGCCCTCGGGCAGGTTCAGCTTCTTGTCGATGGCGGCGTAGATCTGGTAGCCGCGCCAGCCCTCGGGGATGGTCAGGCCGTTGGCGTTGGCCGGGTCGATCAGGACGGCCAGCGCCGCCGCGGCCGACATCTTCTGCTTCAGCGTGTACGTCCCGGGCTGGATCCGGCCGGCCGCCGCGGCGCTGCCCTTCGCGGCGCGGGTGAAGGCGAGCGAGCTGGCCACCACCCCGTTGCGGACCAGCGCGGAGGCGATCTGGGAGAGGCCGGCGCCCTCCGGCACCGAGACCTGCACGCTGCCGGTGCCCTGCCCGGCGAAGTCGGCGGCGGCCGCGGGCTTGCGCTGCCCCTGGAACCACGTGTAGCCGGTCAGCCCGACCCCGCCGAACACCGCGACCAGCGCCAGCGCGGTGAGGCCGCAGGCCAGTCCGTTGCGCCGTCGGTGCGGATCCGGCGCATCGGAGCGCGGACGGGGCGCGCCCGGGGGGCGGCCCTCCGGCTCCAGCACCGGCGCGCCCAGATGCCCGGGCGTGAGCCCCGGGTGGAAGTCCTGATCGGTCATGGCTCGCGCCCCCTCGGTGGTCCCAGATCACTCCGGATCGATACGAGTCAATCCAGAACGGACATGGAAACGAACGAAAGAGGGGTCCGTGCGGACGCGTCCGCACGGACCCCTTTTCGGGACGTTAGACCAGGCCGGTCAGCCGACCGCCTCGACGCTCTCACCGGGAGGGCGTCCGCTCACCCGCTCGGACTCAAGGGCGCTCTGCAGGATCACCACCGCGGCGGCCTGGTCGACCACCGAGCGGCCCTTCTTCGCCCGGACGCCCGAGGCGCGCAGCCCGTGGGTCGCGGTGACGGTCGACATCCGCTCGTCCACCAGCCGCACCGGAACCGGGTAGAGCCGGTTGGCCAGCCGCGCCGCGTACGCCCGGACCTTCTCCGCCGCCGGGCCCTCCTTGCCGCTGAGCGAGCGCGGCAGCCCGACGATCACCTCCATCGCGTCGTACTCGTCGACGATGGCGGCGATCCTGGCCTGCGACTTCACCCCGGCCGGGACGGTCTCCACGGGCGTGGCGAGCACCCCGTCGGGGTCGCAGGACGCGACCCCGATCCGGGCGTCCCCGACGTCGACGGCGATCCGCCGCCCGCGCCGGAAGGGCCTCTCCTCGAACTCCATCAGCTGGCGCGCTCCGCGACCAGGCCGCGCACCGCGGCGATGGCCTCGCCGACCGCGGCCGGGTTGGAGCCACCGCCCTGGGCGACGTCGTCCTTGCCGCCACCGCCGCCGCCGAGGGTCTTGGCGGCGGTGCGGACCAGCTCGCCGGCCTTGATGCCGCGGCCGCGGGCGTCCTCGTTGGTGGCGATCACGGTCAGCGGGCGGTCGTTCGCCACGGTGAACGCGGCGACCACGGCCGGGCGCGAGCCGAGCCGGCCGCGCACGTCCAGCACCAGCTTGCGCAGCTCGTCCGCGCCCACGCCGTCGGCGACCTGCGCGGCGACCACGGCGATGCCGTGCACGTCCTCGGCCGAGTCGGCCAGGCCCGCCGCGGCGGCCAGCACCTTCTCGGCGCGGAAGCGCTCGATCTCCTTCTCGGCGTCCTTGAGCTTGGCGAGCATGCCGGAGATCTTCTCCGGCAGCTCCTCCGGGCGGCCCTTGACCAGCTCGGTGAGCTGGGAGACCACGGTGTGCTCGCGGGCCAGGAACCGGTAGGCGTCGCTGCCGACCAGCGCCTCGACCCGGCGCACGCCGGAGCCGATCGAGGACTCGCCGAGCAGCTTCACCAGGCCCAGCTGGGCGGTGTTGCCCACGTGGGTGCCGCCGCACAGCTCCTTGGAGAAGTCGCCGATGGTGACGACCCGGACCTCGTCGCCGTACTTCTCGCCGAACATGGCGATGGCACCGGCCTTGCGGGCCTGGTCCATCGTCATGACCTCGGCGGTGACCTCCAGCTCGCGGCCCAGCACGTCGTTGATCTTCTGCTCGACGTCGACCAGCACGGAGCCGGGCACGGCGGCCGGCGAGCCGAAGTCGAAGCGGAAGCGGCCGGGGGCGTTCTCGGAGCCGGCCTGGGCGGCCGTCGGGCCGAGCGCGTCGCGCAGCGCCTGGTGGGTCAGGTGGGTGGCCGAGTGGGCGCGGGCGATCGCCCGGCGGCGCTCGGTGTCGATCGTGGCGTACGCCGAGGCGCCCAGCACGACCTCGCCGAACAGCACCCCGCCGGAGTGCACCATGACGCCCGGGACGGGCTGCTGCACGTCCCGGATCTCCACCACCGCGCCGGACTCCAGCCGGATCCGGCCCTGGTCGGCGAGCTGGCCGCCGCCCTCGGCGTAGAACGGGGTGCGGTCGAGGATGATCTCGACCTCGTCGCCCTCGGAGGCGGCCGGCGAGGGGACGCCGTCCACCAGCAGGCCGACCACGGTGGCCTCGCCCTCGGTGAGGGTGTAGCCGGTGAAGACGCTGGCGCCGGACTTGTCGGCGACCTCGCGGTACGCGGCGACGTCCGCGTGGCCCGTCTTCTTGGCCTTGGCGTCCGCCTTGGCGCGGTCCCGCTGCTCCTGCATCAGGCGGCGGAAGCCGGCCTCGTCCACCTGGAGGCCCTGCTCCTCGGCCATCTCCAGGGTGAGGTCGATCGGGAAGCCGTAGGTGTCGTGCAGCTTGAACGCCTGCTCACCGGAGAGGACGGCGCCGCCGGCCTGCTTGGTCTCGGTGACCGCGACGTCCAGCAGGTTGGTGCCGGCCTTCAGGGTCTGGAGGAACGCGGCCTCCTCGCCGACGACGACCGTCTCGATGCGCTTGCGGTCGCTCTCCAGCTCCGGGTACTGCGGGGCCATCGCCTTGATCGCGACGTCGACGAGCACCTTGGCCACCGGCTCGGTGGCGCCCAGCAGCCGCATGTTGCGGATGGCGCGGCGCAGGATGCGGCGCAGCACGTAGCCGCGGCCCTCGTTGCCCGGGGTGACGCCGTCGCCGACCAGCATCAGCGCGGTGCGGATGTGGTCGGTGACCACGCGCAGCGAGACGTCCGCCTTGTGGTCGGCACCGTAGCGGTGGCCGGTGAGCTCGGCGGCGCGGTCGAGGATCATCCGACTGGTGTCGATCTCGAAGAGGTTGTCGACGCCCTGGAGGATGGCGGCCAGGCGCTCCAGGCCGAGGCCGGTGTCGATGTTCTTGCTCGGCAGGTCGCCGAGGATCTCGAAGCCGTCCTTGCCGTCGCCGTGGCCGCGCTCGTACTGCATGAAGACCAGGTTCCAGATCTCCAGGTAGCGCTCGCCGTTGACGGCCGGGCCGCCCTCCTCGCCGTGCGCGGGGCCGCGGTCGTAGTTGATCTCCGAGCACGGGCCGCACGGGCCGGGGACGCCCATCGACCAGAAGTTGTCCTTCATGCCCAGGCGCTGAATGCGCTCCGTGGGCACGCCGATGACGTCGCGCCAGATCTGCTCGGCCTCGTCGTCGTCCTGGTAGACGGTGATCCAGAGCTTCTCCTTCTCCAGGCCGTAGCCACCGTCCGCGACGGGGGTGGTGAGCAGCTCCCAGGCGAACTTGATGGCTCCTTCCTTGAAGTAGTCGCCGAAGGAGAAGTTGCCGCACATCTGGAAGAAGGAGCCGTGCCGGGTGGTCTTCCCGACCTCCTCGATGTCCAGGGTGCGCACGCACTTCTGGACGCTGGTGGCGCGCGAGAACTGCGGCTTGACCTCGCCCAGGAAGTAGGGCTTGAACGGCACCATGCCGGCGTTGACGAGCAGCAGGGTGGGGTCGTCGGCGACCAGGGACGCCGACGGAACGACGGTGTGGCCGCGCTCCTCGAAGAAGCGCAGCCAGCGGCGGCGGATCTCAGCCGACTCCATTAGTGGTCCTTCCGGTTCGGGGTGCCGCCCCGCGGCGGCAGGGCGCGGCGGGGCGTTTCTTCAGTGGTCCGGGGGGTGGTACGGGCGCCGTCGGTCAGCGAGCGGGCGCGGGACGGAGGCAGGGCGGCGGCCGGGCTACCGGGCGCCGCCGAGATAGCTCGGTACTGCGGCTCGCCGCGCAGGACGCGGCGGTCACCGCGGGGCTCGACCACGGCGGTGCCGTGCAGCCCGAGGTCGTCCTTCAGCTGCTCCTCGCGCTCGGCCATGCCGGCCCTCACGTCCTGGGCGAACTGCTTGGCCACGTCGCCCAGGTGCAGCGCGCCGCGGGCGGCGGTGCCGGAGAGGCTGTCCGGGGTGAGCCGGTGCACGGCCTCGTTGGCCTTGTTCATGGCCCAGACGGTGGCGCCGGCGCCGACCGCCATCCAGAAGATGCGTCGCACCATGCCCTCAGCCCCTCACCGCTCGCCGGACCCGGGAGAACAGGCCGTTCCTGGGCGCCGTCGCGGCGCGGACCTCGGCCCGGATCAGCCGGGCCAGCTCCTCGCGCTCGCCGGCCTGCGCCGGCACGGGCGGCAGGCCGCCCTGCTGCCGGGCGACGGCCTTGCGCACGCCGTAGCTGAACGCGGCGACCTTCACCAGCGGTCCGCCCAGAGTGGCGGCCACGGTGGAGGAGAGCGCGTTGGCGTTGGCGGCGGCGTCCTGCACGTTGGCGGTGATCTCGTCCACCCGCTCCAGCTGCTCGTTGGCGCTGCGCACCGCGGCGCCCGCGTCGGTCAGCAGCGGGACGGCCTGGTCGGTGACGGCGGAGACCAGGACGGCGGCCTCCTTGAGCACCCGCGAGAGGCGGACCAGGACCACGGCGAGCAGGGTGACCAGGACCGCCCAGAACACGGCGACGAGCAATCCGGCCAGCTCTCCCACGGACACCTTGCGCGCTCCCTCGCCTTGCAGTTCTTCGAAGGGAACCCTATCGCGCCCACGCCCGATTCCCGGACCGGGTTCTTCCGGCGGCGACCCGGTCGGGTGTGCGATCGGCGGGCGTAACCTACCGGCCGGTCACCTCGTTCTGCCTGGCAGGCCGTCGCCCGTACGGCCCGACGCACGTCCGGACCGCGACGGTCCGGCCTGGAGCACGGGGAGCAGCCGTTGGCCGGGGACTGGACAGCGCAGCCCGGGGAGCCCGAGGCGGGGCCGCCCGAGCCGGAGCCCGGCCGGCTGCCGGCCGAGGTGACGGGCTTCGTCGGGCGGCGGGGCGAACTGGCCGAACTGGCCGCCCTGCTGGATACGGCCCGGCTGGTGACCGTCACCGGGCCGGGCGGGGTGGGCAAGAGCCGGCTGGCCCTGCGGGCGGCGGCCCGGGCGGCCGGGGCATTCCCGGGGGGCACCTGGCTGGTGGACGTCGTCCCGGTGCAGGACCCGCTCCTGCTCGGCCACGCCGTACTGGAGGCGCTGGGGATCACCGACGCCACCGCCCGTCCGCCGTTGGACGTCCTGGCCGAGCACCTGGCGGGCCGGCGGCTGCTGCTGGTGCTGGACGGCTGCGAGCACCTGGTGGAGGCCTGCGCCGAGCTGGCCGACGCACTGCTGCGGGCGCTGCCCGGCCTGCGGCTGCTGGCCACCAGCCGCACCGCCCTGCGGGCCTCGGGCGAGCACCTGCTGACCCTCGCGCCGCTGCCGGTCGGCCCGGCGGAGGGCGGCCCGGTGCGGCCGGACGCACTGCCGGAGGCCGTACGGCTGTTCGCCGACCGGGCCCGGGCGGTGCTGCCGGCCTTCGAGGTGACGGAGGCCAACGCGGAGGCGGTCACGCTGCTCTGCCGCCGGCTGGACGGCATCCCGCTGGCCCTGGAGCTGGCGGCCGGCCGGCTGCGCGCGCTGTCGGTGGAGCAGGTCACCGCCCGGCTGGACGACCGCTTCCGGCTGCTCACCGGGGGCTCCCGGACGGCCCTGCCCCGGCACCAGACGCTGCGCACGACGATCGGCTGGAGCCATGAGCTGTGCACCGTGCAGGAACGTTTACTCTGGGCCCGCCTGTCGGTCTTCGCCGGCGGCTTCGACCTGGAGGCCGCCGAGTACGTCTGCGCCGGCGAGGGCATCGAGGCCGAGGAGGTGCTCGACCTCCTCGACGAGCTGGTCGCCAAGTCCGTGGTGCTGCGCGAGGACAGCCCCTTCGGCGTGCGCTTCCGGCTGCTGGACACCCTTCGGGAGTACGGCGGCCAGTGGCTGCGCGCCGCCGGCGAGGAGCAGCGGCTGCTGCGCCGCCACCGGGACTGGTACCTGGGCGTCGCCACCTGGGGGGAGGTGGAGTGGTTCGGCCCCCGGCAGGCGGAGACCGCCGAGCGCACCGCACTGGCCCACGGCAACCTCCGCGCGGCGCTGGAGTTCAGCCTCGCCGAGCCCGGCGAGGAGCAGATCGCGCTGCTGCTGGCCGGGACGCTCTGGTTCTACTGGATCGGCTGCGGCCACCTCGGAGAGGGCCGGCACTGGCTGGACCGCGCGCTCGCCCTGGACCGCGAGCCCACCGAGGCCCGGGCCAAGGCGCTCTGGGTGACCGGCTACATGGCCACCCTCCAGGGCGACCTCGGCTTCGCCCGCCCGACCCTGGAGGAGTGCCGCCGCCAGGCCCTGGACACCGGCGACGACCGCGCCCTGGCCTACGCCGTCCACCGGCAGGGCTGCGTCGCCCTGGTCGCCGACGACCCGGACCGGGCCGCCGAGCTGTTCGAGGAGGCGCTCTGGCACTACCGGACCATCGGCGAGCTCAACAGCAACGTGGTGATGGCCATGCTGGAGCTGGGCCTGGCCCACCTCTTCCAGGGGGACCTGGACAGCGGCGAGCTCTGGTTCGGCCAGGCCCGCGAGCTGTGCGAGGAGCACGGCGAACAGTGGGCCTACGGGTACGTCCTCTACGCGATGGCGTACTCGCACTGGCTGGACGGCGCCGTCCAGCCCGCCCGGGCCCTCGCCCGGGAGTGCGTACGGCTCAACCACCTCTTCCGGGACCGGCTGGGCATCGTGCTGGGCATCGACCTGCTGGCGCTGCTGGAGACCGAGCCGAGCCGCCCTGGCGAGCCCGGCGACCTGCGCGAGGCCCGGGTGCTGCAGGGGGCCGCGCACCGGATCTGGCGCGCGGTCGGCAACCCGTTCCTGGGCTCGCGGAACTTCTTCGGCCCGCACCAGGAGTGCGCGGAGCGGGCCCTGGCCGGGCTGACCGCCCAGGAGTACGAGGAGTGCTACGAGGCGGGCACCCGGCTGGACCTGGACGCGGCGGTCAGCCGGGCCCTGGGCGGCGGGGGTCCGGCCGAGGGCCAGGAGCAGGCCGCGGGGCCCCGCTCGGTACCGCCCGCACCGGCCCCCTCGGCGGTGCGGAATAGCTGATGCTTGCCGATTGCTTGAGGAGGCAAGGATCAGCCCGGAAGGAGGCCTCATGGCCGTCCACAACACCGCCGACGAGTACCGCATGGCGAAGTTCTACTTCGAGTCCAAGGCGTACACCGACGCGGCCCGCATGCTCGAAGGCGTCCTCGCCGAGGAGCCGACCAACCTCTCGGTCCGGATGCTGCTGGCCCGCAGCTACTTCCACTCGGCGCAGCTGGGCCGCGCCGAGGCCGAGCTGCTGCGGATCCTGGAGGCGGACCCGGCCGAGGACTACGCCCGGCTGATGCTCGGCCGCACCCTGGAGCGCCAGGGCCGCGCCGAGGAGGCCCGCCCGCACCTGCGGCTGGCCGCCGCGATGGCCGGCGAGGGCATCTGACGGCCGCACGGAACGGGGCGAGCCCCCGCCGCCTCGGAGGGCGGCGGGGGCTCGCTGGTGTTCGCGAGGAGCGAAGCCGGGTCAGCGCGAGTAGTACTCGACGACCAGCTGCTCGTCACAGATCACCGGGACCTCCTTGCGCTGCGGCGCACGGTCCAGGCGGAAGGCCAGGGCCTTCAGGTTGACCTCGAGGTACTTCGGGGTCTGGCCCTCGCCCGCGTAGCCACCCTCACGGGCGACCTGGAAGGGGACCTTCTCCTTGGAGCGCTCGCGGACGGTGACCACGTAGCCCGGCTTCATCTGGAACGACGGCTTGTTGACCTTGCCGCCGTTGACCTCGATGTGGCCGTGGACGACCATCTGGCGGGCCTGGTAGATGGTGCGGGCGATGCCCGAACGCAGGACCAGGGAGTCCAGACGGGTCTCCAGGTCGGCGACGAGCGCCTCACCGGTCTTGCCCTCGGCCTTCTTCGCGCGGTCGAACGCGCGCGCCATCTGCTTCTCGCTCAGGTCGTACTGGGCGCGCAGACGCTGCTTCTCGAGCAGACGGACCTTGTAGTCCGAGTTCTGCTTGCGGCCGCGGCCGTGCTGGCCGGGCGGGTACGGGCGGGCCTCGAAGTACTTGACGGACTTCGGGGTCAGCGGCACGCCGAGGGCACGCGCGATCTTGACCTTGGGACGCTTCTGGTTCGCCATGAACCAAACCTTCCTTGCTTACGAATACGGCTTTCACCAGGTGTTGACGGAGGTCGCATGTCGCGACCCGGAGAAAACCCCGTCGCCTGCGCGAAGGGATCAGCCGCTCTCCGGAGCCGGGCACGAGAAGTGCTGGTCACACGAAGGGCCCGGTGAACCGGGCCGTCCGCGACACCGAAACGGTGCGCGACGCTCCTGATGCGGGCCTCCCGGAGGAGGCCTACCGCCGGTGCCCCGCTGGTGCGGCCGGTCGGTGGGGTCTCCCCCGCCGCCGTCCCGGGACATGGCACTCCGACCGAGTATACCGGTGGATCACCCGCCGTTTTCCCCGGGCTGCTCCGCGGCCTTCTTCTCCGGCTTCTCCGCCTTCTTCTCCGCCCTGCGCTCCCCGCGCAGCCGCCCGCGCGTCCACTCCACCACGTCCGCGTACCGGGCCTCGCCGCCGCGCCTGGTCGGCTGGTAGTACTCCCGGCCGTGCACGGCGTCCGGCGCGTACTGCTGGGCGGCGATGCCCTCCGGCAGGTCGTGCGGGTAGCGGTAGCCCTTGCCGTGGCCGAGCTTGCCCGCGCCGCCGTAGTGGGCGTCCCGCAGATGGGCGGGGACGGCGCCCGCCAGGCCCTGCCGGACGTCCGCCAGCGCCGCGTCGATCGCCAGGTAGGCGGCGTTGGACTTGGGCGCCAGGGCCAGCGCGATGGCCGCCTGGGACAGGATGATCCGCGCCTCCGGGAAGCCGATCAGGGCCACCGCCTGGGCCGCCGCCACCGCCGTCTGCAGGGCCGTCGGGTCGGCCAGGCCGACGTCCTCGCTGGCCGAGATCATCAGCCGGCGGGCGATGAACCGCGGGTCCTCCCCCGCCTCGATCATCCGGGCCAGGTAGTGCAGGGTGGCGTCCACGTCGCTGCCGCGGATCGACTTGATCAGCGCGCTCGCCACGTCGTAGTGCTGGTCGCCGTCCTTGTCGTAGCGCACCGCCGCCTGGTTGACCGCCGTCTCGGTGGTGGCCAGCGTGATGCTCGGCTCGCCCTTCTCCAGCGCCGCGCCGGCCGCCGCCTCCAGCGTGGTGAGCGCCCGCCGGGCGTCCCCACCGGCCAGCCGCACCAGGTGGTCCTCGGCCTCGGCGGACAGCTCCAGGGCCCCCTCCAGCCCGCGCTCGTCGGCCACCGCGCGGCGCAGCAGCTCCCGGATGTCCTCGTCGGTGAGCGACTCCAGCGTCAGCAGCAGCGAGCGGGAGAGCAGCGGGGAGATCACCGAGAAGTACGGGTTCTCCGTCGTCGCCGCGATCAGGGTGACCCAACGGTTCTCCACGGCCGGCAGCAGCGAGTCCTGCTGGGCCTTGGAGAAGCGGTGGATCTCGTCCAGGAAGAGCACCGTCTCCCGGCCGGACATCCCGACCGCCCGCCGGGCGCCGTCGATCACCGCCCGGACCTCCTTGACCCCGGCGGTGATCGCGGACAGCTCCACGAAGCGGCCCTCGACGGCCTGGCTGATCACGTGCGCCAGGGTGGTCTTGCCGGTGCCGGGCGGCCCCCAGAGGATCACCGAGCTCGTCGCCGCCGGCCCGCGCGAGCCCGCGACCAGCCGGCGCAGCGGCGAGCCGGGCTTCAGCAGCTGCCGCTGCCCGGCCACCTCGTCCAGGGTGCGCGGACGCATCCGTACGGCCAGCGGCGCCCGGCCGGGCTCCCTGGTCTGGCGTTCCTCGGCTGCGGCGGTGAAGAGGTCCGGTTCGTCCACACCGGAAGCCTATGCGAGGCCCCCGACAGCCCGGGCGGCTACGCCAGGCCGGCGGCGTGGTCCGGGACGTACTTCCGGAGGTCGCGCGGGGGCCGCTGGTAGCCGCGCGGGGCGGGGCGGGGCGGCAGGTCGATCTGCGGCGCCCGGATCTCGTGGTACGGCACGGTGGACAGCAGGTGGGCGATCATGTTGATCCGGGCCCGGCGCTTGTCGTCGCTCTCCACCACGTGCCAGGGCGAGTCCGGGGTGTCGGTGTGGATGAACATCTCGTCCTTGGCCCGCGAGTAGTCCTCCCAGCGGCTGATCGACTCGACGTCCATCGGGGAGAGCTTCCAGCGCTTCATCGGGTCCTCCAGGCGGTCCCGGAAGCGCCGCTCCTGCTCGGTGTCGCTCACCGAGAACCAGTACTTGCGCAGCAGGATGCCCGACTCGGTCAGCATCCGCTCGAAGGTCGGGCACTGGTGCAGGAACTGCCAGTACTCCTCGTCGGTGCAGAAGCCCATCACGCGCTCGACGCCGGCGCGGTTGTACCAGCTGCGGTCGAACAGGACGATCTCCCCGGCCGCCGGCAGGTGCTCGACGTACCGCTGGAAGTACCACTGGGTCTTCTGCCGCTCGGTCGGCGTGGGCAGCGCGGCGACCCTGGCGATGCGCGGGTTCAGGTACTCCGTCACCCGCTTGATCGCCCCGCCCTTGCCCGCGGCGTCGCGGCCCTCGAAGACGACGACCAGCCGGGCGCCCTCGACCCGCACCCACTCCTGGAGCTTCACCAGCTCCTCCTGGAGCCGCAGCAGCTCCCGCTCGTACGGCTTCCTGGCGAGTTTCTCCGGCCTGCCGGTCCGCTGCTGCTCGGCCACCCTCGGGTCCTCCGTTCGGCTGAATGCTGATCAGCACTCACCGTAGGCGCCGACGGCCGGGTCCGCAGGTCGGCGTGGCCGCGGCGACCGGGGCCGGTCTCGTGGACCGGCCCTGGGGAGAGGTGCCCGAGGGGAACGGGGAACGGGGAACGGACGCCCCGGACGCGCGCTAGACGGCGACGAAGGGCTCGGGGTAGCGACAGAGCCCGCGCGGGGCGCCGTCGTACGCCGCCAGCGGCAGCGCCTGGAAGTACGCCTCCGGCACCTCGAACGGGCCGGTCACCTCGTGCCGTCCGGCCGGCGCGAAGCCGAACCGTCCGTAGTACTCCGGATCGCCGAGGACGATCACGAGCTTCTCGCCCGCCTCCTCGGCCGCCGCCAGCACCGCCCGGACGACCAGCTCGCCGACGCCCCGGCGCTGCCACTCGGGCGCCACCGCGACCGGCGCGAGCGCCAGCCCCTTGCCGTCGCCGACCCGCAGCCGGGTCAGCAGCGCGTGCCCGATCACCAGCCCGGTGTCGTCCACCGCGACCACGGACAGGCCGGGCAGCCAGGCCGGGTCGCGGCGCAGCGCGTCCACCAGGTCCGCCTCGTCCGGGCCGGGGAACGCGGCCATGTGCACGCGTCTGGTCGCCGGCGCGTCCTGCGGACGTTCGACTCTCGTTGTGACCTGCAAAGTCAACCCTCCCTGTGTCACACACCGTTGTGGACCGGCCCCGGACGGCTGGTGGGCCGTCCGGGGCCGTTGCAGGTTAGCGGATGACGCGGCGTCAGGCCTTGGGCTGGGCCTCGCCCTTGGCGTCCTCGCGGACCTTGGGCTGGGCGTCCACGCCGGCCTCGCGGCGCTGCGCCGGCGTGATCGGGGTCGGCGCGCCGGTCAGCGGGTCGCCGCCGGTGGACGTCTTCGGGAAGGCGATGACGTCCCGGATGGTGTCGTACCCGCCGAGCAGCGTCACGATCCGGTCCAGGCCGAAGGCGACACCACCGTGCGGCGGCGGGCCGTAGTTGAAGGCGTCCAGCAGGAAGCCGAACTGCGAGGCCGCCTCCTCCTCGGAGAGGCCGATCGCGTCGAACGCCCGCTTCTGCACCTCGCGCTGGTGGATACGGATCGAACCGCCGCCCAGCTCCGAGCCGTTGAGGACGAGGTCGTAGGCGTTGGACAGGGCCGAGCCCGGGTCGGTGTCGAAGGTGTCCAGCGACTCCGCGGTCGGGGCGGTGAAGGGGTGGTGCACCGCGTGCCAGCCCTGGAACTGGCCCTTGTCGTCCTCGATCGGCTCGAACATCGGGAAGTCGACGACCCAGAGGAAGGCCCACTGGGACTCGTCGATCAGCCCGCAGCGGCGGCCGATCTCCAGGCGGGCGGCGCCGAGCAGCTCCTGGGAGGCGCGCTGCTTGCCGGCCGCGAAGAAGATCGCGTCGCCGTTCGAGGCACCGGCCGCGGCGGCGAGGCCGGCCAGGTGCTCCTCGGAGAGGTTCTTGGCGACGGGGCCGCGCAGCTCGCCGGTCTCGGCGTCGATGAGGACGTAGGCCAGGCCGCGGGCACCGCGCGCCTTGGCCCAGTCCTGCCAGGCGTCCAGCTGCTTGCGCGGCTGCGAGGCGCCGCCGGGCATGACCACGGCGCCGACGTACGGGGCCTGGAAGACGCGGAACTCGGTGCCCTTGAAGTACTCGGTCAGGTCGGTGAGCTCCTGGCCGAAGCGGACGTCCGGCTTGTCGGAGCCGTAGCGGCCCATGGCGTCCGCGTAGGTCATCCGCGGCAGCGGGTTCGGGATCTCGTAGCCGTGCACCTCGCGCCAGATGGCGCCGACGATCTTCTCGCCGAGGGCCAGGACGTCCTCCTGGTCGACGAAGGAGGCCTCGATGTCCAGCTGGGTGAACTCCGGCTGGCGGTCGGCGCGGAAGTCCTCGTCGCGGAAGCAGCGGGCGATCTGGTAGTAGCGCTCCATGCCGGCCACCATCAGCAGCTGCTTGAACAGCTGGGGCGACTGCGGCAGGGCGTACCAGTGGCCGGGCTGGAGGCGGACCGGGACGAGGAAGTCGCGGGCGCCCTCGGGGGTGGAGCGGGTGAGGTACGGCGTCTCGATGTCGAGGTAGTCGTTCTCCTCCATCACCCGGCGGATGATGTTGTTGACCTTGGAGCGCAGGCGCAGGCCCTTGGCCGGGCCCTCGCGGCGCAGGTCCAGGTAGCGGTAGCGCAGCCGGACCTCCTCGTTGACCGTGCCCGGCTCGTACTCGGCGACCGGGAAGGGCAGCGGGGCGGCCTCGGAGAGCACCTCGATCGCGCTGACCACGACCTCGACGGCGCCGGTCGGGATGTCCGGGTTCTCGTTGCCCTCGGGGCGGACGCGGACGTCACCGACGACCTTGACGCAGTACTCGGCGCGCAGGCCGTGCACCGAGTCGAGGTCGCGGACCACGATCTGCACGGTGCCGGAGGCGTCGCGCAGGTCGATGAAGGCGACGCCGCCGTGGTCGCGGCGGCGGGCGACCCAGCCGGCCAGGGTGACGGTGGTGCCTGCGTGCTCCGGGCGGAGCGTGCCCGCGTCGTGCGTGCGGATCACAGCTGCTTCTCCTTCAGGGTGGTGACGAGTGCGTCGAGGGCGACGGGGCTCTGCTCGCCGGTGCTCAGGTCCTTGAGCTGGACGACGCCCTCGGCGAGGTCCCGGTCCCCGGCGATCAGGGCGAAGCGGGCGCCGGACCGGTCGGCGGACTTCATGGCGTTCTTGATGCTCTTGACGCCGAAGGCGAGGTCGGTGGCCACGCCGGCCCGGCGCAGCTCGACCACCTTGGCGAACAGGGTGTTCTTGGCCTCCTCGCCCAGCGCGACGGCGTAGACGGAGGTGGCGGCCGGCAGGTCGAGGACGACGCCCTCGGCCTCCAGCGCGAGGAAGGTGCGGTCCACGCCGAGCGCCCAGCCGACGGAGGGCAGCGCCGGGCCGCCGATCATCTCGGACAGGCCGTCGTAGCGGCCGCCGCCGCCGATCGCGGACTGGGCGCCGAGGCCGTTGTGCACGAACTCGAAGGTGGTGCGGGTGTAGTAGTCCAGGCCGCGCACCAGCTTGGGGTCGTCGACGAAGGCCACGCCGGCCGCGGTGAGCAGGTCGCGGACCTTCTCGTCGTACGCCTTGCAGGCCTCGCAGAGGAAGTCGCGCAGCTTCGGGGCGTCGACCAGCTGGGCCTGCACGGCCTCCCGCTTGTCGTCGAGGACGCGCAGCGGGTTGATCCCGGCGCGGCGGCGGGTCTCCTCGTCCAGGTCCAGGCCGGAGAGGAACTCGACCAGCGCGGCGCGGTAGACCGGGCGGCACTCCTTGTCGCCGAGGCTGTTGAGGAGCAGCGAGTAGTCGCTCAGGCCCAGCGAGCGGAAGGCGTCGTCGGCCAGGATGATCAGCTCGGCGTCCAGCGCCGGGTCCTCGGCCCCGATCGCCTCGGCGCCGACCTGGGAGAACTGGCGGTAACGGCCCTTCTGGGCGCGCTCGTAGCGGTAGTACGAACCGGAGTACCAGAGCTTGACCGGCAGGTTGCCCTGCTTGTGCAGGTTGGCCTGGAGCGCGGCGCGCAGCACCGAGGCGGTGCCCTCCGGGCGCAGCGCGAGCTCGTCGCCGCCCTTGGTGGTGAGGTTGTACATCTCCTTGGTGACGATGTCGGTGGACTCGCCGACACCGCGGGAGAACAGCTTCACGTCCTCGAAGACCGGGGTCTCGACGTAGCCGTAACCGGCCCGGCGGGCGGGCGCGGCGATGCGCTCGCGGATCGCCAGGAAGGTCGCGGAGCTGGGGGGCAGCAGGTCGTAGGTGCCCTTGGGGGCGGTGAAGGTGCTCAACTTCTCTTCCGTCACATTCCTCGTCGCGGGAAAGCCGGGGCGCCGGCCGCCCCCGCTGCCTGTCGGAGGTAGGGGTTGGTGGCGCGCTCGCGGCCGATGGTGGTCTGACCGCCGTGGCCGGAGAGGACCACGGTGGAATCGTCGAGGGGCAGGCACACCCGGGCCAGCGAGCGCATGATGGCTTCGCTGTCCCCGCCCGGGAGGTCGGTACGCCCGATGGAGCCGGCGAACAGCAGGTCGCCCGAGAACAGCACCGGGGGGAGGTCCTCGGCACCGGGCGTCCGGAAGGTCACCGACCCCCCGGTATGGCCCGGGGCGTGGTCCACGGTGAGCTCCAGGCCGGCCAGCTCCAGCACGCTGCCGTCGGCGAGCTCGCGCACGTCGTCGGGCTCGCCGACGGTGAGCTCGCCCATCAGCTGGGTGCCCAGGGAGCGGCCGAGCGCCCGCTCCGGGTCGGACATCATGTACCGGTCCTCGGGGTGGATCCAGGCCGGGACGCCGCGGGCGCCGCAGACCGGGACGACCGAGGCCACGTGGTCGATGTGGCCGTGGGTGAGCAGCACGGCGACGGGCTTCAGCCGGTGCTCGCGGACCATCTCCTCGACGCCGCGGGCCGCCTGGTGGCCCGGGTCGACGATGACGCACTCCTCGCCCGCCGCCGGGGCGACCAGGTAGCAGTTGGTGCCCCAGGCTCCAGCGGGGAATCCGGCGATGAACACGCGCGTCCTTCGGGGTGCGGTCGGTGGCGACGGGGACGGAAGTCAAGTGGTGTAACGGCAGCCTACCGGCGCTGCGGGTCCGGTTGCGAACCAGATAGGGGTGGCGGAGCGCCGCGGCCTGGCAGGTTCACCACGTTCTTACGGGCCCGGTCCCTACACTTGGCCGCCGAGGGATGCGATGATCCGCTCCGGAATCCATCCACTTTTCCCGCACATCCGTAGGAGACACGGCCGGTGGTCAGCAGCGAACAGCGGCGGCGGCAGCTCGCCCGAGAGAAGTACGAGCGCCAGATGGAGCGCCGGGCCGCGGCCGCGGCCGCGCGCAGGCGGCGCAACACGATCCTGGGCGCCGCGGTCGCGGTGGTGGTGCTCGCCGGCGGTGGCACCCTGGTCGCCACCGGCGCGTTCAGCTCGGACGACAAGGCCGACACCAAGGCCTCGGCCGCGAAGAGTGCCCAGGCCGCACCGACCGGCACGGAGGAGCCGACCACTCCGACCCGCAAGCCGGTCGAGGGCTGCGCCGCCCCGGCACCGGGCGCGCCCAACGGCAAGCAGTGGCCGGCCGAGCCGCCGATGACGATCGACCCGGCCGGCGCGTACGCCATGACGCTGGACAGCAACTGCGGCAAGGTGACGATCGCGCTGGACGCGGCCAAGGCCCCGCACACCGTGAACTCCTTCGCCTTCCTGGCCGGCGAGCAGTACTTCGACCACACCAAGTGCCACCGCCTCACCACCGACGGCATCTTCGTCCTCCAGTGCGGCGACCCGACCGCCAGCGCGACCGTCCCGGGCGGCACCGGCGGCCCCGGCTACAAGTTCGCGGACGAGAACCTGGCCGGCGCGACGTACCCGGCCGGCACCGTGGCGATGGCCAACTCCGGCCCGGGCACCAACGGCAGCCAGTTCTTCCTGGTCTACAAGGACACCAAGCTGCCCCCGAACTACACCCCCTTCGGCAAGATCACCGGTGGCCTGGACGTGGTGCAGAAGATCGCCGCCGCGGGCACCCTGGAGGGCTCGCCGGACGGCCACCCGATGGCCGACGTCACCTTCAACTCCGTTACGGTGTCGAAGGGTTGACCGACTCCGGGGCCGTCGGCGGGCAGCCTGCGCGCCGCCCCCGCACGGCCCCGGACCGAAATCGCCCGGCCCGGATGCGGACAGCACCGGGCCTGGTCGCCTATGTTGGCGTTGTATAGGGTGCCCGCACCCGCCTGGCCGTCACCCTCGGCAGCAAGGCACGGCGGACGGGGACGGCGGATCTTTCGGTCCGTCGCACATCAACTGTGGACGACGGACGCGCGCCGCCCAGGCGCGGGCGCGACGTCATGTGGAGGACGCGCTATGAGCAGCGACCCGTGGGGCCGTGTGGACGAGCAGGGCACGGTCTACGTCAGGACGGCCGACGGCGAACGCGTCGTCGGTTCCTGGCAGGCCGGCTCGCCCGAGGAGGCCCTCGCCTACTTCGAGCGCAAGTACCAGGGCATCGAGGTGGAGATCGGCCTGCTGGAGAAGCGGGTGCGCACCACCGACCTGGCCGCCAAGGACGCCCTGGCCGCGCTGGAGCACCTGCGCGCCCAGGTCGTCGAGGGGCACGCGGTCGGCGACCTGGCGGGCCTGGCCAAGCGGCTGGACACGCTCACCGGTGAGATCGAGAGCCGGCGCGAGGAGCGCAAGGCGGCTCGCGCCAAGGCCCAGGAGGAGGCCCGCGCGGCCAAGGAGGCGCTGGTCTCCGAGGCCGAGCAGCTCGCCGGGTCCACCCAGTGGCGGGAGGCCGGGGACCGGCTGCGCGCCCTGGTGGAGACCTGGAAGGGCCTGCCGCGGCTGGACCGCAAGAGCGACGACGAGCTGTGGCACCGCTTCTCGCACGCCCGCTCGGTCTTCTCGAAGCACCGCAAGGCGCACTTCGCCACCCTGGACGCCGAGCGCGAGCGGGCCCGGCAGACCAAGGAGGCGCTGGTCTCCGAGGCCGAGGCGCTGTCCTCGTCCACGGAGTGGGGCAGCACCGCGGCCGCCTACCGCGACCTGATGGCGCGCTGGAAGGCCGCCGGCCGGGCGCAGCGGGACGTCGAGGACGAGCTGTGGGCGCGGTTCCGCGGCGCCCAGGACGTCTTCTTCCAGGCCCGCTCCGCGGTGTTCAGCGAGCGGGACGCCGAGCAGGTGGAGAACCAGAAGCTCAAGGAGGCGCTGGCCGCCGAGGCCGAGGCGATCCTGCCGATCACCGACCTGAAGGCCGCCAAGGCCGCGCTGCGCGAGATCAACGAGCGCTGGGAGGCGATCGGGCACGTGCCGCGCGAGGTCCGTCCGAAGCTGGACGGCCGGCTGAACGCGGTCGAGCGGGCCGTCCGCGAGGCCGAGGACGCCGAGTGGAAGCGCTCCAACCCGGAGGCCAAGGCCCGTGCGGCCGGCATGGTGGGCCTCTTCCAGGCGAAGGCCGACAAGATCCAGGGCGACCTGGACCGGGCCCGCGCGGCCGGCAACACCGCCAAGGCCGCCAAGCTGGAGTCCGAGCTGGCCGGCGTGCGGACCCTGCTGGAGCAGGCGCACCGCAGCCAGGAGGAGTTCAGCGGCTGACCTCCTCGACGCGCTGAACGGCGAAGGCCCCCGGGAGTGCTCCCGGGGGCCTTCCGCGTTCCCGCGGCCGCTACTTGCGGGCGGAGGTGACGCGGTACACGTCGTACACGCCCTCGACGCCGCGCACCGCCTTGAGCACGTGGCCCAGGTGCTTCGGGTCGCCCATCTCGAAGGTGAAGCGGCTCATCGCCACCCGGTCCCGGGAGGTCTGCACCGCCGCCGACAGGATGTTGACGTGCTGGTCGGAGAGCACCCGGGTGACGTCCGAGAGCAGCCGGGAGCGGTCCAGCGCCTCGACCTGGATGGCCACCAGGAAGACCGAGGACTGGGTGGCGGCCCACTCGACGTCGATCATGCGCTCCGGCTGCTGGTTCAGCGCCTCCACGTTGACGCAGTCGGCGCGGTGCACCGAGACGCCGTTGCCGCGGGTCACGAAGCCGACGATCGGGTCGCCCGGGACGGGGGTGCAGCAGCGGGACAGCTTGACCCAGACGTCCTCGACGCCCTTGACGATCACGCCCGGGTCGCCCTTGGCCCGGCGGCGCACCGCGCGGCGGTTGTCGTGGGTCGGGGTGGCGGTCTCCGCCAGGTCCTCGGTCGCGCCCTCCTCGCCGCCGAGCGCCTGGACCAGCTTCTGCACGATGTTCGGCGCGGCGACGTGGCCCTCGCCGATCGCGGCGTAGAGCGAGGAGATGTCGGGGTAGCGCATCTCGTGGGCCAGGGTGACCAGCGAGTCGCCGGTCAGGATCCGCTGGATCGGCAGGCCCTGCTTGCGCATCGCCCGGACGATCGCCTCCTTGCCGTGCTCGATCGCCTCCTCGCGGCGCTCCTTGGAGAACCAGGCGCGGATCTTGTTGCGGGCGCGCGGCGACTTGACGAAGCCCAGCCAGTCCCGGGACGGGCCGGCGTTCTCCGCCTTCGAGGTGAACACCTCGACGGTGTCGCCGTTCTCCAGGGTCGACTCCAGCGGCACCAGCCGCCCGTTGACCCGGGCGCCTATCGTCCGGTAGCCGACCTCGGTGTGCACCGCGAAGGCGAAGTCGACCGGGGTCGCCCCGGCCGGCAGGGCTATCACGTCGCCCTTGGGGGTGAAGACGAAGACCTCGTTGCTGGCCAGGTCGAAGCGCAGCGACTCCAGGAACTCGCCCGGGTCGGCGGTCTCCTTCTGCCAGTCCAGCAGCTGCCGCAGCCAGGCCATCTCGTTGACGGCGCCGGCCTTGTCGTCCTTGCGCACCTGGGTCGGGGTGTCGGTGCGGACCTTGGAGGCCCCGGCCACCGCGCGCTGCTTGTACTTCCAGTGCGCGGCGATGCCGTACTCGGCCCGCCGGTGCATGTCGAAGGTGCGGATCTGGAGCTCGACGGGCTTGCCCCCGGGACCGATCACCGTGGTGTGCAGCGACTGGTACATGTTGAACTTGGGCATCGCGATGTAGTCCTTGAACCGCCCCGGCACCGGGTTCCACCGCGCGTGGATGGTGCCCAGCGCCGCGTAGCAGTCGCGGACGGTGTCGACCAGGACCCGGATGCCCACCAGGTCGTAGATCTCGGCGAAGTCCCGGCCCCGGACGATCATCTTCTGGTAGACCGAGTAGTAGTGCTTCGGCCGGCCGGTGACGGAGGCGGTGATCCGGGCGCCGCGCAGGTCCGCCTGGACCTGGTCGATGACGGTCGCCAGGTACTCGTCCCGCTTGGGGGCGCGCTCGGCGACCAGCCGGACGATCTCGTCGTACATCTTGGGGTAGAGGATCGCGAAGGCGAGGTCCTCCAGCTCCCACTTGATGGTGTTCATGCCCAGGCGGTGCGCCAGCGGGGCGTAGATCTCCAGCGTCTCGCGGGCCTTCTTCTCCTGCTTCTCCCGCTTGAGGTAGCGCATCGTGCGCATGTTGTGCAGGCGGTCGGCCAGCTTGATCACCAGGACCCGCGGGTCCTTGGCCATCGCCACGACCATCTTGCGGACGGTCTCGGCCTGCGCGGCCTCGCCGAACTTGACCCGGTCCAGCTTGGTGACGCCGTCCACCAGCAGCGCCACCGAGTCGCCGAAGTCCTTGCGCAGGGTCTCCAGGCCGTAGTCGGTGTCCTCGACGGTGTCGTGCAGCAGCCCGGCCATCAGCGTCGGGGCGTCCATGCCGAGCTCGGCCAGGATCGTCGCGACGGCCAGCGGGTGGGTGATGTACGGGTCGCCGCTCTTGCGCTTCTGCCCGCGGTGCCACTTCTCGGCGACCGCGTAGGCCTTCTCTATGTCGCGCAGCAGCGCCGGGTCGGCCTTGGGGTCGTTGGCCCGGATCGAGCGGAACAACGGCTCCAGGACGGGGTTGAGCACGCTGGAGCGCTGGCCGCCCAGGCGGGCCAGCCGCGCCCGCATGCCGCCGGTGGAACCGCGGCCGGAGGGGCCGAGCGAACGCGAGGAGGTCGGCGCCGGGCGTGCCGGGGTGGCCCCCGAGGGCGTGGGACGTTCTTCGGGGGTGGCCGCTGCGGCCGTGGGCACAACCTCGTCGGGCAAGGACTACTCCTCGGGGCACCGGGGCCGACCCCTGCCGAGGCCCGAACGGTCCGGGGCAACCGGAAGGGGATGAATCTTCATGGTACCGAGCCGGGCGCCGGGGTGTTCATCCGGCCGGGCCGGGAAACGCGAGGACGGCGGCCGGATGCCCGACCGCCGTCCTCCCGGAGGTTCCCGCGGACCCCTCAGACCGTGACCAGCGTCTCCAGCGGAGCGCCGCCCAGGTGCCCGGCCAGCCGCTCGCGGCCGTCCAGGAAGCCCAGCTCCATCAGCACCACGACGCCCACCAGCTCGGCGCCGGCCTCCTTGACCAGGTCCAGCGAGGCGCCGATGGTGCCGCCGGTGGCCAGCACGTCGTCGACCACCAGCACCCGCTCGCCGGGCGCGAAGGCGTCGCACTGCACCTCCAGCGTCGCCGAGCCGTACTCCAGCTCGTACGAGCGCCGGAACACCTCGCCGGGCAGCTTGCCCTGCTTGCGGATCGGCACGAAGCCGAGCCCGGCCGCGAAGGCCGCCGGGGCCGCCAGCACGAAGCCGCGCGCCTCCAGGCCCACCACCTTGGTCGCACCGAGCTCCTTCGCCCGGTCCGCGAGCGCCCGGGTGAGGGCGCCGAAGGCCTCGGCGTCGGCGAGCAGCGGCGCGATGTCCTTGAACAGCACACCCGGCTTCGGGTAGTCCGGGACGTCCCGGATGCGGCTGTCCAGCAGCTCGGCCAGTGCGGTGTCGGCGGTGGTCACGGTGGGGTCCTTAGCGGTCGGGTGGGGCGTCGGGTCAGCGCTTGGTGGACGGACGGCCCTTGGTGCGGGTGGTCCCGGCCGACCGGCCGCGCTGTCCGACCATACCCGCGGGCTGCTCGTCGTCGGCCGGGGCCTCGTCCGCCGCGGCCTCGGCCTTGGCGGCGGCCGCGGCCCGGTGCTGGAGGACCCGCTTGCGCAGCGCCTTCATCTCCGGCTGCTCCTCCTTGAGCTGCGCCAGCAGCGGGGTGGCGACGCAGATCGAGGAGTAGGCACCGGCCGCGAGGCCGATGAACAGCGCGAGCGAGATGTCGTTCAGGGTGCCGGCGCCCAGCAGCCCGCCGCCGATGAACAGCAGCGCGGCGACCGGCAGCAGGGCCACCACGGTGGTGTTGAGCGAGCGCACCAGGGTCTGGTTGAGGCCCGCGTTGGCGGCCTCGCTGTAGGTGAGCTTGTTCTGCTTGGTGATCCCCTTGGTGTTCTCCTTCACGGTGTCGAAGACGACGACCGTGTCGTAGAGGGAGTACCCGAGGATCGTCAGGAAGCCGATCACCGTGCCCGGGGTGACCTCGAAGCCCACCAGGGCGTACACCCCGATGGTGATCAGGAGGTCGTGGATGAGGGCCACCAGGGCGGCCAGCGCCATCCGCCACTCGAAGGCGATCGCCAGGTAGACCGTCACCAGGACCATGAAGACGATCAGGCCGGTGAGCGCCTTCTGGGAGATCTGCTGGCCCCAGCTGGGGCCGATCACCTGGGCCTCGACGGTGTCCAGCGGCACGTCGAGCTTCTGGGAGAGCTCGGTGCGGATCTCGTCGGAGCTCTTCGCCTCCTCGGTGCTGACCTGGATGCGGATCTTGCCGTTGTCGGTCGACTGCACCAGCGGGTGCGAGGAGACGACCCCGTCCGCGGTGTCCTGCGCCTGGGAGACGGTCAGGCCCGGCTTCGACACGGTGTAGACCGAGCCGCCCTTGAACTCGATGCCCAGGTGCAGGCCCATGGCCAGGCCGATCGCCGCGACCAGGACGATCACGCCGGAGATGGAGTACCAGAGCTTGCGGCGTCCGACGAAGTCGAAGCTGACTTCACCCTGGTAGAGCCGGTGGCCCAGGTTGGAGAAGCGTGACACGGTGTCAGGCCTCCTTCACGGCGGCAGAGGAGGGGCTACGGCGACGGCTGCTGCGCAGCGGCGGGCGGGCGCCCAGCCGCTTCGGGTCCAGGCCGGACCACGGGTGGCCGTTCAGGAAGAACTTGCGGCGGGCCAGCAGCGTGATCAGCGGCTTGGTGAAGAGGAAGATCACCACGACGTCGAGCGCGGTGGTCAGACCCAGCGTGAACGCGAAGCCCTGGACCTTGCCGACCGAGACCACGTAGAGCACGGCGGCGCAGAGGAAGGACACGAAGTCCGAGACCAGGATGGTGCGCCGGGCGCGCGGCCAGGCCCGCTGGACCGCCGGGCGCAGCGGGGCGCCCTCGCGGACCTCGTCGCGGATGCGCTCGAAGTACACGATGAAGGAGTCGGCGGTGATGCCGATCGCGACGATCGCCCCGCAGACCGCCGGCAGGTTCAGCGCGAAGCCGATCGCGTTGCCGAGCAGGCTCATGATCGAGTAGGTCAGGGCCGCCGAGACGAGCAGACCGGCGATCGAGACCAGGCCGAGGCCGCGGTAGTAGACCAGCGAGTAGCCGACCACCAGGACCATGCCGATCGCGCCCGCGATCAGGCCGGCCTTGAGCTGGTCGCTGCCGAGCGCCGGGGAGACGGTGGTGATGTCACTCTTGCTGAACTCCAGCGGCAGGGCGCCGTAGCTCAGCACGTTGGAGAGGTCCTGCGCCTCGGCCTGCGAGAAGCGGCCGGTGATGACGGCGCTGCCGCCCGGGATCGCGCCGTTGACCTGCGGGTGGGAGACCACCTGGTTGTCCAGCACGATGGCGAACTGGTTGGTCGGCGGGGTCTGGGTGGCGAGCTGGCCGGTGACCTTGGCGAAGGCGTCGGTGCCGGTGCCGTTGAACTGGAGCTGCACCTGCCAGCCGGCGCCGGTCTGGGTGTCGATGGTCGCCTGGGCCTTGGAGACGTCCGAGCCCTTCACGGCGACGGGGCCGAGGGCCAGCTTCTCGTAGTAGCCGTTCTCGGCCTTCTGCGAGCAGGCGACGACGGCCTTGTCCTCGGCACCGGTCTGGGCGGCGCGGACGTCGGGCTTGGAGCAGTCCAGGGCGGCGAAGGCGGCGGCCAGCTCGGGCGGCACGGTGCCCTGGGTCATCGCGTTGCCGAGGTCGGCGGCGCTCGGCGGGGTGGCCTGGGCGCTCGGGGCGCCGGTGGCGGCGGGAGCGGCGCCGGTGGCGGCGGGCGTCGGGCTGGCGCCCTCGGCGGCCAGCGCCTCGCTCGCGGCCCGGCCCTGCTTGGTGGCGCTCGCGCCCGCGGACGGGGTGCCGGTCGCGGCGGCGGTGGCTCCGGCGGACGGGGTCGCGCCCGGGGTGCCGGTGGCGCCCGCGGACGGGGTGCCGGTCGGCTCGGGGGCGGTGACGCCGCTGGGGGCCACGGCCAGGACGGGGCGGAAGAACAGCTTGGCGGTGGTCCCGACCTGGTCCGCCGCGTTCTGCCGGTCGCCACCCTTCGGGATGTTCACGATGATCGTGTCCGAGCCCTGGGTCTGGACCTCCGCCTCGGAGACACCCATGCCGTTGACGCGGCGCTCGATGATCCCCACGGCGATGTCCATGTTGGACTTGTTGAGCGCCTTGGGGTCGGCCGACTTCGCGGTCAGCGTGATGCTGGTGCCACCGGCGAGATCGATCCCGAGCCGGGGCTTGGTGGTGCCCGTCCCGAACATGAGGGCGACCAGTCCGACGGTGACGACCAGGATGAGGGCCAGCGCCCGCCCTGGGTAGCCGTCGCGCGGGCGCGACTTGGGTGTTGCCACCTTGCTCGTTTCTCCCTGTCCATGCCACTTCCCCGGCCGTACCCCCGGCCGGCGATCGTTCCGGACGGGGGTACGGGGGTTCTGCGGCCCTGAGGTCCTGTGGGCTCGCGGCACTGTGCCGCGCGAACGGGCGGGTTGCCCGTCCGTACTACTTGCTCGCGGGAGCCCCGCCCTCGGCATCGCCCTTCTCGGCGCTGTCCTTGGTCAGCGTCAGCGGCTTGTCCTCGACCGGCTCGGCGTCCTCGGCCTCCGGCTCGGGCAGCTCGTCCTCGGCGGGGCGGCCGTTGATGATCGCGTCGTACTCCTGGGGGTCCAGGACGGCCGCGACGGCACTCTTGGTGAAGTGGGTGACCACGCCGGGCGCGATCTCCAGCTCGACGGTCTCCTCGTTGACCGCCTTCACCTGGGCGTACAGGCCACCGATGGTGCGCACCCCCGCCCCGGGCTCCAGCGCCGTCTGCATCTGCTGCATCTGCTGCTGGCGCTTCTTCTGCGACCGGAACATGAGCACGATCGCGATGATCGGGAGGAGAAGGATGATGAGGTTCACTGCAGCCAGGGTCCTTTACGGGCCGCCGGCCGGCGGCCTGTGTGGTATTGGTCGGCCCGTCAGGTGAGAGGGGCGGTCCGGCGGAGTCTAGGCGACCCCGAATCGATCGGACAACGCCAAGCATCGCATCCTGCCGCCGAAAGTGGCGACCCTCCGCCTGCACAGTTTCCCGGACTTCGTTCCGGGCTCCTCCCGGCGCCGGCCCGCGGGCACCGGGTGGGAACCGGCCGGCCGGACTCACCCGTTCAGCCGATGGCGGTCAATCCCCGTCGACGGGGAACAGCTCCGACTGCGCCGGAACACTTCCGCGAGTGGTCTGGACCGGCGGGGTCAGCCCGAGGTGCTGCCAGGCCGCCGCGGTGGCGATCCGGCCGCGCGGGGTGCGCGCGAGCAGGCCCTCGCGGACCAGGAAGGGCTCGGCGACCTCCTCGACCGTCTCGGACTCCTCCCCCACCGCGACCGCGAGTGTCGACAAACCGACCGGCCCGCCGCCGAACAGGCGCAGCAGCGCGTCCAGCACCGCGCGGTCCAGCCGGTCGAGCCCGCGGGCGTCCACCTCGTAGACGTCCAGCGCCCGGGCGGCGATCCGCGCGTCCACCACGCCGTCGTGGCGGACCTGGGCGTAGTCGCGGACCCGGCGCAGCAGCCGGTTGGCGATGCGCGGGGTGCCCCGCGAGCGCCCGGCGATCTCGGCCGCGCCGGCCGGGTCTATCTCCACGTCCAGCAGCGCGGCCGAGCGGTGCACCACCCGCTGGAGCTCGGCCGGGGCGTAGAACTCCATGTGCCCGGTGAAGCCGAAGCGGTCGCGCAGCGGGGGCGGCAGCAGGCCGGCCCGGGTGGTGGCGCCGACCAGGGTGAAGGGCGGGAGCTCCAGCGGGATGGCGGTGGCGCCAGGGCCCTTGCCGACGATCACGTCGACCCGGAAGTCCTCCATCGCCATGTAGAGCATCTCCTCGGCCGGCCGGGACATCCGGTGGATCTCGTCGAGGAACAGCACCTCGCCCTCGGTGAGCGAGGAGAGGATCGCCGCGAGGTCCCCCGCGTGCTGGATGGCCGGGCCGGAGGTGATCCGGATCGGGGCGCCCAGCTCGGCGGCGATGATCATGGACAGGGTGGTCTTGCCGAGCCCGGGCGGGCCGCTGAGCAGCACGTGGTCGGGTGCGCTGCCGCGCTGGCGGGCGGCCTGGAGCACCAGCGAGAGCTGCTCGCGCACCCGCTCCTGGCCGATGAACTCGTCCAGCAGCTTGGGGCGCAGCGCCGCCTCCACCGCCTGGTCCTCACCGTCGGCGGAGGCCGTGACCAGCCGGTCGGCGGGTTCCGGGTCGTACATCGTCGCGGGCTCCAGGATCTCCGGTGTCGACAAGGGGACAGATCGTCAGGGGGTCAGCGGGTGCGGTTGAGGCCGCGCAGGGCGAGCCGGAGCAGCGCGCCGACGTCCGGTGTCGCCTGCGCCTCGGCCTCCGGGGCGACGGCCGCGACCGCCTCGTCCGCCTCGCGCGGGGCGTAGCCGAGGCCGGTCAGCGCCGAGTGCAGCTGCTCGCTCCAGGGCGCCGGGCCCGCGGCGAGCGGCTTCTGCGCGGGCACCGCCCCGTGCGGGGCGCCGAGCTTGTCCTTGTACTCCAGCAGCAGCTTGGCCGCCTTGGCCTTGCCGATGCCCGGCACGGCGACCAGCGCCTTCTCGTCGCCGCCGGCGATCGCGGCGCGCAGTGCGTCGGGGCTGTGCACGCCGAGGATCGCCTGCGCCAGCTTGGGGCCGACCCCGGGCGCGGCCTGGAGGATCTCGAACACGGCGCGCTCGTCGTCGTCGGCGAAGCCGAAGAGGGTCAGCGAGTCCTCGCGGACCACCAGCGAGGTGGCCAGCCGGGCCGGCTCGCCCAGCCGCAGCCCGGCCAGGGTGTTCGGGGTGCACTGCACGGCCATGCCGACCCCGCCGACCTCGACCACCGCGATCCCGGAGGAGATGGCCGCCACGGGCCCTTGCACGAAGGCGATCATCGGACGGTGCCTTTCGGAGGAGTGGAGCGGGCGGGCCGGGCGGCGCGGACGGCCGCCTCCAGCCGGTTGGCGGCCCCGCCGCGCCAGATGTGGCAGATGGCCAGGGCCAGCGCATCGGCGGCGTCGGCGGGCTTGGGCGGCGCGTCCAGCCGCAGCAGGCGCTGCACCATGGCGGTGACCTGCGCCTTGTCGGCCCGGCCCGAGCCGGTGACGGCGGCCTTGACCTCGCTGGGGGTGTGCAGGGTGACGGGGATGCCGCGCCGGGTGGCGCAGAGCATCGCGACGGCGCTGGCCTGGGCGGTGCCCATCACGGTGCGGACGTTGTGCTGGGCGAACACCCGCTCGACGGCGACGAGGTCGGGCCGGTGCTCGTCCAGCCAGGCCTCCAGGCCCTGCTCGACCTGGAGCAGCCGCTGCCCGATCCCGGCCTCGGCGGGCGTGCGCACCACGCCCACCCCGGCCATCCGCAGCGGGCGGCCCGGCGCGCCCTCGACCACGCCGACCCCGCACCTGGTCAGCCCCGGGTCCACGCCCAGTACCCGCACCACTCGCCCCGACTCCCTGCCACTCGCCATGAAGGACCTCCGCAGGCTACCGCCCTGGTCCGACAACCCGACCGACGACACCGGCCCGGTGGTCCAGGGACCACCGGGCCGGGCAGTGGGAACGGTCACCCACCGACGATCACTGGGCAGTGATCACTCGGCGTCGAGCTGCGCGCCGACCTCGTCGGGGATGTCGAAGTTGGCGAAGACGTTCTGCACGTCGTCGCTGTCCTCGAGGGCGTCGATCAGCTTCAGGATCTTGCGGGCGCCGTCGACGTCCAGCTCGACCTGCATGCTGGGGAGGAAGTTGGCCTCGGCCGAGTCGTAGTCGACGCCGGCGTCGACCAGCGCGGTGCGCACGGCGACCATCTTCGAGGCCTCGGAGACGATCTCGAACGAGTCGCCGAGGTCGTTGATCTCCTCCGGCTCCTGGTCGAGGACGACCTCGAACAGCTTGTCCTCGTCCACGCCGTCGGCCTTGGGGACGATGACGACGCCCTTGCGGGTGAAGAGGTACGACACCGAGCCCGGGTCGGCCATCGAGCCGCCGTTGCGGGTCATCGCGACGCGCACGTCGGAGGCCGCGCGGTTGCGGTTGTCGGTGAGGCACTCGATCAGGACGGCGACACCGTTCGGGCCGTAGCCCTCGTACATGATGGTCTGGTAGTCGGCACCGCCGGCCTCCAGGCCGCCACCGCGCTTGACGGCGCGGTTGATGTTGTCGATCGGGACCGAGCTCTTCTTCGCCTTCTGGATGGCGTCGTAGAGGGTCGGGTTGCCCGCCGGGTCGGGACCGCCGGTGCGCGCCGCCACCTCGATGTTCTTGATCATCTTGGCGAAGAGCTTGCCGCGCTTGGCGTCGATCACGGCCTTCTTGTGCTTGGTGGTAGCCCACTTAGAGTGGCCGGACATCGCCAGCTCCTTTACGTCGCCAAAGGGAAATGAACAGATGAGATCTTACCGGTGTCGTCACCGGTGGAGCGCACACGGTCAGCGCGCGGCCCCGGCGAGGTGCTCCTCGACCATGCGCACGAAGTACGCGTGCACCCGGTGGTCGCCGGTCAGCTCCGGGTGGAAGGAGGTGGCCAGCAGGTTGCCCTGGCGCACCGCGACGATCCGGCTCTCCGGGCCGTCCGCGGCGGGCAGCTCGGCCAGCACCCTGACGCCCGCGCCGACGGCCTCGACCCAGGGGGCGCGGATGAAGACCCCGTGCACCGGCGCGTCGTCCAGCCCCGCGAACTCGATCCCGGACTCGAAGGACTCGTTCTGGCGGCCGAAGGCGTTGCGGCGCACCGTCATGTCGATGCCGCCGACGGTCTGCTGGTCGTCCCGGCCGTCCAGGATCTTGTCCGCCAGCATGATCATGCCCGCGCAGGTGCCGTAGACCGGCATCCCGGCGGCGACCCGCTCGCGCAGCGGGTCCATCACGCCGAACAGCAGCGCCAGCTTGGACATGGTGGTGGACTCCCCGCCGGGGATCACCAGCGCGTCGACCTCGGCCAGCTCCTCGGCGCGGCGCACCGGACGGGCGAGCGCGTCGGCCTCGGCCAGCGCGACCAGGTGCTCGCGGACGTCGCCCTGGAGGGCGAGGACGCCGATGACAGGAGTGCTCACGGTCTTCAACCTCTATCGATCGTTACGACGGACTACGTGGCGCGGCCCGCCGCGCGCCGAGGCGCTGCGGCGGGCCGGCTCGGGAGGGGCGACTACCAGCCGCGGTTGGCGTAGCGCTCGGTCTCCGGCAGGGTGTCGCAGTTGATGCCGACCATGGCCTCGCCCAGGTTGCGGGAGGCGTCCGCGATGACCTTCGGGTCGTCGTAGAAGGTGGTGGCCTTCACGATGGCGGCGGCGCGCTTGGCCGGGTCGCCCGACTTGAAGATGCCGGAGCCGACGAAGACGCCCTCGGCGCCCAGCTGGCGCATCAGCGCGGCGTCGGCCGGGGTGGCCACGCCACCGGCGGAGAACAGCACGACCGGCAGCTTGCCGAGCTCGGCGACCTCCTTGACCAGCTCGTACGGGGCGCGCAGCTCCTTGGCGGCGGCGTACAGCTCGTTGTGGTCCAGGGCGCGCAGGTGGCCGATCTCGTTCTTGATCTGGCGCAGGTGGCGGACGGCCTCGACGACGTTGCCGGTGCCGGCCTCGCCCTTCGAGCGGATCATGGCCGCGCCCTCGGCGATGCGGCGCAGGGCCTCGCCCAGGTTGGTGGCACCACAGACGAAGGGGGTGGTGAAGGCCCACTTGTCGGAGTGGTTGACCTCGTCGGCCGGGGTCAGCACCTCGGACTCGTCGATGTAGTCGACGCCGAGCGACTGGAGGACCTGGGCCTCGACGAAGTGGCCGATGCGGGACTTGGCCATCACGGGGATGGAGACCGCCTCGATGATCTCCTCGATCATGTTCGGGTCGGACATGCGGGCCACGCCGCCGTCCTTGCGGATGTCCGCCGGAACCCGCTCCAGGGCCATGACGGCCACGGCACCGGCGTCCTCGGCGATCTTGGCCTGCTCGGCGTTGACCACGTCCATGATCACACCGCCCTTGAGCTGCTCGGCCATGCCGCGCTTGACCCGGGCGGTACCGATCTGCGGCTGGTCTGCGGTGGTGGGGGTGGTGGACACGTGAGACCTCACTCGAAGATGAATCAGTGCTATCGCCCTATGGTAGGCAGACCGAATGGCCCCATCATGCGCCACCAAGTCCAGCCCGGACGACGGGATACGACAAACGGGCCGTATCCGGGGGACACCTTAAGCAGGCGCCCCTTCGGGCGTGAGGGCGGGCGGTGGGGCATCGTCCATCTCGAACGCCAGCGGGAACGGCGCCTTCCCGGCCAACCGGAAGTACCGCACCAGGCGGTGCTCGCGCACCGCCCGTGCCGCCCGCACCGCGTCGTTGTGGAACCGACGGGCCATCGGCACCCGTCGCACCGCGGCGGTCAGCTCACGAACCGCGTCCTCGCCGCCCGGCTCCGCGACCAGCGCCGCCATCTGCTCGGGCTCCTCGAACACCGCCCGCAGCGCCAGGCTCAACCGGCTCTCCGCCACCTCGCGCTGCTCGTCCTCGGCCTGCCGGGCCGCGTGCGCCGCGTCCAGCAGCAGCAGCGAGGCCGCCGGGTCCAGCAGCGAGGACGTCGCCAGCTCGATGGCCACCGAGGCCCGGCGGACCAGCTGCGCGTCCAGGGCCGCCCGCGCGGCGTCGATCCGGGCGTGCAGCCGGTCCAAGCGGCCGGCCGTCCAACTCAGGTACATGCCGAACAGCACCACGGCCACGCCGGCCCAGATCCAGGTAGTCACGGGCCGCTACGTTACCGCGTGTCACCGGCTCAGCCGTGGGTGATCGCGTTCCGGTAGGTTCCCCGGTCGATGTCCGCGACGTTCACCGCCGTGAGCAGCCGGGAGCCCGGCCGCGGCCGCACGTACCGGGCCACCAGCGCCAGCACGCCCTCGCTCAGCGCCGCCTTGGCCTCCGGCGTGCGGCCCGGGAAGATCTGGAACTCGACGAACACCTGGGCGTCATCGGCCGGCCCGCTGGTGCCGACCACCAGCGCCTCGCTCTGCCGGAACACCGTCTTGCAGGACTCCGGCTTGGCGTCGATCGTCTCCTCGGCCAGCCGGTTGATCGCCAGGCCGAGGCCCCGGCGGTCGAAGGTGCCGGCCAGGTCGGCCGAGTAGTCGACGGAGATCTGCGGCATCGGTGCCCCCGTGGATCGCAGTGGTGCGGACGTCCGACCCTAACCCCGCCGACCTGCGCCGCCGGACGCGGCCTCAGTCCCTGGCCAGCCCGAACCGGCCGCGCCGACCGCTGCGCACGTCCTCCTCGACCACCGCCGCGTCGCCCGCCGTCACCGTCTCGTACACCGCCAGGATGTCCGCGCCGACCGTCGACCAGTCGAACCGCCGCACGTGCCGCGAGGCCGCCTCGCGCAGCTCCTCCAGCCGCGCGGGATCGCCCAGCAGCCGCAGCGCCGCCCGGGCCAGCGCGTCCGCGTCCTCCACCGGGAACAGCTCGCCCGCGTCCCCGCCGTCCAGCACCTGCTTGAACGCGTCCAGGTCGCTCGCCAGCACCGGCGCGCCCGCGGACATCGCCTCGACCAGGATGATCCCGAAGCTCTCGCCGCCGGTGTTCGGCGCGACGTACAGGTCCACGCTGCGCAGCAGTCGCGCCTTGTCCCGGTCGCTCACCATGCCGAGGAACTCCACCTGGGCGCGCACCTCGGGCGGCAGGCCCGCGACGGCCTCCTCCTCGTCGCCCTTGCCCGCCACCAGCAGCCGCACCCCCGGCCGCTCGGCCAGGATCCTCGGCAGTGCCGCCAGCAGCGTCGGCAGGCCCTTGCGCGGCTCGTTGATCCGGCCGATGAAGCCGATCGTTCCCGGCTCCCCCTTCGCCGCACCGCCCGTCCAGCGCTCGTCCGGCTCGGCCCGGGCGAAGAAGCCCACGTCCACGCCGTTCGGGATCACCACCGCGTCCCCGCCCAGGTGCTCCACCAGGGTGCGCCGGGCGTACTCCGACACCGCGATCCGGGCCCGCATCTTCTCCAGCCCCGGCTGGAGGATCGGCGAGGCCGCGATCATCACCCGCGACCGCGGGTTGGAGGTGTGGAAGGTCCCCACCATCGGCCCGGTCGCCGACCAGGCGGCCAGCATCGACAGGCTCGGCGCGGCCGGCTCGTGCACGTGCAGGATGTCGAAGCCGCCGTCGTGCAGCCAGCGCCGCACCCGCGCCGCCGACAGGATCCCGAAGCTCAGCCGCGCCACCGACCCGTTGTACGGCACCGCCACCGACCGCCCCGCCGGGACGACGTAGGGCGGCAGCGCCCCGTCGTCCTCGGCCGGCGCCAGCACGGACACCTCGTGCCCCAGGCCGATCAGGTGCTCGGCGAGGTCCCGGATGTGGAACTGCACCCCACCGGGGACGTCCCAGTCGTACGGGCAGACAATGCCGATCTTCACGGGTTCCTCGAACTCCTTCGGACGGTCGTGCGGACTGGCGGGACGGCGGCGCGGCAGGGCGGGACGGCGGGAGGAGGTCAGGAGCCGGAGGCCTCGGCCGCGGGCTCCGCGGCCGGCCGCGCGGGCTCCACGGGCGCCGCCTGCGCCGGCCCGCGGGCCGGCAGGTCGGCCAGCCAGAACCGCTGCAGCATGTGCCAGTCCTGCGGGTGCTCGCGGATGCTCCGCTCCCACACCAGGGCCATCTCCTGGGTCATCGCCCGGGTGCGCTCCTTGCGGTCGCCCTCCTCGGGCACCGGCACCTCGGGGTGGATCCGCGCCCGCATCACCGGGCCGTCGTACCAGAGCGTCACCGGCAGCAGCGCCGCCCCGGTCCGCTGGCACAGCGCCGCCGGACCGGCCGGCATCCTGGTCCCCTCGCCGAAGAAGGTCACCCCGATGCCCGCCTCCGAGAGGTCCCGGTCCCCCACCAGGCAGACCAGCCGGCCCTCGCGCAGCCGGCGCGCCAGCGTGCCGATCACGTTCACCGAACCGCCGGTCAGCGCCAGGACCTCCATGCCCAGGCCCTCCCGGAACGCCACGAACCGGTCGAACAGCCGCTCCGGCTTCAACCGCTCGGCGACGGTGGTGAACGGGTAGCCCTGCTGCGCCACCCAGGCTCCCGCGAGGTCCCAGTTGCCCATGTGCGGCAGGGCTATCAACGCGCCCCGCCCGGCCTCCAGCGGCGCCCGCAGGTTCTCGAAGCCCTCCACCCGGACGTCCCGGGCCACCCGCTCCCGGCTCCACACCGGCAGCCGGAACGACTCCATCCAGTACCGCAGGTACGAGCGCATCCCGGCCCGCGACAGCGCCCGCAGCCCGGCCTCGTCCAGCCCCGGACGGACCCGGCGCAGGTTCGCCTCCAGCTGGAGCACCCGCTTGCCGCGCTTGCGCCACGCGTAGTCCGCCAGCCGGTCGAACAGCCCCCGGGCGGCCCGCTCCGGCAGGTGCTTCAGCAGCCCCCACCCCAGCGCGTACGCCCAGTACACCAGTCGGTCCGTCACCGCAGGACGCCCCCCATCAGCTCCCGGCCGCCGCTCGGTCGGCCTCGAACGCCTCCCGGCGCACGGTCAGCATGCGCTGGAACACCGTCACCAGGCTGCCCGCCGCGACCAGCCACAGCGCCACCGGCAGCAGCCACTCCACGTACGGGACGCCGAAGGTGTGCAGGCCCGCGACCCCGGCCGCCACCAGGCTGGCCACGAGCCGCTCGGCCCGCTCCACCAGGCCCGACACGTCGCACGGCAGGCCCTGGCTCTCCGCCCGCGCCTTCGTGTACGACACCACCAGGCCGCTCGCCAGGCAGAAGATCGCCACCGCGCAGAGCAGGTTGTCGTCACCCTTGCCCGCGTACCACATCGCCAGACCGCCGAAGATCGCCGCGTCCGCGACCCGGTCCAGGGTGGAGTCGAGGAACGCCCCCCACTTCGTGCTCCGGCCCAGCTGGCGGGCCATGTTCCCGTCGACCAGGTCCGAGAAGATGAACAGCGTGATCGTGATGGTGCCCCAGAAGAACTCCCCACGCGGGAAGAACACCAGCGCACCGGCCACCGAACCGGCGGTACCGATCAGCGTCACGGCGTCCGGGCTCACGCCCAGGCGGATCAGGAACGCGGCGAACGGGGTCAGGACACGTGTGAAGAAGGCACGCGCGTATTTGTTGAGCATGGCCTTCCCAGCCGCTCCGATCTCCCAGATACCCGCCTGGCGCAGAACGCGCGGCAGACGGCCGGGCGGATCAGCCCGTCCGGCCCACCCATCGTAGCCACGCCGGGGACACGCTCCGGCGCACGCACCGCCGTCCACCGCCCCCGCCACGGCGCACACACGGACGGTCACCGCCCGGCCGTACGGCGCGCGCCCCGCCGGAACCCGACCGGCCGCACGGCACGCGCCCACCGCGACGCTCCCACCTAGACTGCGATGGACAGCCTCGGCGCCACGGGAGGAGACCCCGATGCCCGACCGCAGCACGGCACGAGCCGGCCAGGCACCCACCGTCACCGGCCCGAAGGACCTGCGCAACGTCGTCCTCATCGGCTCCAGCGGTGTGGGCAAGACCACCCTCGCCGAGTCCCTCGCGCTCGCCGCCGGCGCCGTCGGCCGGGCCGGCCGCGTCACCGACGGCACCACCGTCTCGGACCACGAAGACATCGAGCACCAGCAGCAGCGCTCCGTCCAGCTCGCGCTCCTCCCCCTCGAATGGAAGGGCGTCAAGATCAACCTGATCGACCCGCCCGGCCACCCCGACTTCACCGCCGACCTGCGCGCCGCCCTGCACGCCGCCGACGCCGCCGTCTTCGTCGTCTCCGCCACCGACCCGGTCACCGCCCCCACCCGCGCCCTGTGGCGCGAGTGCGCCGCCGAAGGCATCCCCCGCGCCGTCGCCGTCGCCAAGCTCGACCTCGCCCGCACCGGCTTCGACGAGATCCTCACCGCCTGCCACGACGCCTTCGACCTCGGCCCGGACACCCTCCGCCCGCTCTTCCTGCCCGTCCTCCACGACGGACGCCCCGACGGCAGCGTCGACCTCCTCACCGGCGACACCTACGGCGACGCCGACCCCCTGCCCGACACCGCCCCCGCCCACGACAGCCTCGTCGAGGCCATCTCCGGCCAGGACGACACCCTCATGGAGCGCTACCTCTCCGGCGACCCGCTCGACACCGACTCCCTCGAAGCCGGCCTGCGCCGAGAAGTCCTCGCCTGCGACCTCCACCCCGCCGTCCCCACCAGCGAGAACGGCCTGGGCGCCGCCGAACTCCTCGACCTCGTCGCGCACACCTTCCCCGACCCCACCGAGCGCACCCGCCCCGCTCCCGCCTGCGACCCCGACGCCCCGCTCGCCGCCCAGGTCGTCCGCGTCACCGGCGACGCCTACGTCGGCCGGATCAGCCTGCTGCGCCTGTTCGCCGGCACCCTGCGGCCCGACACCAGGATCCACCTCGCCGGCCCCGCCCACACCGCCGACCAGAACGGCGACGAACGCGTCACCGCCCTCACCAGCCCGTTCGGCAAACTCCAGCGGCCCGTCCCGCACGCCGTCGCCGGCGACCTCGTCTGCGCCGCCAAGCTCACCACCGCCCGCGCCGGCGACACCGTCCACGACCCCGGCCACCCCGTCGACCTCGACGGCTGGACCGTGCCCGAGCCCCTGCTGCCGATCGCCGTCGAAGCCCACAGCAAGGCCGACGACGACAAGCTCTCCCAGGCCCTGGCCCGCCTCACCGCCGAGGACCCGGCGCTGCGCCTGGAACAGAACCCCGACACCCACCAGCTGGTCCTCTGGTGCACCGGCGAGGCCCACGCCGAGGTCGTCCTCGACCGCCTGCGCACCCGCCACGGCGTGCACGTCGACACCGTCGAGCCCAAGGTCGCCCTGCGCGAGACCTTCGGCACCGCCGCCGCCGGGCACGGCCGCCTGGTCAAGCAGTCCGGCGGCCACGGCCAGTACGCCATCTGCGACCTCGAAGTCGAACCGCTCCCGGCCGGCTCGGGCGTCGAGTTCCAGGAGCACGTCGTCGGCGGCGCCGTCCCCAAGCACTTCATCCCCTCCGTCGAGAAGGGCGTGCGCGCCCAGCTCGCCAAGGGCGTCACCACCGGGTACCCGCTCGTCGACGTCCGGGTCACCCTCACCGACGGCAAGGCGCACTCCGTGGACTCCTCCGACGCGTCCTTCCAGAACGCCGCCGCCCTCGCCCTGCGCGACGCCGCCGGGCACGCCGTCATCCGGCTGCTGGAACCCGTCGCCGCCGTCAGCGTCCTGCTGCCCGACGACTACCTCGGCGCCGTCCTCGGCGACCTCTCCGCCCGCCGCGGCCGCGTCCTGGGCACCGAGACCGGCGGCACCGGCCTCACCCTGCTGCGCGCCGAGGTCCCCGAGCTCGAACTCGTCCGCTACCCGACGGACCTGCGCTCGCTCACCCACGGCACCGCCGAGTTCTCCCGCGCCTACCTGCGCCACGAGCCCATGCCCGCCGCCCTCGCCGAGCGCTACACCGACTGAGACCCGCGGTCCGGCAGCGCGCACGCCGCCGTACCCCCCGGCATCCGGTGCCGGTTGCGCGACACCCAGCGGTACGCCAGCCCCGCCAGCGGCCGCACCGGCGCCGCCGTCAACACCGCGCCCAGATACGCCCACGCCCCGCCGGAGCGCATCAGCAGCCGCGCAACCGCCTGCGCGCCCCCGTACACCCGGCCGGTCGGCGTCACCCAGAGCACCTCGTGCTCGGCCCGCTCCGCCGACACCTCACCGCGCCCGCCGGCCCGGCCGTCCAGCTCCGCCAGGTCCGCGCGCTGGAACGGCACCGCCTCCCAGCCCCCCGAGGCCAGCGTCTGCCGCAGGTACCGCTCGGCCCAGCGCACACAGGACGAACAGAACGAACAGTCCCCGTCGAAGACCAGCACCGGATCCTTCACGACCGCTCCCTCGCCTCGTTCCCACCAACCATCCTGCCCCACCCCCACCAGGCTCCCCACTCCGGCATCGACCCGCCGGAAGCTGGGCATCATGCCCCTCAGGCCCCGGTGACGGTACTTCAGACGATCATCCGCGCGGGGGTGCCACGGCACGGTAACCTGCCGCTGACAAGGGGAGGAGGGGACGCCACCGTGACCACACTCGACATGACCCCGGGTGCGCAGATACCCCGGACCGACGCCGGGCCGCAGACCGCCATCACCCAGGGACTCTCCTCGACCGCCTACCGCGACGGCGAGATCCAGGGCTTCGTCGGCGCCGTCACCGACGCCACCGAGAAGAAGGGCCGCTTCGCGCTCTTCCGCCCCAACCTCGGCGAGGCCTTCAGCAAGGCGCTGATCTCCCGCGCCCTCGGCGGCGGCCGCAAACCCCTCGTCCCGGCCTTCGGAGTCGACACCCGCCAGGTCGTCGAGCACTGCCTCGCCGCCGAGGAACTGCGCAACACCCGCGACCGGCAGCTCAGCACCGTCTCCATCGCCACCGGCGCGCTCTTCCTCCCCGGCACCCTGGTCTGGCTCGGCGCCTTCCAGCTCCGCGCCTGGCTCAAACGGGACAACCCGAAGAACGCGGCCGTCTACGGCGGCATCGTGCTCGCCGCGACCGCCGCCCTCGCCGTCCTCCTCGCGCTGCGCCCGCCGGCCACCGGCTTCATCGGCGTCTACCTGCGCATCACCATGCTCGCCCCGGTCGTCGGCTGGTACCTCGCCCGCCGGATCGTCGAGCGCTCCGCCAAGGACCTGCGCGGCCGCTGGCAGGCCCTGGTCGAGGGCAGCACCGTGGCCGCCACGGTGGCCAAGGCCGTCCCCCGGGACGACCTCGACAAGAAGGCCGCCGACCTGCGCGACAAGCTCGGCCGGCTGGACGCCGAGCAGGAGACCAACATCCACCACTACGCCGGGCCCAAGGGCATCCTCGGGGCCGGCCGCCGCTGGGGCGAGTGGCGCCTCGCCGACACCCTCCACCCCGCCGAGGGGCACGTCGACTTCCGCGCCTTCCACCCCTGGGACCTGATCCGCCGGATCTCCTCCCACCTCAAGGGGCTCGGCGTCAGCCACGTCGCCAACAGCGGCATGCCCAACGTCGCCGTCAAGCAGTGGGTGGTCTTCGACATCGGCGAGGGCGCCGACGAGATCAGCCGCCCCGGCAACGCCGACATGGACGGCGACCGGATGCGCGACTTCGCCGTGCAGAGCGTCGCCGACAAGCAGACCTTCTCCGGCGGCCCCCGGCACTACCTCGCGACCCAGTTCATCACCCACGACGGCAAGCTGGTCCTCACCTTCACCGTCACCGTCACCCTGCTCGCCAACGTCCTGAACATCACCGTGTCCGGCTACGCGCTCGGCCCGGTCAAGGGCGTCTTCTTCGACAAGCCCAAGGACAAGGAGAAGTCGGTCTCCAAGACGCTGAAGTTCTGGGAGGAGCGCACCGTCAAGCTCCCCCTGATCGACAACGACGAGGTCGTCCGCCAGGCCGTCCGCGCCCCGTTCTACCGGATGCCCGGCCTGCTCAGCTGGCTCGGCGGCGGGCTCGGCCTGCCCGAGCCGTTCGGGCTGCGGCACGTCTGGGCGGGCCGGGCCTGGGAGAACCGCTCCATGGTCGACAACGCCCAGAACGCCTCCGTCCCGGTGCTCGCCGCCGTCCACGCGGCCACGCTGGAGTTCCTGGAGGAGCACGACCTGGACGCCGACCGCTTCTTCAAGAACCGCACCTCGGTCATCAAGTCCGAGGCGCAGAGCCCGCGCCCGTACGACGTCGACACCTTCAACGCCGGCTGACCCGCGGGGCGCACCGGCTGCCCCGGGGCGCACGCGAGAGGGCCCCACCGAGATCCTCGGTGGGGCCCTCGTCCGCCGTACCGCCCGGCTCAGTCCTGCGGCCAGACCTCGGCCAGCATCTTCCGGGTGTCCGCCAGCAGCTGCGGCAGCACCTTGGTGTGGCCGACCACCGGCATGAAGTTGGTGTCCCCGCCCCAGCGCGGGACGACGTGCTGGTGCAGGTGGGCCGCGATGCCGGCCCCGGCGGCCGCGCCCTGGTTCATCCCGATGTTGAACCCGTGCGCCCCGGAGGCCGACCGCAGCGCCGTCATCGCCTTCTTGGTGAAGTCCGCCAGCTCGGCCGTCTCGGCCTCGTCCAGGTCGGTGTAGTCGGCCACGTGCCGGTACGGGACGACCATCAGGTGCCCGCCGTTGTACGGGTACAGGTTCAGCACCGCGAACACGGCGCTCCCCCGGGCGATGACCAGCCCCTCCTCGTCGCTCAGCGACGGGATCGAGCAGAACGGACAACCGTCGTCCGGAGCCGGGCCGGTGGGCTTGTTCTCACCCTGGATGTACGCCATCCGATGGGGGGTCCACAGGCGGCGGAAGCCGTCCGGCTCACCGACGCCCCGCTGCAGTTCCGGCTCAGTCGTCATGCTGATCAGCATATTCGCCCGACGGTGCTCGCGAAGCCGCGCGGGGCAGACTCTTCGAGAGCCTGCCCCGCGCACGAGCCGTCGTGCTACCGGATCACACCTGGATCCGGTTCTTCACCGCGTCCACGATCTCCTGCACGGCGTCCGCGACCGGAACGCCGTTCTTCTGCTCGCCGTTGCGGTAGCGGAAGGAGACGGCACCGGCCTCGACGTCGTCGTTGCCCGCGATCAGCATGTACGGCACCTTGCTGCGCTGGGCGTTGCGGATCTTCTTCTGCATCCGGTCGTCCGAGGTGTCCACCTCGACCCGGATCCCGTGCTTCCTGAGCTCGGCCGCGACCTCCAGCAGGTACGGCACGTGCTCGTCGGTGATCGGGATGCCGGTCACGGTGACGGGGGCCAGCCACGGCGGCATGGCGCCGGCGTAGTGCTCCAGCAGCACCGCGAAGAAGCGCTCGATCGAGCCGAACAGGGCCCGGTGGATCATGACCGGCCGCCGGCGCGAGCCGTCCGCCGCCGTGTACTCCAGGTCGAAGCGCTCGGGCAGGTTGAAGTCGAGCTGGATGGTGCTCATCTGCCAGGTCCGGCCGATGGCGTCCCGCGCCTGCACCGAGATCTTCGGGCCGTAGAAGGCCGCGCCGCCCGGGTCCGGGACCAGCGGGAGGCCCTGCTTCTCGGCCACGGCGGCGAGCACCGCGGTGGCCTCCTCCCAGGTCTCGTCGCTGCCGACGAACTTCTCCGGGTCCTTGGTCGACAGCTCCAGGTAGAAGTCGGTCAGGCCGTAGTCGCGGAGCAGGTTGAGCACGAAGGTCAGCGTGGAGTCGAGCTCCTCCGCCATCTGCTCGCGGGTGCAGTAGATGTGCGCGTCGTCCTGCGTGAAGCCGCGGGCGCGGGTCAGGCCGTGCACGACGCCGGACTTCTCGTAGCGGTACACCGTCCCGAACTCGAAGAGGCGCAGCGGCAGTTCACGGTACGAACGGCCGCGCGCGTCGAAGATCAGGTTGTGCATCGGGCAGTTCATCGGCTTGAGGTAGTAGTCCACGCCCTCGTCGAGCTGCATGGGCGGGTACATGCCGTCCGCGTACCAGTCGAGGTGGCCGCTCTTCTCGAACAGCTTCCCCTTGGTGGCGTGCGGGGTGTAGACGAACTCGTAGCCCTCCTCCTCGTGCCGCTTGCGCGAGTAGTCCTCCATGGCCCGGCGGATGATGCCGCCCTTGGGGTGGAAGACGGCGAGGCCGGAGCCGATCTCCTCGGGGATGGAGAAGAGGTCGAGCTCGTTGCCGAGCTTGCGGTGGTCGCGCTTCTCGGCCTCGACCAGGAAGTCCAGGTGGGCCTTGAGCTCGTCCTTGGTCGGCCAGGCGGTGCCGTAGATGCGCTGGAGCATCGGGTTCTTCTCGCTGCCGCGCCAGTAGGCGGCCGCGTTGCGCATCAGCTTGAAGGCCGGGATGTGCCGGGTGCTGGGCAGGTGCGGGCCGCGGCAGAGGTCGCCCCAGCACTGCTCGCCGGTCTTGGCGTCCAGGTTGTCGTAGATGGTGAGCTCGCCGGCGCCGACCTCGACGTCGGCGCCCTCGCCGGCGGTGGCGGCGGAGCCCTTGAGGCCGATCAGCTCCAGCTTGTACGGCTCGGCGGCCAGCTCCTCGCGGGCGGACTCGTCGGTGACCACCCGGCGGGAGAACTTCTGCCCGCGCTTGATGATCTCCTGCATCTTCTTCTCGATGGCCTTGAGGTCATCGGGGTGGAAGGGCTTCTCGACGTCGAAGTCGTAGTAGAAGCCGTCCTTGACCGGCGGGCCGATGCCGAGCTTGGCCTCGGGGTAGAGCTGCTGCACGGCCTGGGCCATGACGTGCGCGGTGGAGTGGCGCAGGATGTCCAGGCCGTCCTTGCTGCCGATCTCGACGGGCTCGACCTCGTCGCCGTCCTGGACGGCGTACGCGAGGTCCTTGAGCAGGCCGCCGACGCGGGCGGCGATGACCGAGCGGTCGTCGGCGAAGAGATCGGCGGCCGTGGTGCCCGTCGTCACCACGCGCTCTTCCCGATCGGGTTCGCGGCTGATGGTTACCCGGACGTCCGTCACCGGTCTCTCCTGACGTGCTGGATTTCAGAGGGCGCAACACTGCGCTGCGCGTGACGATGGTACCGAGCGCGCCGCCCCCGCCGTCCACCTACGCCCCTTCCCCCCCTTCCTCCGCCGTCTCACCGAGCGCTTTCAGCAGCCGTTCGCGGTCCCCTTCCTCCCAGCCGCGGAGCTCCAGCCCGTGCGGGCGGTTCAGCCGGCGGAAGCCGTCGTGCCGGTCCAGCCGGCCGGAGACCCGGACGGGCAGGCCCGCGAGGTGGGCTTCGGCGGCGAGCCGGTAGTCGGGGTCGGGCAGGCGGAGCTTGAGCTCGCGGACCTCGGCGCCGGCCAGCACCCGCAGCCGTACCGAGCCCGGGCCGGACGGGTCGGCGCGCTTGAGCCGGGTGACCACGCCGACCACGGTGACGGCCACCGCGGGTTCGAGCCGTTCCAGCAGGTCGGCGGCCTCGGCCAGGGCGGGCAGGTCGCCGGGCGAGAAGTCGAGGTCGATCCGGCGGTCCCCGAAGCCGCCCGGCGTCCCGGCGGCGGGTGACCAGGCGACGGTGAGCCGGGCGGCGGTGGCGTCGCGCACCAGCTCCTCGACGGCCCGGACGAGCTCCCGGCTGACGCCGGCCGGGACGGCGTTCGCGAAGGCCTCGGGCCCGCCGCTGACCCGGCGGTAGTCGACGGCGTCGCGCAGCGCCTCCAGGGCGCGGACCAGGGTGGTGACGGCGGCGCGTCCCTCGGGGGCGGGGGTGAGGGCGGTGAGGGCGGCGTCCTGTTCGACCAGCAGCACGCGGTCCAGGAAGTCCCCGGCCGGGCCGTCCAGCCGGGCGCCGAAGTACCCGGCCCTGGTGCGGGCGGCCTTGGCGCCGGCGGCGAGCATCCCGCGGGCCGCCCGCCGGAGCCGCTCGGCCCCGTCCCAGGAGGCGGCGCCGGCGGGGCCGGAGGGCTCGCGGCGCCAGCGCAGCTCGTCGCCGGGGACGGTGAGGGCGAGCAGGATCGAGCGGGCGGAGGGGGTGCGGGAGCGGGAGAGGGCGGTGACGGCGTCGGTGAGGAGTTCGACGGCGTCGTCGAAGCCGCTCCCGGCCGGGACGAGCAGGCTGGTGCCGGGCTCGTCGTCGGGCGGGGTCCAGCGACCGTACCGGGCGGCCGGCCCCCCGCGGCGGGTCCAGCCGTGCCGGGCGAGCAGGGTGGCCAGCACCGCCGGGTCGACGGTGGCCGGGTCGGGCAGGGGCCGGGCCGGTTCGCCCGGTGCGTGCGGCGGTGTCATGGGTCCGGTTCCTCCCTGCCGGGGCCGGGCCGTCACGGGCTGCCGCCCGCGCCGACCCGGGCCATGATGTCGCAGAGCGCGCGGTCGTCGAAGACCTTGTCGGTGGGCACCCGGACGTTGGTGCGCCGCTGCCCGGTGACCGGGTGGCCGGCCAGGTTGACCCAGTAGCAGCAGTGCCGCAGCTCCAGGGCGTCCGGGCGGGCCCGCAGCCAGTGGTCGACCCGGCGCGGCAGCAGCATCACGACCAGGAGCCGCGGGACGGCGACCCGGGGCCGGGCGAGCTTGCGCAGGTGGTCGTTGTCCAGGGTGAAGCTGAAGAACGGCCCGGACGGGGCGGCCGCGACCTGCTGGGTCGCCTTGAGCTGGATCTTGACGGTGACCTCGTCGTCCACCGCGTGGGCCCGGGAGCCGTGGCTGACGTGCCAGTCGATGCCGTTGTCCGGGAACGGCTGGGAGAGCGAGCAGCCGGCCGCCGCGGCGACCGCGTGCAGGTAGCCGACCTGCAGGGTCTCCATGCAGGCGGTGACGGCGAGGTTCCCCCGCAGGACGGCGGCCGCCGCCCCGTCGGGCTGCGGCTGGGTCAGTGCCATCGCCCCGTGGCCTCCCCCGGCTCGGGCCCGTCCCGGCCGGACGGGTCGGTCGATTCGAACGGGACAGTCATGGGCAGGATCCCCGGTCGGGCTTGGGCCAAACGGGTTGAAGAGGCGTCAGGACCGGGTATCAACCGGGCGCAACGCTCGTCTGAGGGGCCGTCATGCAGCAGCACTGGTACACCGGACCACTCGCCTCCTTCGACACCGAGACAACCGGCGTGGACGTCGAGAACGACCGGATCGTCTCGGCCGCCCTGGTCGTCCAGCTCGCGCCGGGTGCGCCGGCCCGGACCACCACCTGGCTCGCCGATCCCGGGGTGCCGATCCCGGACGGCGCCCGCGCCGTGCACGGCATCACCGACGAGCAGGTGCGCGCCCACGGCCGTCCGGCCCGGGCAGTGGTGGCGGAGGTCACCCGGGCGCTGGCGGCCGAGGCACTGGCCGGCCGCCCGGTGGTGGTGATGAACGCGCCCTACGACCTGACCCTGCTGGACCGGGAGCTGCGCCGCCACCACGGGCTGACGCTGACCGGCGGACTGGCCACGGCCGGGCTGGTGGTGCTGGACCCACGGGTGCTGGACAAGCACGTGGACCGCTACCGCAGGGGCCGGCGGACGCTGACCGACCTGTGCGCCCACTACGGCGTGGAGCTGGCGGGGGCGCACGACGCGGCGGCGGACGCGGCGGCGGCGCTGGCGCTGACCCGGCGGATCGGCGCCCGCTACCCGGCGGCGCTGGGCGGGCTGTCGGCGGCGGAGCTGCACCTGCGGCAGGCGGTCTGGCACGCGGCGCAGGCACGCGGGCTGCAGCACTGGTTCGACCGCTCGGGGACGCCGGAGCGGGTGGACCTGTCCTGGCCACTGCGCCCGGCCAGGTGCGGCTGCGGGCGGCGGCTGGAGCCGGAGCACGGCTGCGAGGCGGCGGCGTGACGCGGCGGCCCGGCCTCCCGGGCCCGGAACGCGCCGCAGGCCCTGACCGGTTTCCTGGTCAGGGCCTGCGTGCTGTCCGGTGGGCGATACTGGGATCGAACCAGTGACCCCTTCGGTGTGAACGAAGTGCTCTCCCGCTGAGCTAATCGCCCGGGCAACGAGATGAACTGTAGCACCGTTCGGGGGCGGTCGTACAACTCGTCCGTTCCGGGCCCCCGCCACCTCCGCAGAACTCGCGCCCCGCGCGGAAGGTGACTGTGCCTCAGCCGATTACCGACGGCCCTTCAGGCGGATTCGGGAAATACACGTGAGGCCCAGTCGATAATCGACTGGGCCTCACATATCACAATGCATTCCGGTGGGCGATACTGGGATCGAACCAGTGACCCCTTCGGTGTGAACGAAGTGCTCTCCCGCTGAGCTAATCGCCCGGGTGCAGAAAGAACATTACCGCATCCCGGAGGGTGCTCCGAACGCCCTCCCCGTCCGAGGCCCGCCCGGGAGGGGGCGGCGGCCCCCCCGGTCGGCCAGGGGGCGGCAGGCCGCGGGGTACGGCGGCGCCTCCGGGGTTCCAGGCCCGCCGGGCGGCCCCGGCGGCCTCGCGGCGGATCCGGCGCGGGGGCGGGGCGGATCCGGCGCAGGGGCCGAGCGCGCCCGGCCGAGCCCGGTGGACCGGACCCCCGCGTCCGGCCGGCCCCGGCAGCGGCCACGCGACCGGCCGGGGCACCCCCACCGGGAGGCCTGCCGGGGAGACCGCCACCCGCCGGTTCCGGGGCGGCACCGGCGGTCGGTCCGCGGGGGCCGCGGGCCGCGGACCGGCCGCCCGTCCGCCCTCGCCGGTTGCGTCAACCGCCACGTCCGGTTCACCCGTTCCCGCGTTCCCGAGCGCGTTGTCGTTTCGCACAGTCATGCCAGGAAACTAAGCAAGTAGCGCCCGGGTAATGCCCGGCCCGGCCGCTGCGGGGCGATTACGCAATGCGCCGTAAGGGGTACGACTCGCGCCCGAATCGGGACAGAGGGGTTTACATCGGTCTTGGGGGTGGGATGGTCCGTTCGCCGACGTGCGATTCCCCGAGCGCACACTGAGCGAAAGGCCATGGCGCTTATGAACACCACGGTCAGCTGCGAGCTGCACCTGCGCCTCATCGTGTCCAGCGAGTCCTCACTGCCCGTCCCCGCGGGCCTGCGCTACGACACCGCCGACCCCTATGCCGTGCACGCCACGTTCCACACGGGCGCCGACGAGACCGTGGAGTGGGTGTTCGCCCGAGATCTCCTCGCGGAGGGGCTGCACCGACCCACCGGTACCGGCGACGTCCGGGTGTGGCCGTCGCGCAGCCACGGGCAAGGGGTGGTCTGCATCGCACTGAGCTCTCCGGAAGGAGAAGCCCTGCTGGAGGCCCCGGCCCGGGCGCTTGAGTCGTTCCTCAAGCGGACGGACGCCGCGGTGCCCCCCGGCACCGAACACCGTCACTTCGACCTCGACCGGGAGCTGTCCCACATCCTCGCCGAAAGCTGACACCCCGCCCGGAGGCGGTCACGCCCCGCTGTCGGCGGGGCCGTACCCCCTGCCGTCATCGCTGCCGTCCTACTCGGGGGCACGGCAGCGGACTCAGCCGCGCACGTCGCGGTCTCGGGGCCGGTGAGCGGCCCCGCTCCCACCGGAGCGGGCCCAGCACCGCAGGCGCCCGGCACCGGGGCCGGTCATCCTCACGGGTGGCCGGCCCCGGTGCCGGGCGCCGCCGTCTTCGGGCCCTCGGACGCTCCTGCGGGGCCAGCACGCCGGTTCGGGGCCCGGGCGGCGTCCGGTTTCGTACGCCTTGTCGGCCTGCGCACACGTCTTCGAAAGAAGGCGCCGCCCCAGCGGCACGCGGCCCGGTATGGTCTGGGGTAACCGTGGACTGGACGCGGGGTATCGGAATCCCCCTGCGCGAGGAGCCCCCAACGTGCTGATCACCCATGACACCGAGTGCGCGCTGAGCATCCTCGTGGAGCTGCTCAACACCGCACCCGAGGTGTGCGGCGCCGAGCGGCTGCCGGACGTCGCCGCGCTGGACGCCTTCGTGGTCCGCCAGGAGATCAGCGAGATCGACTCGCTGACCGAGGACGACCTGCGACGGGTGCACGAGCTGCGCTCCCGGCTGCGCGAGGTGTTCGCGACGGAGTCCACCTCGGAGGCCGCCGAGCTGGTCAACGCGCTCGTCGCGGCCGCGGGGACGACGCCCCGGCTGACCGACCACGACGGCCACGACTGGCACATCCACTACTTCGCGCCGCACGCCGCGCTCGGCGACCACCTGGCCGCCGAGCTGGGCATGGCGCTGGCCTTCATCCTGATGGCGGGCGAGCGGGAGCGGCTGCGCCGCTGCGAGGCGCCGGACTGCGCCCGGGTCTTCGTGGACCTCTCCCGCAACCGCTCACGGCGCTACTGCGACAGCCGCACCTGCGGCAACCGGCTGCACGTCGCCGCGTACCGGGCGCGCCAGCGGTCGGCGGAGGCCGTCTCCTCCGCCTGACCCGCCCCCGCGGTCCGCCCGGCTCCGGCGCAGGCCGTCCCGCTCAAATGCCGCGCTTGCGCAGGATCTCCTCGATGTCGGCGAAGTCCCCGAGGCCGTCCTCCCGCTTGGCCGCGGCCGGCTTCTTCGTGGCCTTGGGCGTCGGCGCCACCGCCGGGCGCTCCGGCGCCGGCCCGGCCGCGGCCAGGCGCTCCGGGCCGCCCTCCACAGCCGCCGCGCCCCGGCGGCCCGCCCAGCGGGTGGCGACCAGCAGGACCGCGGAGACGCCCAGCAGCGCGATGCCGGTCCACACCCGTGGGTCGAGGACCAGCTTGGTCGCCCAGTCGGCGAACTCCCGGCCGATCGTGCTCGCCAGCGGGAACAGCCCGGTCAGGTAGAGCCCGGCGGGCAGCAGGGCCACCGCGAACCACCGGGTCGCCGACAGGAAGCGCCGCCGGTAGGCCCGCAGCCCGGCGAAGGCCACCCCGCCCGCCGTGAGGATGAAGCTGATCGCCGCGCTCACCACGGAGCCGCTCCTTCGTGTCCGGTCGTCCAGGTCATCGGTGCTTCCTCTCGGTCCGCCCTCGGGCGCACCTCCGGCCGGAGCGGGCGCCCACTAGTGGAACACTGGGGGAATGATCGATGGTTCCCTCCCCCGCCTCGAGTTCTGGTGCGACCTCCAGTGCCCGGACTGCCACACCGCGCTGGACGACGTACGGGCGCTGCGCGCGCAGTACGGCGACGCGCTGCCCGTGGAGGTGCGGCACTTCCCGCTGGAGAAGCACAAGCACGCCTACGCCGCCGCCGAGGCGGCCGAGGAGGCGTTCGCCCAGGGCCTGGGCTGGCCGTTCGTGGAGGCGCTGCTGGCCCGCACGGCGGAGCTGCAGGCGCGCGGGCAGCAGGTGCTGCTGGACGTCGCCCGCCAGGTCGGGGCGGACGCCGACGAGGTGGACACCGCGCTGGTCGACGGCCGGCACATGCTGACCGTCGACGCCGACCAGGCCGAGGGCAAGGCGATCGGCGTCACCGGCACGCCGACGTACGTGATCGGCGGCCGGCGCCTCGACGGCGGCAAGAGCCAGGACGGGCTGCGCGAGCGGATCGTGGCCGTCATCGAGGAGGCGAAGGCGTCCTGACGCCACGTCGGGTCACAGCTGCTTGCCGTAGAGGCGCTCGGTGATCCGGTAGCCGAGCGACTCGTAGAGCCGGATGGCCGGCTCGTTGCCGGAGAAGACGTTGAGGCCGAGGTGCCGCACCCCGGCGGCCAGGCACTCGCGCTCGGCGAGCAGCATCAGCGCGCGGCCGTGTCCCCGGCCCCGGTGGGCCGGGGACACCTCCACCTTCATCACCCAGGCGAGCGGCTCGCCGTCCGGCAGCTCGCGCAGGCGCAGCTGGAGCCAGAGCAGGCCGTACGGCTCCTCCCCGCCCCCGGCGCCGTGGAGCCGGCGCACCACCGAGCCCGGGGCCTCGGGATCCGAGGCGGCGGGGTCCTGCCGGCCGGCGGCGATCCGGGCGCGGGCCTGTTCCTCGGTGAGACCGGACTGCGTCAGCATGCGGACGTAGTCCTCCCCGGACTGCTCGAACCAGGCCCGGAGCTCGGCCGGCCGGTCGAACGGGCACACGCTCAGCCCGGCGGGCAGCTCGGGGGCGGCGGTGAGCAGCTTGGACATGGTCAGGGCGCGCTCGGTGTACCCGAGGGCCACGGCGAGCCCCCGGGCCGTCGCGGCCGACTCGGGGACGGCGACGTCGACCCGGGTGCAGCCCCAGGTCCGCAGCACCTCTTCGGCGGCCAGCCCGCCGAAGGTGCCCCGGCCCCGGCCCCGGCCCTCGGTGATCTCCAACTCGGATATCCGGCCCCAGAGTTGGCCGCCCTGAGGGTCTGCGGTGGTGCGCAGGGCACCGACCGGGCGGCCGTTGGAGAGGATCAGCCAGCGTCTGGTGCGGCCGCCGGCCGCGGTGGGTGTCTCCGGGCCCTCGGGGCGCAGCGTGGTGGTCATGTGGTGCTCCCTTCCCGCTGCGGGGAGGGTTATCCGCCCGGTCGGCGCGCTCTCCCGCGCGCGGGGATCACGGGTCGAGGTCGTCGCCGCCGCGCTCGGCGAAGACGGCCATGGCCTTGGCGGTGACGGGGCCGATGCCGGGCAGTTCGCGGTCGTCGACCCGGGTGACGGCCTGCACGTCGCGGGTGGTCGAGGTCAGGAAGACCTCCTCGGCCTCCTGCAGGACGGTGAGCGGGAGGTCGGCCTCCTCGGCGCCGCACCAGTCGACGACGAGCTGCCGGGTGATGCCGGCCAGGCAGCCGGAGGCCAGGGTGGGGGTGAGCAGGCGGCCGCCGAGGACCACGAAGACGTTGGAGCCGGTGCCCTCGCAGAGCAGGCCGGCGGTGTTGGCGAAGAGCGCCTCGGAGGCGCCGGCGCGGTGGGCCGAGGCCAGGGCGACGACGTTCTCGGCGTACGAGGTGGTCTTGAGGCCCGCGACGGCGCTGTGCTCGTTGCGGCGCCAGGGGACGACGGTGACGGCGGTCTCGTCGGGGCGGCGGGTGATCGCGTTGAGGCCGACGACCAGGGTGGGGCCGGTGGTGCCGCGCTCGGAGCTGAGCGGGCCGTTGCCGCCGGTGTAGGTGATCCGCAGCCGGGCGAGCGGCGCCGGGTTGGCGGCGAGGACCCGGGCGCAGGCCTCGCGGACCAGGTCGTGGTCCGGGTCGGCCAGGCCGAGGCCGCGGGCGGAGCGGGTGAGCCGGTCGAGGTGGCGGGTGAGGGCGAAGGGCCGCCCGTCGACCGTCTTCACCGTTTCGAAGACGCCGTCGCCGGTGGTGAGGCCGTGGTCGAGGACCGACAGGGCCGCGTCGGCGGAGTCGACGAGGGTGCCGTTCACCCAGCTCGTGGTGCTGTCGTGCATCGGGCGCTGCTCCTAGGCGGTGGGGGCTCAGGCCCCGGTCGGCGCGGATCCGCCGGCGGGCTCGCCGCCGGGGCCGCCGGGTTCGCTGCCCGACGCTATCGCGACCAGGCGAGCGGCCTTCAGTTCGGTTTCGGCCCATTCGCGCTCGGGGTCGGAGCCCCAGGTGATGCCGGCGCCGGTGCCGAAGCGCAGGACGGGGGCGCCGGGATCCGTCCGGTCGATCCAGAAGGTGCGGATGCCGACGGCGAGTTCGGCCTCGCCGCGGTCGGCGTCGACCCAGCCGACGGCGCCGCAGTAGGGCCCGCGCGGGGCCGTCTCCAGGGCTTCGATGATCCGCAGGGCGCTGGACTTGGGGGCGCCGGTGACGGATCCGGGCGGGAAGGTGGCGGCGAGGAGTTCGGGCCAGCCGGCTCCCTCGCGCAGGGTGCCCTCGACGGTGGAGACCAGGTGGACCAGGCCGGGGTGCTTCTCGACGGCACAGAGGTCGGGGACGGTGACGCTGCCGGTCGCGCAGACCCGGCCGAGGTCGTTGCGGACCAGGTCGACGATCATCACGTTCTCGGCGTGGTCCTTGTCGAGGAGGTCGTCCTCGGTGCGGCCGGTGCCCTTGATCGGGCCGGAGGAGACGGTGCGGCCGCTGCGGCGCAGGTAGAGCTCGGGCGAGGCGGTGGCGATCTCGACGCCGTGGTCGGGCAGGCGGACGGTGCCCGCGTACGGGGCCGGGTTGCCGTGGGCGAGGAGGCCGGTGAGGGCGTCGACGTCGGTGCGGTCCGGGTCGGGCAGCGGTGCGGAGAGCACCCGGCAGAGGTTGGCCTGGTAGACCTCGCCGGCGGCTATGTGCTCGCGGATGCGGCGGACGCCGGCGGTGTAGGCGGCACGGTCGAGGGAGCTGTGCCAGTCGCCGGCTCCCGGGCCGCGCCAGCCGGCGCCGGAGGGCGGGGCGGGGGCGGAGGTGACCCGCTCGAAGCGGGCGCAGGTGAGGCGGCCCTCGAAGTCGTAGGCGACGGCCCAGTAGCCGGTGGAGTCGAGGGCGGCCGGGTCCGAGGTGACGTCGCGCAGTCCGGTGGCCAGGCGGCCGCCGAAGCGGGCGAGCGGGGGGCGGGGGGCGGGTTGGCCGGACACGGTTCTCCTGCGCGGTGGTGCTGGTGGCGGTGCCTGAAGTGTAGGTCGGGGGCGCGCGCCGGGCGGGGCTCGCGCCCCCGCGTACGAGCAGCCGTGTGCGTCACCCCGGTGTGCGCGGGGTGACCTGCGGATGACCGTCCGGGAGCAGCGCAGGTGGTGGCCCGGGGCCGACCGGCAGGGCTGACGGGACGGCACTCGGCGGCCATCCCCTCGGCATGCTGCGGGAACGGATTTTTAGCTGGCCCGGGAATCCGCTAGAGTTCAACACGTCGCCAGGGAGCGCAGCCGAAGAAAAGCGGTGAAGATCCCGGGAGACAGGCGGACGTGGCTCAGTTGGTAGAGCATCACCTTGCCAAGGTGAGGGTCGCGAGTTCGAATCTCGTCGTCCGCTCGATGGAGAACAGTGTAAGATCGTTCTTCATGTGTTGCCTGGTGGAGTGGCCGAGAGGCGAGGCAACGGCCTGCAAAGCCGTGTACACGGGTTCAAATCCCGTCTCCACCTCCAAGAGGCTCCCCGGTTATGCCGGGGCGCCTCCCCGCGCGATTAGCTCAGCGGGAGAGCACTACCTTGACACGGTAGGGGTCACTGGTTCAATCCCAGTATCGCGCACGTCAGGCCCGTCGGGGCCTGCTGCAGGACCGCCGCACCAGGCGCGATTAGCTCAGCGGGAGAGCACTACCTTGACACGGTAGGGGTCACTGGTTCAATCCCAGTATCGCGCACCGTAACAGGCCCTTCGGAGCCTGCTGCAACACCACCGCACCAGGCGCGATTAGCTCAGCGGGAGAGCACTACCTTGACACGGTAGGGGTCACTGGTTCAATCCCAGTATCGCGCACGTCAGGCCCGTCGGGGCCTGCTG